>DAHWPS010000016.1:0-9498 GCA_027342785.1 Acidimicrobiaceae bacterium
GACATCGCCTATCGCACCTCGGCCACGATCACGCGGATCACCGAGGACGCCGTCGAGACGGCCGACGCAGCCCCGACTCCCTCGGTGTGCTCGATCATCATCCCGCCCCTCGCCGGCGTCGAGGCGGTCGCTGCGAGCGAAGGACTTGCCAACCCGAAGGGCTTCGTGCCCGTCGACGACCACTACCGCCATGCGGTAGCCGACGGTGTCTACGCCGTCGGCGTCGCCGTCGCTCTCCCGCCGGTCGACGCCACCGCGGTGTCGGTGAACTTCCCGAAGACCGGTCACATGACCGAGCAGATGGCGAAGATCGCCGCCGCCGACCTCGCGGCGCGCCTCCAAGGCCACGAAGCCCGCAGCGCCGAGCTGTCGGCCCGCTGCATTCTCGACATGGGCGACCGCGCCGCCTACCTCGCCGTCGACCCCGTCCGCCCGCCGCGCAACCGCATCCCGACGGTCTCCGATGGACGACCCTGGCTCGTCGCCAAGATGGCCTTCGAGCGCGCCTACCTCGCCTTCGCTCGGCGCGGGAAGCTCGTGCCGACGGCCCTCGGATGGTGAGGGCTACACGAGCGGCCAGCGTATCGGGGTCCCTGTAGGAGTGTCGACGCTGTCCCGCCCGTCCGACGGTCAGGTACCTCGATCGATGGCGTGACAGGCGAACCTCGGGTCGCATCGACAGCGAAGCCTGTCGGTGCCGAGAACGTCATCCATCGGCTTCGAGCTGGACTTTGACGTCGGCGGGCTAGATGAACGGCACCATGAGGTCAGCCCTTAGCCTTGCCCTGAGGAAGTGCGCCGGAGCCATCTCTTGATCCGGGATCGCCAGTTCGCGTGCTCTTGAGCCTCGGCGACTTGGAACTCGTAATGCTCGACCAGGTCGGAGCGGTCGCGCCGCTGAGCAGCTTGGGTCTGCGCCTGCGTGAGCGACGACGCCCACTGGACCTGGTTACGACTGATGATGTAGTGGGAGTTGCAAGGCAGTGCGCCGCTCCCCACTGACGGCCACAGTGAGATCCGCTGGCCGTCATAGGTGATGCTCCACTGCGCCGGGCTCAGGGGCGTCGAGACCTTCTCACCACAGCCGCAGCAGCAGCTGTGGATTACCGCGCCGTACTCGATCGAGACGTAGACGATGCCCTCCTCCAATGTGTCGGGCACGAACTCGACGAATCGCGGCTTGACGGAGTTGACCCTCACCTCGCGAGGTCCTCGTTGACGATGTGATTGCCATCCAGCGTGTACGCCGTAAAGCACTCCCGCTCCAGGTCGGCGTAGACGCCGTTCAGCTTCTTCCACTTGACGACCGCCAGAGCCGCGTTCAGTGCGTTCAGGTCGGCGATCTGGATGTTCGCGTCGTAGATGTCGTCGGGCCCTGGATCGCTGAAGTCGAGTCGGCTGGCTACGTGGTCCCGCTTTGTGGGAGTGCTCGTGGTAATCCGCAGCACCCCGGTCAACAGGTCGTTGTTCTGCTTCAACCCCAGCCCGACGTCGATGAAGGCCATTTCCCATTCCGTCAGTCGCTCGACGATGCAGCGCTTGACCGTGCCGCCCTCCATACTGAGGAAGACGAAATCGAACCCCCGCAGTTCCTCGACGTTGTCCGCCGTGATGGCGTACCGGTGGGGCTCGATACCACGCTTCTGTACGGAGTAGATCTCGGCCAGCCGCGTGACCTTCTTGGGCCGGGTGTTCAGCACGGCCATGGGGGCGGCACCAGGGGCTCGGAAGGCATTGTGGGAGAGGAAGTCGTCTGCGTCGAAGAGATGGATCTCCTTCACCGGCGTCTTCGCGACGAGGTCCAAGATGTACGACCCCGTCCCCCCCAGACCGACGATCGCCAGGCGCTGCCCCCGAAGGCGATCGGTCAGTGCCGCGATGCCGGCGCGGCTCGACGCGGTGTCCGGATAGACGAAGGGCGAGTCGACGTCCTCGTCTTCCACGACCCGGTAGGTCCGTGCCGTGGCGGTGGGGTCGATCACCTGAGCCGGCCCCTCCAACATGGCGACGTAGGTCGTCATCTTGACGTAGTAGTCCGCGTACGGAGTTTCCGGCTTGCAGGAGAAGCTGCACGACGCGGTGAGCCCCGGCTCGAGCTGGTGCTGGCCGGGGTTGACCATGTTGGGCAGAGGCACGCCGTGCTGATTGCAGGGGGTCTCCCCCGTCCAGAACGCCACGTGGTCGGTGACCGGGGTCGCCGTCACCTCACCGGCCATCGTCAGCTTCGAGATGATCTCCGCGTGCCCCACCTGTCGCTGGCTGTTGACGTAGGGCACGTGGCGGAGCACGAGGTGCCCCCGATCGGTCGCCGAGATCTCGTACCCCTCGTTCCGCAGCTGCTGGAGATCGGGGCTACGACTTGGTGGTGCGGGTGACATTGAAGACGGTCCCCTCCTTCTTCACGCGGACCGTCTGGCCGGGCAGCAACGTGCCCTCGTGCTTCTCCCCGGCCGCGTGGCGGAAGGTCACCGTGAAGGTGTACTTCGGGTCGCCGGACTGGCCGGGGTACGCCAACTCGACCACTTCGACGTAGCTGACGAGGTCGGACGGCACGACCTTCTTCTGGCCGTCGACGACGATGGTGTAGTCGCGCTCCCGGTGGTCTTCGCTGGTGGTGGGGGTCTCGGTGCTGGTCACAGCGCCTCCTCTTGGTTAGAATCCTGGTGGTGCAGAACACACCTTCTGTCTCGTTGGTGAGAAGCGTATCACGGAGACGGGACGAGAACATTCATCTGTCCCGTTGATGAGACAACCAGGGCCCACCGCAGCCGACCCACTTGACGACCTGGCACCGCTCCTGGCGCAGCGACGGTCCGAACTGGGGCTGAGCCTCCGGGAGGTGAGTGCTCAGTGTGCCGTACCCGTGGCGACCCTGAGCAGGGTCGAGCAAGGGCGAACCCCTGATCTCGCCACCTTCCGCCGTCTCGTCGAGTGGCTCGGACTCCCGCCCGAACGCTTCTTGCTCCCCACGACTCGTGCCGTGAGCACGCCGGACGTCATCAGTGAGCACCTCCGGCTCGACCCGACACTCTCACCCGACGACGCCGAGAAGATCGCCGCGTTGGTACGCACGATGTACGACGCCCTCCAACAGCAGGAGCGCCGTCTTACCGTCCACCTGCGCGCGGCGAAGACGTTCACGCCTCCAGCGATGAGGCTCCTGGCCGACCTGCTCGCCGACATGCAGGAGGCGCTCGAAAACTCCGACGACTGGGCCTAGAGGTCTGCGGTGCGACGCGGCTTCAAGAGCGAGGCGGAGCGCCGTGCTTCGGAAATCCGGGAGCGCCTCGGGTGTGCCGAGAGCGAACCCGTACCGCTGGAGGCGTTCGCGCATGACCTCGGAGTCCGGATGGTGCCGGCCGACGCGCTCGTGCCGATCGAGCGTCTACGAGAACTGCAGGAGCTACAGGCCGACGCCTTCTCGGCAGCGACCTTCCGCGTTACCGATAGCCGCCGCGTCGTCGTCTACAACCCTCTCCACCCACCGGGCAGAACCAGGAGCAATCAGGCCCACGAACTGGCCCACATCGCCCTAGGCCACACCCTGCGCACCGTCGAAAAAGTCGGCGAGTTGTCCTTCGTAACCTGCGACGTCGAGCAGGAAGAGGAGGCCGACTGGCTCGGGGGATGCCTGCTGCTGCCTCGCCCTCTCTTGCTCAAGGCCGCCTACCAGGGCAAGACAGCCGCCCGGATTGCCGAGGAGCACGGCACGAGCGAGACCATGGCCCGCTTCCGGCTCAACGCGAGCGGTGTGCTGGTACAAGTCGGCCGGGCACGAGCGGCGCAGGGACGGGCTCAGTCCACCGAGCGATGATCGTGCCGGCACCCCGAACGCCGGCGTTGGCTGTCCTTACAGGATCAGGGGGTCTCAGGCCCCTTCGGTACATGACGGCCGCGCCCGCGACCGCCGTACCAGTGCGACCCCGGCCGGACCGGGACACCGAATACCCTGGTCACGGACTTGTTCGACGGCCGGGCGACCGAACTCCAGGCGCGATCTCGGCCGGCTGTCACAGGGGTGCAGCAGACTTGAGAGCTGTGAAAGCTCCTTCGGCCATCCGGTGGTCGAAGATGTCCCCTGGACGAAGCGTCGTGTAGGCCGTGAGCGAGACCGGCAGCCGCGCGAGCTTGAGCGTGCTCGATCAACGCCTCGAAGCTCACTTCGCCGCGCTCCGGAGCCAGCGGGACGAGAGTGCCGGTAGCGAGTTCCCGCTGTTCGCCCTTGAGCACGGCCTCTCCGACCTGGAACTCAGCTTGCTGTCGACCACGGTGAGGGACGCAGTGGGCCGCCGCCACCTGCCGATGGCCGCCTCGTTGCCCTTCGTCGTCTACGCAGCCGAGGTGGGCTACGACTACTCCGGTGACGAGTACTGGCCGATGTTCAGTCAGCGCACTCCGGGCTGGTCTTACGAGGACCGTGAGTTCATCCGCCAAGGGTTCCAGCGCTTCGCCACGCGCTTCGGGGGAGCCGTCCCGGCCGGTCCGTGGGCAGCTCACTTCTCGATCATCTGCTGGCCCATCACTCATGCCGTCCTGCCCACCGACCTCCAGCAACATCTCGTCCGCCTGCTCTTCGAGTACCGAACGGGTCTGACGGGCGACTTGCTCGCCGATCCCGCCTCCCTCGGGAGGCGCCTCGCGGCGCGCACGGGCAACTACTCCTCGCGGTTTCGCTACTTCGCACAGAACGCGGCGCTGCTGGGACAGGTAGCGGCTGCGCTTCTTTCGCCCGAGAACGAGTCTTCTCCGTATCTAGTGGACTCGACGCTCCAGCGGATCGTCGGTTCCCTCTCGAAGCATCACCAAGCCCGCCGGTGGCTCCGTGATGCGAAGAGCACCGCGAACCACGTCCGCACGAGCGGCTTTCGCCGGTCGCCTTCTACCAATGGTGCAGCAAGCGGTAATCAGCCGGTCGAGCGCCTTCCGCGAGGAGCCGACCCCGGGGTGTTCGTCCAGCTCTCGGAGCATGGGTGGGAGGTCTATCTCCAGCTGCCCGACCTGTCGTTGCTGGCCGAGCAGCTGCCCGACCTTTACGAACAACTGCGTGGCACCCGCGTCCGGCTGGCGGGGCGAAGGAGCCTTCTCGCTCGGGGTCGGCTCTTGGCCGGCGATCAGCGCGTCCGGCTCGATGAGTGGCCCGCCTCCCAGGTGCCGCTGCTGCAGTTCGAGGGCGACTCGCTGGCATCAGCAAACCGCCTGCTCGCGGATCATTGCGTCCTCAGCCCCGGTCCAGCCTGGCTCTTCAGGGTCCGAGAACCGGGGCTGGCCACCGAGGTCCGCGGCAAAGTGGTTCGGCCCGGCAACTTGTACGTCCTACTCATTCGGGCCGACCTGCCGACCGACGGTCGGCCACCGTGGGTGGTAACGGCTCCGTGCGCCACGGCTGGCGTCAGCGCCTACATCGTCCAGGTACCGGCGGTCCTCGATGAGCGCGCCACCGCCGCGCTGGCGTCTTTGGGGATCGGTGTGCTTGCCGACGTCTCGGTGCGTCCCGCGGGCATCATCCCCAGCGACTGGGACGGACAGGGCAGCCTCACCTCCCTCGCGGGCGACGACGTTGTCATTGCCATCGAGTCGGGGCGAACCGTCACCCAGTGCATCGTCCGGCTGGACGGGAAGACGGAGATGCTCGAGTGGCCTCTCGGTGAGAACGAGCTGTTCGTGGGGCTGAGCGGACTCGAAGTCGGCTCGCACGCGGTCGATGTCGCGCTGCTCTCGGCTGGGGTGGACGGCGCAGTGGCAGAGGGATCGCTCTCGGTCATAGTCCGTACCACGCCGGTCCGTCCCTCGGGCGGTTCGCCGCGAGAGGGGCTGGTGCTGCTGGCCGATCCTCCGGCGCCGGTCATGGAGGACGTCTGGGAGGGACGCGCTCCCATCGAGTTGCTCGGTCCAACCGGTGCCGAGGTCACGGTGGCCGCGACCCTGGAAGGCATCCGGGGCGGCGTTCTTGCCACGGAACGGGTCAAGCTACGCACGCCGGTTGACGCTGCGACGTGGTCGAAGACGGTGGCAAGCCAGCTCCGCAGTTCGAGGGCGTTCCAGCACTGCTACGACGAGTCGGAAGTCCTCACCCTCACGGCGAGCAGTCCCGATCTCGGATCGGTCGAGTTGCGGTGCGAGCGAGAGTTCTCGCCGTTTCGTTGGGTGCTGCGACGTGACCGAACAGGCCCATACGCGCACCTCGTGGACAACACCGACGGCAGTGCCGCCGAAGTGACTCGGTACGCCTTCGGCTCGCCCGCCACCGCGGAGTCCCTGGACTCCGCGGTGTCGGAGGTGCTTCGTTGGCCTGCCGGGGGTCTCCTTCGCGCCAGAGTCGACACCTTCCAAGCGCTCGTCATCATGCCGCCCCACGTCCACGGCGATCTGTCCGACCTCCGCGACGCCCTTCCCGCACCGGACATACCCAGCAGGCCGAGGAGCGCCGACGAGATGCTCTCCTTGATGGAGCTCTGCGCGCAGTGGGCGACCGCTTCCTTGCCCGGCGACCCGTTCGCGGAATTCGAACGGCGCAGGGTCCTTCAGGTCCTAACGGCAGGCGTCGTGTCGGTCGCAGCGGGATCCCGATGGTCGCAGCTTGAACGGCGGGGTACCCGCTACGACAACTTCGTTTTCCAGGAGCTTCGTGAGGCGGTGGGCGCCGAGGACTATCAACGCGGCATCGCCGACGCCATCAGCCGGCGACTCAGTGCCTGGGACACCCTCGACCCAGAGAAGCGTGCTCAGGAGTTCGGCTCTGTCCTCGCTGCCTTCTCCCATCGCACCCACGTACGCGATGACGCCGGCCGCGTCGGCGAGTTTCTCTTGCGCGCGGCGAGCGAACCGTCATCGCTGGAGGGTTGGCCCGCCGACGAGAAGGCATCCTTGGTCGATCGAGTCATCACGTCGCCAGTGCTTATCCGCGCCGCCAGATTCGTCGTCCTCGGCATCCATCTCGATTCCGATGACGACGACCCGGCCTCGATCTACCGAGGGTGGTCATGGGCGTAGTCGCCCTCTCATCCCACCAAGTAGCCGATCGCGCCCTCGCATCGTTGGGACTCAACGATGCCGGGGTGGATCTGTTCTCGACTGAGGCACTGGCGGAGTCGCTACGCCGGGCCGCTTCCTTCCACTGCCCAGCGACGCCGGCGACCCTCATTCGAACGGTTCTGGACGCGCTCCGCGGACTGCCCGGCTCCGACGAAGCAGTCCCCGCACAGCTTGCGACGCTGCTCGACGCTCTCATCGGCGTCGGCGATCTCCTCGAGTTGCCATCCGCGGACCCGGACGGTCCGAAGCGGCTCATCTACCTGGGTCAACCGGCGTTCATCCGTCGAAGCTCCGGCGCCTACGTCTTGATCGGTGTTCGGCCGGACGGCGAGCCGCTCGCCACCAGTGACCTGGCGGGCCGCATCGAGTTCGACGGCCACCTCCGAGTCCTCCGAGCCGGACTCGATCTCGACGAGCTCATGGCCGCGAACGACATCGCCGAACGAAGCGTGTCTCAGTGGCTCCATAGCCCGCGCCTACGATCTGCCAGCGAGGTTGTCGGCGAGTACGCGGCGCGCCTCGCCGCAGCCGGTCCGTCCGGCGAGATCGACGGAGCCCGGATCATCGACCCGGATGCGCCCGTCGACTACTACCGGGGGCGATGGCGAGCAGCGAAATCGGGGGACTCCGGGGTGTTCGTGGCGCGTCGACCGCAGGCCTACGGCGCCGATCTTTGGTGCGCAGCCCAGCTCGACGATGGTCGCTTCGCACGGCTCGTCGATCTCCCCCTCTTCGGTTCCCTTGCCCCCGCCGCCGACGAAGCCTGGGAACTGCAGGCCGCCATCGACGCCGAACAGGGACACAAACAGCGGGTCCGATCCCGCCCCACCTCCGATACCGCTTACACGGCGTTGGACTTCTTCTCACCCCTGCCAGGTTGGGCGCAACGACGCCTCGATCTCTTCGGCACCCCGCTGCTCGCCGCGAGGGGCGCCTTGTTCTCCTACAGCCTTCCTGCGAACGAGGTTGCCGAGGAACTCGACTTCTTCACCCAACGGCTGTGGATGTCCACCGACACCGAATCCGAGAGGACTGGACCCTAGTTGGCAACCACCAGAACTATCGCCGAGACGATCACCGGCATTCGACAGGCGCTCCAGGAGTACATCGAGGCGACCTATCACGTCGGAAACTCTGACCTCGTCGCCCAACGGCACGATCTGTTGAAGCAAGAGGGCGTCCTGTTCCGGGCCCCATACATCGAGAGCACCCCCCGCTACACCGTCGGCCGCTCCTTCGCTGACCTCGACATCCCCAGCGTCGCCAAGTCGCTGCTCAGTTCGCTCGCCCATCCCGGACACGGGCGATCAGCCTTGCTGTACGACCCGCCCTACGAGCACCAGGCGACCGCGCTGGAAGCGACCTTGCGGGACGGGATGAGCTTGGTCATCACGACCGGCACCGGCTCGGGAAAGACCGAGTCGTTCCTCCTCCCGATCCTTGCCCAGCTGGCCGCCGAGGCGGAAGGCAACCCTCAGGCGTTCGCGGCGCCCGCCGTCAGGGCCCTTCTCCTCTACCCGATGAACGCCCTGGTCAACGATCAACTTGGACGGCTCCGGCTGCTCGTGGGCGACCCTCGGGTGAGCGCGCAGTTCACGGCATGGGCCGGCCGGCCGGCCCGCTTCGCTCGCTACACGAGCCGGACCCTCTACCCCGGTGTCCGTAAGGTGAAGAAGGACACCGTCCGGCTGAAGTCGATCGAGACCTTCTATATCGCGCTCCTCGAGGCGTCGAACGATCCGACCTCGCCAGAACACGACCAGGCGGCGGCCCTTGTTGCGAACTTGAAGAGTCGCGGCAAGTGGCCGAGCAAGCCCGACCTCCAGGCGTGGTTCGGCAAGAGCGGTACGCACTGGAAGAACCAATCGGGCGAGTTCGTGCGAGCGGTGCTCCGGCCCGACGACGCTGAGCTGTTCACCCGACACGAAGTGCTCGCTGGCCCGCCGGATCTCTTGGTCACCAACTACTCGATGCTCGAGTACATGCTGATGCGTCCCCTCGAACGGCCCGTCTTCGATGCCACCCGAGCGTGGCTAGAGAAGAACCCCGACCAGCGCCTGCTCCTTGTCGTGGACGAGGCACACCTCTACCGCGGAGCCGGCGGTGCAGAGGTGGGGCTCCTACTGCGCCGTCTCCGATCCCGCCTGGGCATACCAGCTGAGCGTCTCCAGGTGATCTGCACGAGCGCCAGCTTCAAAGACTTGGACTACGCCCGCGAGTTCGCCGCTCAGCTCTCGGGTAAGACGCCCAACGCCTTCCAAACGATCAGCGGCACGCTCGCTCAACGTGAGCCGGCCTCGGTCGGAACCGAAGCGGACGCCAGAGCCCTCGCAGCGGTACCGCTCACGCGGTTCTACGACGCCGACGACGACGCAGCGCGTCTGGCGGCGGTGGGCGACCTCCTCGCCTATCGGGGCACCACGGCGGCGGACGGCCATTCCGGCCCTGCCCTCTACGAGGCGCTCC
>DAHWPS010000024.1:0-4015 GCA_027342785.1 Acidimicrobiaceae bacterium
AACGGGTGCCCGCACTACTGGGTCGTGGACCCCGACGAGCCGTCGGTGGTTGCTTTCCGCCTCGCCGGGGCAGATTACGAAGAGGTTGCCCGGGTGGTGGGCGACGCACACTTCGAGGTGTCCGAACCCTTCTCCGTCGGCTTCAGCCCGGCCCAGCTCGTCGCCGGCTGATCCCCGCCTGTTGGTCCTCGCCTGTTGATCCCCGCCGGCTGATCCCCGCCTGTTGGTCCTCGCGGCTGGTCCCCCGGCCCGCACACTGGCGGTGGATCCCGGCGTGGGCGAAGACACACACGTGGCCTCACTCATCAAGGTAAGCCTCGAGGCTTCACAAGCCGGTCCTCGGGCGGTCGGCTAAGAGCGTCGGGCCGACACAGCCAACTCTCGAGCGCTGCCACCAGGTGTCCCACAGAGCGTCGGCTCCGGGGGAAGGTCCTGCTGCTTGTGAGCAGGATGCCAGGTCCGGCTCTGCCTTCCTCGCGCCAGAGCAATGGCCTGAAGTCCTTGGCGTTCTCCGTTACGACTCGCCGGCCGCTCGAGCGCGCCCATTCGTAAAGTTCGGCATCGTCCAAGGCTCGAAGCATGGTATCGGCTGCCACTGCAAGGACGTCGTGGCCCTTGTCGCGCAGCTGCTGAGCGATCACCGGTGAGAACATCTCGTCGAGTACGAGCGCAGGCCCGACCGGCGGGCTCACGCGAGGAGGCGCTGCTGCACCAGCCAGGCCTCCTCCGCCTGGGCGGACTCCTCGTCAGCAAGGGCGATCTCGGCATCGACTTCCTCTTGGTGGTCTGCGTAGTAGCGCAGCGCTGAGCGCACCTGCTCTTCAGCCAGGTTGAGGATGTCGGCAACCGCCAACACCGCCGCCTCCCCTCGCTCGTCCACCTCGCTCGACGCCTTGACGACCTCCCAGACGTCGGGACCGAGTGACAAGGCGGCGCGCCGACCGCTCGGGCCATCCTTGAAGACGATCCCGGGATGCTCGGCCATCCTGAGGCCCTCGTCTACCAGCCGCTCCGCCAGACCGGACGGAGTTGCACCAGGCACCGCCCGAGCACGTCGGCGCAACCGCTCCAGGATTTTGGGATCGAACCGAATCGACAGGGGAGAGCTCATGTAGCGCATTGTATCAGTCGCGCTACATCTTCTACGCTGGCTCTCGCCAGCTGCTCCGGCCGAACTTGCGATCGTCGCCGCAGCACACGCTCCGGCACTTGCTACCAAACTGCGGCGCAGTGCCCCGGCATTCATGCCGGGGGTGAAGCGCCGCCGTCGTTACGTGGGTCGGGCCTGGGACTCTATGTATTGGCGCAGGACCGAGAGCGGTGCGCCACCGACAGATCCGGCAAAGTAGGAGTCCGACCAGAGCCCCCGGTCCCGGCGGTAGTGCCGGGCGAGTCCAGGGAGCTCCTTGCGCATCACACGCGACGAGGTGCCTTTCAGCGAGTGGACGAGGTAGCTGATGGAGATGCTCGGCGGCATGTTCACGAGCAGGTGGACATGCTCGGCCTCCCCGTTCATCTCGACGAGCCAGACGCCGTGAGAAGCGCAGAGCTCCCGGAGGATCACCTCCAGGCGGTCCAGGTGGCGCCTGTGGAGCACCTTGTGGCGGTACTTGGTCACGAAGACAAGGTGGGCGTGGAGCACGAACACGCAATGAGCGCCAAGCGCCAAGTCGGTCGCTGTCGTCCAGGGCAGTGATGCACCCCCCTGTTACGGTCCTCGCGATGGCTAGAACCGGCCACAAGAAGGCGCCACGGAAGAACCCGCCGGCCAACGAGGGACGCAAGTACCGCCTGTACCTGACTGACGATGTCGATGTCGTGATGACCAGCTGGGGGCACACCCGTCGTGCGATCTACAACCTCGCCCTGGAGCAGCGCAAGGTTGCTTGGTCCTATGGACGAAAAACCCTCCGGGCAGATGCCCAGAGCAGGGATCTCACTGAAGCCCGGGCCGAGATCGACTGGATCGGGGACTTCCCAGCCCAAGCAGGCCAGCAGGTCCTTCGCCAACTCGATGCCGCGTACGACAACTGGTGGAACCCAGCTCATCCAGCGAGTGCGCCCGCCTTCGAGAAGCGCTCTGGGACGCTTCGCTTCTCCCTCCCTGGCCAGGCGCTAGAGCTGAGGAGGCTAAACCGCAAATGGGGCGAGGTCCGCCCCCCGAAGCTCGGCTGGCAGCGCTTGTCGATGAGCAGGCCCTTGGGCGGGACGATCTGCAACGCGACCTTCACGAAGAAGGCCGGCGTCTGGCATGTGTCCTTCGGGGTAGCGGCGACGCGCGAAGCAGCCCCGCCGGATGGGAAGCCCGGATGTGGTGTCGACTTCGGGGTCGCGTGCTCCGCGTACCTCTCAACTGAGGACGAGCCTCGCCTCATGCGAGCGTCTCTCACCGTTCACGAGAAGCAGCGCCTGCTCGGCCTCGAACGCTGTAAGGCCCGCCAGGTCACCTATGCGAAGAAGCACAACCACGGGAGGTCCTCGACAACATTCCAGGCGAGCGTCGACGTGAGCTCGACTACAAGTGCCCCTGGTACGGCTCTGTGCACGTACCCGTAGAAGCTCCAGGCACTTCGCAGACCTGTCCCGCATACCACATGCGGGACCCGAAGAGTCGACGAGGGTGCGGTCGAGAGTTCGCGTGTGTGCACTGCGGATACCAGGCTCATGCCGACAAGGTGGCGAGTGAAGAGATCGAGCGACGAGCGGAGGCTCGCATCGTAGTGAAAGCTCTCATTATTGCCGGGGGGCACCCGGTGAACAGCACGGGCAGGCGTAAGCCGAGTCCTGGTCAGGTGGCCAGAGGCGCATCCGTGAACCACCCGCAGGACCATGGTCCAGCAGTATCGGATGCGGCATGACGCCCAGGCGATCATGTCCCGAAGCGGGAATCCCTGGCATTCATGCCGGGGAGGATGTCAACGGGCCACGGTGACCCGTGACGGTCGGTTCTGGCTCGTTCGCGTCGATGGGGTCGGTTCGACCCAGGCGCGACACCTGCGTGAGCTGGACACCATGGCAAAGGATCTAATCGTGGTGATGACCGGCGACTCCGGGGAGGTCGTCGTCGAGTACGACATCCGTCTTCCCGCCGGGGTCCAGGACCATCTCCGGCGTTCCGAGGAGCTGCGGGCGGCCTCGGCGCAGGCTCAGGCGGCGGCGGCTGCTGAGGTTCGTAGTGCTGCAAGGCAGTTGCACGAACAGGGCATTGCGCTGCGCGACGTCGGCCAGCTCCTTGGCGTGTCACACCAGCGCGCCCACCAACTCGTGAGCTGACAGGGAGCGGGCGTGGCGGGAAGCAGTGCTGGTCTTACCCGTTCGCCGAACGGGCGGCACCAGCTGGCTGTTGGCCGTATCTACTGGCTCCTGGACGACGCCGCTCCACCAGGCGTAGAGGTCCTGCCCGCCCCCTATGACTGGTGGATCAGCGAGATCGAGTGCTACGAGCCGGACGTGGTCGTCTTCCACCAAGCTAACTTCGATCCTGGCGGTCCCCTGCGGGCCACGCCGCTGCTCGTGGTCGAGGTTTCCTCGCGCTCGACCCGGCTGCACGACCTGAACGCCAAGTTGGCTGCCTATGCCGCGAACGGATGCCCGCACTACTGGGTCGTGGACCCCGACGAACCGTCGGTGGTCGCTTTCCGCCTCGCCGGAGCAGATTACGAAGAGGTTGCCCGGACGGCGGGCGACGCACATTTCGAGGTGTCCGAGCCCTTCTCCGTTGGCTTCAGCCCGGCCCAGCTCGTCGCCTGCTCATCCCCGCCGGCTGATCCTCGCGGCCCTGGGCCCGCCACCCCGGAGCACACTGGAGCACGCCGGAGGCGGATCCCGGAGTGGCATCGCGCCTGGTGGCGCGCGTCGCCCGCATCGGGAGCAGCAGTGGCCTTCACCTCGAGAGCAATCACGTCTCCACCGGTCAGCTCGGCAACCAGTTCGATCTCGCGGCGACCCTCTCTGTCTCGCAGGTGATGGGGCGTGAGTAGAGCGCAGCGAACACGACCAAGCACGGTGGAGTTCC
>DAHWPS010000052.1:0-2576 GCA_027342785.1 Acidimicrobiaceae bacterium
GGCCAACCTGGAGACGACCCGGGCGGCCACGTAGGCCCGCGCTGGTGCCCGGCGAGCCGAGTGTCCGTCTTCCCGCCGGGTGGGCGACGCTCAGGCCCGGCAGGCCGTTCACCACGTTGGCCGTCCGGAGCTTGGTCCGGCCCGCCGTCAAGGTCTTGGGAGGGAACTTCGAGGTCTGGGCAAAGCTGTCGCAGATGCCCATGCAGCAGGTGAGGTGCCCGAACGACCGTCCGGCAAACTGGACGCGGCCCACCGCGCCGGTCAGCATCTCAGCGCGCGTGGCCTCACCGGCCACCAGGCTCAGCCCCGCGCCAGGCGCTCCACGGCCCGCAGCATTCGGCGAGGAGCGGAGCAACGTCGCACCATCGGCTACGGAGCGTTGACGCCGTTCGCGAAGATCGAGTCGAGCGGGGTAGCTGGAGCCGGGGTCGAGCAGGCGGGGCGGTGCGCAGGTACCGACCCATCTCAGGGAGATCGGGCCCAGGCTGTGCTCGGCGGTGCAAATGGCGAGGTCGGCCACTGCACCTGCGAGGAGCCGGAAAAGTGGTCGACCTAGCGTAGTAGTCGGCTCGATCGATCCCGATCTCGAGGCCGCAGAGCTAGAGGAGCCCAAGACCCCGCCGGCGTCTACGGACCGTTCCGTCACGGCTTTGCCCTTCCCGTGGTCAGTACGGGAACCTCCGGCGGCCGTGGTTGACCGAAACCCACTTCATCACGGTGAACTCGTCCAAGCTCCATTGACCGTTCAGTCGGCCGATCCCCGAGCCCTTTTCCCCGCCGAAGGCCACGATCGGCTCGTCGTGGATCGAGGCGTCGTTCACATGCACCATGCCGGTCTCGATCTTCCGGGCCAACTGCACCCCACGATCGAGGTCCGCGGTGTGCACGGCCCCGCTCAAGCCGTAGTTGCTGTCGTTGGCCAGGCGCACGGCCTCTTCGTCGGTCTCGAAGGGGATCAAGACCACCGCCGGGCCAAACATCTCTTCCTGGTAAGCGGTCATGTCCCTGGTCACGTCCGTGAGCACCGCCGGCGAGAAGAGCGTGCCCTCGACCGGGCCGCGCAACAGGGCCGTGGCGCCGGCGGTCACGGCCTGCTCGACCACCGAGTCCAGTCGGGCCGCCTGCTTCTGGTTGATGAGCGGGCCGATGATCGTGGTGGGATCGCGCGGGTCTCCCACCTTGAGAGATGCCACTTTGGCCACGTACTTGTCACGGAACTCGTCGAGGATGCTCGAGTGCACCAACACCCGGTTGGCCGACATGCAGATCTGCCCCTGGTGGGTGAAGCGGCTGAACACGGCGGCATCGACGGCTAGATCTACGTCGGCGTCGTCGAGCACGATGAAGGCGTTGTTCCCGCCCAGTTCCAGGATGACCTTCTTCAGGTTGCGGCCTGCGACCTCGGCCACGTGGGCGCCGACCTGACTCGATCCGGTAAACACGATCACCTGGGGGATCGGATGCTCGACGAAGTAGTCGCCGATCTCGGGGATGTCGGTGAGCACGACGTCGAGCAGGCCGGCGGGGAGCCCTGCCTCCTCGAAGATCCTGGCTAGCAAGGTGCCGCCCGTGACCAGGGTGTCCTCATGCGGCTTGAGGACGACCCCGTTGCCGGCACCGAGGGCGGGGGCGACTGCCTTCATCGACAGGAAGAACGGGAAGTTGAAGGGGCTGATCACGCCTACCACGCCGACCGGTTCGCGGTAGAGGTAGTTCTCCCGACCGTCGATCGGGGAGGGCAGGATCTTCCCCTCCATGCGGAGCGGGAAGGTGGCCGCCTCTTTCAAGATGTCGATCACCAGCCCGGTCTCGAAATTGGCCTTCAGCGCGGTACCGCCCAGTTCCTCCAAGATCATCTGGCGGATGTCGTCTCGGCTGGCCTCCACGAAGCGAACCGCCTGCTCGAACACGGTGCGCTTGGCGTACTGGTTCACTGTGCGCCACTCACGTTGCGCCTCGCTCGCCGCGCTGTAGGCGCGGTCGATGTCGTCTCTGGTCGCGATCGGCACCTCGGCCAGGGCCTCTCCTGAGTAGGGGTTCCGATCGGTGAGCGACTTCTGGCTGCTGCCTTCGCACCACTGACCGCCGATGAACTGGCGGGCCAGCGTGTTCACGTCCATGGCCACCGTGCATGCTACCTTTCTCGCCTTTACGGGCGATGATCTATTTGCGCATATCGTAGCTCGTCGCCAGTTCGTCGCCCAGGTCGAAAGGCCGATCGGGTCGGTCCGCACATGAGCGTGGGCGAGCTCCTCGAAGAGCTTCCGCGTGTGAAAGTCGTGTCGCGCTACGGTGTCGACGTGGTCGACGTCCAGGCTGCCACGTCCCTCGGCATCGTGGTCAGCATCGAGCGGGCTTGCCACGGCGGGGACGTTCCCTGCCATGGAGGGTTCGAGCTCGTAGCCACCGATCCGCAGGTGCCTCTCGTGTCTTTGCCGCGCTGGGAGTTCGTGAGGTGGGTCTGGACGAGCTGGTCGAGATCTCCGACGTCGTATCGGTCCACACCAGCCTCACGCCTGCCACGCACCATCTCGTCGGGAAGGACCAGATCGCGCGGATGATGCCGGGCGCAGTCG
>DAHWPS010000092.1:0-3916 GCA_027342785.1 Acidimicrobiaceae bacterium
AGCCCCCCGTTCGACCAGGAACTCGACGACCCGGCGATCCCCTATAGGACCCATCGTCACAGGTTATACTCGTGACGTGGCGCAGGCGTCAACGCTTTCGGGCGAGCCGTTCGCGGAGGACATGCGATTCCCCTTCGCCTCCGGACGTATCTGTCTCAACCTGTGTGCCACCGTGGGAGAGCGCTGGCGGCGAGAGTTCGAGCGACTGCGTACGCCTGAAGACCTCGCCCGTTGGTACCAGGAGGCCGCCGTAGTGGTCCCGCTCAAGATCACCGGCGCCGATCTCGACAAGGCGCGGGAGGTGCGCGAGTCGATCTACCGCAGCGCAAAGTCAGTCCTTGATGGAGGACGACCGGCCGCTGCTGACGAGGAAATCATCAACCGCGCCGCTCGCGTTCCGCCGCCTGTTCCTCAAATGCGTCACGGCGCGCGGTCGTTGACCCCTGCGAGATCTCACGGCACCGCCAGCGCGCTCAGCGCGGTTGCCCGAGACGCCATCGACCTCCTCACCGGCCCTGAGGCCTCGCGGCTTCGCGAGTGCGCCAGTCCCGAATGCGGCCTCCTCTTCATCGACCTCAGCCGCCCTGGAAGACGACGCTGGTGCTCCAGCGACGCCTGCGGCGGAAAGGCCCGCTCCGCCGCCTACCGACGCCGGACCAAGACCGCTGCCTCGCACTGATCGACTCCGCGCTGGCCGTGGCGACGCTCCGGCGCCCATCACGGGCGTGGCGTCGACACACATCTGCTCCTCGAACGCCAACTACGCGGGCGATGGCCTCCGGCGGTATCGACGCGCTGCCGCCTACCGAGGTCGCCCGTGCACGGCTCCCTCCGCCGCACGGGTCTTCGAATTGCTCGACCCGCAAGTCGCTAGTCCGCATCCACATCACCCAACAGGACGCGCTGTGACTCGATCATGGATCCCTCACGCCCCGGCGTAGTACCACCCAGCTTCCCCACCGTGCCTCGCTCACCATACTAAACGCCCGAAGCTGCGAGCATTGATGGAGTTTGCCCGTGAGGGTGACACGGTGCTGGTGCACAGCATGGACCGGCTGGCTCGGAACCTTGATGACCTCCGACGAATCGTTCACGAGCTGAATGCCAAGGACGTACGAATCGAGTTCGTGAAGGAGCAGCTCACCTTCTCGGGAGATGATTCGCCGATGGCGACGCTCTTGCTGTCGGTGATGGGCGCATTCGCAGAGTTCGAGCGAGCCCTCATCCGGGAGCGGCAGCGAGAGGGGATCGCCCTGGCGAAAGAGAAGGGCGTCTACAAGGGTCGTCGTCCGTCCCTCACCAACGAGCAACGTGCCGAGCTTCACGAGCGGGTGAACTCCGGTGTGCAGAAGTCGACGCTCGCCAAGGAGTACGGGATCAGCCGAGAGACCGTTTACGAGTACATTTGTAGGGAGACAGCAACCGCCCCTCCTGGAGGTACAGTGTGAACCACGTTGGGGTAAAAGCCACATGACACGCATCGCCGGAGTCCCAGCCAGCAAAGCCGGGCCATACGTGAAGCTGATCTATTTCTTCACACGCCGCAGCCTCGTGCAGCTCACCGGAAGCGAGCCCGAGGGCATCATCGAACCACTGGAGATGTACGCACATCTGCCCGGACTGTTGAAGGGATACGCCAAGCTGGAGCAGGCCACGGCAAAGCTTCACGGGCTCGATAGGCGGCTCCATGCACTCGCCGAGCTGAAGGCGGCCACGCTCACCCACTGCGAGTACTGCATCGACATGGGCTCGCAGGTTTCTCGACGGTGGGGTCTGAGCGACGAGGAATTGCTCGCCTTGCCTTCCTATCGGACGAGCCCTCTCTTCTCGGACCTTGACAAGCTGGTCCTCGACTATGCGGTGGGCATGAGCCGTACCCCCGTCGAGGTCTCAGCCGAACTTGTTGCCAAGCTCGGGCAGCAGCTTGACGATGGCCAGCTTGTTGAACTCACACATCACATCGCTCTGGAGAACATGCGAGGCCGTTTCAACCTTGCACTCGGCATAGGTGCTGCAGGTTTCAGCGAAGGGATGGTGTGCGCCCTACCCGTTACCGTCAGCCACGAAGATGAGAGTGGTTTGTGAGAATGCTCGCTGATCTCCACGAGTGCCGGAATGACCTATAGCTGAGTTGCCTCTGGAAAACCCTCGTTTGGCGGAAGGGTTTCTGTCTCTGCACGGGAGCTACCTCGCCTTCAGTCATCCATGTTCATGACGAGGCGTCGGCTGCGATCAAGCTCGGTTTGCCGGAGTGAACGTGATTCACGAGAGCCTTGGCGGCTGGACTAGCGCCCTCGGCGGGTTTCCACACAAGTTCGAGGCGCGACCGTATCTGTGGGCGCAAACGAAGCGAACACAAGGAGGACGCGAGCGACTCGGCAACGGACGTTGGAAGGATGGCAACGCCCAGGCCCTCAGCAGCGAGCTGGGCGACCATTGGTAGTGCAGTCGCTTCGAAGACGATGCGCGGGTTTGTACCACGCATCGAGCAGGCCGCGTCGAAGGCAGCGCGGACTCCGGTGCCGCGGGGAAGACTAATGATTGGCTCCCCTTCGAGTGCCTCGACGGTGATGGTCTGGCGCGAGGCAAGGGGGCTGGAAGGAGCGACTGCTGCGACCAGAGTCTCGTCGCCGACGATGATCGAACAGAGACCTGGAATGCTGTCTCCTGCCGCTCCAACAAGGGCGAGATCGATGGTGCCGTCAAAGATCGCATCGACAAGCCGATCGGAACCCCCCTCGATCAAGGTGATGTCAACGCCCGGAAAGTGAATGTGGAAGTCAGCGAGGAGGTGAGCGAGCAGCGGTAGCGAACAGCCACTCACCATGCCAATCGAGACCTTCCCATGCACCAAGCCCGCGAGCTGGTCAACCACGAGACGGGCGCCGTGCGCGGCATCGAGTGCGGCACGTGCAAAGGGCAGTACCGCTGCGCCCACTTCGGTAAGTCGCACCGTCCGACCGGAACGGTCGAAGAGTGGTTGGCCGAGTTCTCGCTCCAACTGGCGTACTTGAGAGCTCACGCCGGACTGGGTCACGTTGACCCGGTCGGCTGCCCTGGTGAAGTTGGCCTCCTCGGCTACCGCGACGAGGTACTCAAGTTGTCGGAGTTCCATAACTAGAAATCATATCAGCAAGTACCTTCAGTTGTTTGCCTTCTGATAGGTGGTCCGACTATACTGGGTATCAGGAACCAGTCCCCATATCGGAGAGTCATCATGTCAGAGCGCCAGAAGGCGGCAACCCCAGAAGATCTAACCCGACTGTTCGTTGAACGCTCGAACGAAGGCGACGCCGCCGGCGTGGCCGAGCTTTACGAGGAGCAGGCCGTGATGGCCTACCCGCCAGGAAAAATGACCGTCGGACGCGATGCGATCCGCGCGTTATGGGAGAAAGTGCTGGCGAACGCGCCGCACTTCGAACAAGAGACCCCACTGCCGACGCTCATCAGCGGCGACATAGCGCTCACCTCCACTCGGCCAAGAGATGGCGCTGGTGCCCGGGCACA
Organism: Acidimicrobiaceae bacterium; assembly: GCA_027342785.1. GTDB lineage: Bacteria > Actinomycetota > Acidimicrobiia > Acidimicrobiales > RAAP-2 > JAJYWF01. Next base: position 3,508 of record DAHWPS010000092.1, read on the forward strand.
AGTGATTCGACGACAATCAGATGGAACGTGGTTACGCCTCCTTGATCAACCGGAGTTCGTCTCGCTGGCGAGAGAGATTCCCGAGGCATGACACCTCGTAAACAGTCTTACGAACGTGAGCCGAACAGATGAAGACGCTTGCAGCACTGAACCTCCGGCTCCCAGGGGCCGACACCGAAGCGAGGACCGAGCGGTGGACCGTGGGCCGGTATCACCCAACAATCGAAGGTTGCTCGTGAACCTACGCGTCCTTGCAATCAACGTGTGGAACACCGCAGGGGATGCTCGTCGCATCGGTTTCCTCAACAGCGAGCTTCGACGAATCGCCCCCGATCTTGTAGCGTTCGAGGAGGTCGTTCAGACTCCTGATCGAAACCAGCTCGAAGAGCTCCTGGAAGGGACGGGACTT
>DAHWPS010000106.1:0-2260 GCA_027342785.1 Acidimicrobiaceae bacterium
GGACTCCCAGCGTGGTTCAGCCACGCAAAACGCATGTGTCTGCGGCTGCGCATCGCAGGGGCGGCTCACGAAGCCCTCGTCATAGATCAGGAAGTGGCCGCAGTCATCCCGATCTTCCCTCAGTTCCTCGGGAAGCGTCACCACCCTGAGGACCTCATCCTCATCACAGTCCACCTCGACCATGACCGGCAGCACGTACCGGATCCACCGCTTCGTCATCAGCCGCCACCGCCGCCGATCCCCGCAGGGTTCTGCTCCGGCAGGCTAAGTCGCAGGTACTGGTACACGGTCTCCCTGCTGATCCCGTACTCTTTGGCGAGCTGCAACTTCGACTCGCCGGACGCTGCACGTCGCCTCAGCTCGTTGCGCTTCTCCTCCGAAAGCGTTGGTCGCCGACCCTTGTACGCTCCTCGGTCCTTCGCCATGGCAACACCTTCACGCTGTCTTTCCCGGATCAGTGCGTGCTCGAACTCGGCGAAGGCTCCCATCACAGAAAGCAACAGGGTCGCCATCGGCGAGTCCTCACCGGAGAACGTGAGCTGTTCTTTGACGAACTCGATCTTTACGCCCTTGCTGTTCAGCTCATGGACGATACGTCGGAGGTCGTCAAGGTTTCGTGCGAGGCGATCCATACTGTGAATTACGACAGTGTCGCCATCACGAACGAAGCCCACGAGCTTCTGCAATTCCGGTCGATCTGCGTCACGTCCCGACGCTCGATCCGTAAAGGTGCGCTCCAGCTTCAAGCCGTCGAGTTGACGGTCTACGTTCTGCTCGACGGTGCTCAGGGTCCACGCCATGTTAGACCGCGCGTAGTATCATGACGGGGTGGAGGTCACCCAAGAGGGTCTCGCGCGATTCTTCGAAGTGGTCCTCCCCCACATGAACGAGGTCCAGCGCCGGGTGGTGGCCGGCGCTGCAGCCGAGATGTTCGGCCGTGGTGGCAAGAGCGCAGTGGCCGACGCGTCGGGGATGAGCCGCAACACCGTCATCAAGGCCGAGCGCGAGGTCCAAGCGGGCATCGAGCCGACGCGCCGCCTGCGGGCGGTGGGCGGGGGGGACAAGCCGCTCATCGAAAAGCAGCCCGGCCTCTTGGAAGCGCTCGACGAGCTGGTCGGCCCCGAGACCCGTGGCAACCCGATGTCGCTGCTGCGCTGGACGTCCAAGTCGTCCACGAACCTTGCCAAGGAACTCACCCGCCAGGGCTACGAGGTGTCGTCGCGCACGGTCCTGCGCCTCTTGCATCTGCTCGGGTACTCGCTGCGGGGCAACGCCAAGGTGACCGAGGGCGCCCAGCATCAGGACCGTGATCAACAGTTCGCCTACATCAACGACGAGGCCGCAACGTTCATCGCAGACGGCGAGCCGGCGATCAGCGTGGACGCCAAGAAGAAGGAACTGATCGGCGACTTCCGAAACGGCGGAGTGGAGTGGCAGCCCAAAGGGGAGCCCGAGCGGGTCAGGGTGCACGACTTCATCGACGAAGAGCTCGGCAAGGCCATCCCCTACGGGATCTACGACGTCGCGAACAACGAGGGCTGGGTGAGCGTGGGCGACACCGCTGACACCGCGGCGTTCGCGGTCGAGTCCATCCGGCGGTGGTGGGGCGCCATGGGCAAGCACCGCTTCCCCAACGCGACCAAGCTGCTCGTCACCGCCGACGCCGGCGGCTCGAACGGCTACCGCCTCCGTGCCTGGAAGGTCCACCTGGCCAAGCTCGCCCAAGAGACCGGGCTCGACATCACGGTGTCCCACTACCCTCCGGGAACCTCCAAGTGGAACAAGATCGAGCACCGCATGTTCAGCTTCATCACCATGAACTGGCGAGGCCGACCGCTCACCAGCTTGCGGACCATCATCGAGCTGATCTCGGCGACGACCACGACCACCGGACTCACGATCCAGGCCGCAGACGACCCGAACTGGTATCCGACCGGGGTCAAGATCAGTGACGCCGAACTGGCTGCCGTGCCGCTCACCCCGCACGAGTTTCACGGCGACTGGAACTACACCATCAGCGCTCACTCAGTCGTGGCGTGAGGCCTATCTCTCCGTCGACCCAGATAACCGCCTCGTGGCCGACAGTCTGGAAGCCGATTGGAACGACGCGCTGCGTCAGCTCCAGAGCGCGCAGGAAGACTACGACCGGGCGACCGAGGCAGCCACGCAGTTGAGCGACGAGCAGAAGATCCGCATCCGCGCCCTCGCCGCCGACTTCTCCGTCTTGTGGTCAGACCCGGCGACTCCCCAGCGCGAGCGC
>DAHWPS010000035.1:0-2283 GCA_027342785.1 Acidimicrobiaceae bacterium
CCCCTTGACGAGCCTCCCCGGGCGAGCCACGAGCTGCGCGCGACTTACGCCAGCGCGGCGGGCATTGCCAAACAGGCCTGTTTACCTGCGGCTTCGCCTCGAAGCAATGCCCGATTCACCCACATCCATGCCGGGAGGCCCGTTATTAGCTGTCGACATGGCCGGAGGCGCAGCGTTCGTGGGCGGAAGCCCTGGTGTCGATCGCTACCCCTGCCCCCTTGCGTGGTGCATCGAGCGGGACCGGATGCGGACGTTCTACACGGCACTCGGGCATCATGTCGCAGCCTACGAGAACAGTCACTTCATCCAGCACCTGCATGGAGCGGTGCGGTGGGTGCTCAACGAGGAGTGATGGCCGGCATCCAGGCTAGTGGCAGAGAGCCAGGCGCACCTTCCGCCCGGCTGGCCGATGCCGCGCGCGAGACCTGGCCTGCCTCATACCCTCAGGCTGCGCTGGCCACACTCCTCGGGCCGGAACTGAACTCCTTCTTGCAGGACCTGACACATGATGTGCCTGTCCCACACGTGCATCTAGTGCACTCACCGCCCGCAGAGAGCGCTCTTGTGGACATAGTAGCGGAAGCACGCGCCGCCGCGCATCGGTCACTAGCGGGCACCAGGATGCACGCTGGGCCAGTGGCGGTCGCCGTCGGGAGCCGCGGTATCGCTAATCTCCTGCCGATCGTTCGTGCCGTCGGCGACGTCCTTCGTGAATTCGGCGCACAACCCTTCGTCGTACCCGCCATGGGGAGTCACGGCGGGGGCACAGCGGCTGGTCAGGTAGCGATCCTCGCCGCGTACGGTATCACCGAGGCTGCGCTCAACGTGCCAATTCGAGCGACGATGGAGACGTGCGTCATAGGTTCCCTTGACGGTATTCCGGTGCACGTCGATCGCAACGTCATCGACGTCGGGCAGGCCTTCTTGGTGTCGCGCGTGAAGCCGCACACTGATTTTACCGGTCCGATCGAAAGTGGACCAACAAAGATGGCGGCAATTGGACTGGGTAAGTTGGCCGGGGCACGTGATATCCACGCTCGTGGAGCACTTGGATTACGCGACCTGATGCCGCGAGTCGGGCGTTATATCGTGATACATCACGTCGTTGGTGCTCTCGCGATCATAGAGAACGATCGGAAGCAGGCTGTACAGATCTGCGGGCTCCGTCCAGACGAGATTGGTGGCGCACGCGAGGTCGCGCTTCTCGATACCGCAAGGAGCCTTCTCCCAGGACTTCCGTTTACCGATCTCGATGTACTCATAGTCGAGAGACTCGGTAAGGACCTGAGCGGGGCGGGAATGGATCCAAACGTCACGGGCCGCTGGGGAGTCACCGGGCTTGAAGAGCCCCCCCATAGCGTTCGCTGTATCGTGGCGCTGGATCTGACGCCGGCATCCGAGGGAAATGCAATCGGATTGGGACTCGCCGACATCATCCCGGCGAAGCTGCTCGGGAAGGTGGACCTGCTTTCAGTCTATACGAACGCACTTACCGCGGGCTGGTCTGGCTTGAGGCGTGCACACATACCGATCGTAGTACCGACAGACCGCGATGCCATCATGACGGCGATCGCGCTGTTCGGCACGGCACCACAACGACCACTGCGCCTCATCTGGCTCACTGACACGTCAAATACATCGACGATCGCAGTTAGCGAGGCACTGGCACGCGAGGTCCCGAGCGAGATGGATCTTGAGATCGAACAGGCAGCACAGATCATACCTTTCACTGCCGACGGTCACCTGTTGCCTCTGAGCGATCTTCATGCGGGGCGCCGCTTCAATCATATGGGTTGACATGTGCGAACATATAATAGTATTGTGGTAATTTGTCGCCTTCGTGGAGTGTCGGCGCCTGCTGTTCCAGAAGTGCAAAGGGTCTTCACGTAAGGGAGGCGTAATTGACAAGACTCGATTGCCCGAAAGGCCTCCAGGTTGTCGGCCCCGTAGCCGGCCGCTACGAGGAGATCTTGAACCGTCAGTCGTTGGAGCTCCTCATGGAGCTCGAGCGCCGATGGCGACAGGAGCGCGCAGCCCTGCTCTCGCGACGCCAAGAGCGCCAGCGCAGGTTCGATCGCGGCGAGCTGCCGGAGTTCCTTCCCGAGACGCAAGCGATCAGAGAGGCGACGTGGCAGGTGGCGGCGCCGCCCGCCGGGCTTGCTGATCGGCGCGTCGAGATCACCGGACCGACGGACCGCAAGATGACCATCAACGCGTTGAACTCCGGCGCGAAGATCTGGCTCGCCGACTTCGAGGATGCCAACACCCCGCGCTGGGAGAACA
>DAHWPS010000134.1:0-2026 GCA_027342785.1 Acidimicrobiaceae bacterium
AGCCCGAGGCCGGCCAGGGGTGCGCGCTTGACAGCTGACCCAGACAGCGTCGAGCATCACAACGGCCGGCGTCACGGACCCTCGAGGTGGTCCCATGCTGCTGGCAACGGGGTGGTCCCATCGGGGTGGCACGTCACAGGCACCACGGTAACGGATCTCCTCGCCGCGAACGGGTTGGCAGTTGCCGTCGATGCCATCGGCAGCAATCACTGCATAGAGGACGGCTATGCCAGCTGGCATCGGCGATACGGAACCCATCTGGATCACGGTGTCCTGTCGCGAGTTCCACCCGGATGAGAGTCCGGAGATGGTAGATAAATGCGCTCCGGGCGGTTCGTGGGAACTGGTCAGGGATATGTCTGACCGTTGGCGCCGACCTCATCGCCTCGTCGGTCTGGTCGGGGGACGCTGGACTCTGGCGGTGCTCGCCGAGCTCGCCGATCACGGGCGGCGCCACCAGGATCTCCATGACTCGCTGGAGGGGATCTCCCACAAGGTGCTCACCGACACGTTGCGACGCGCAGAGCGCGATGGCCTGGTCACGCGTCACCTTGATCCCGGGCGAGTCGACACCGCGACGCTCTACGAGCTCACCGATCTCGGCCGTTCCCTCGACGAGCCGCTCGCTGCGTTGGGGCAGTGGGTAGACGCGAAGTGGGACCTCGTCGATGCGGCCCGCCGCCGCTGGGATGTGAAGGCGGACGGTCGGTGAATGGCCATTCTTGTGCTCTCTTTCCGGTCCCTTCGGGCACTTCGAGGTGAGCCAGCTCTCGTTGAAGTGCCTTTTGGATCGGGTGTATGGCTGGTAGTGGAGGAGACAGCCCCTCATCAGCGGTGTGGGGATCGTGCTCCTACGGAGGTCATCGCCCATGCAACTTGGTCGACGAAGTGGTCACGCGGCGATCCTCGCCGTCGGGGTGAGCCTGTCGGTCCTGCTGTCGGCGTGCACCACCGCCCATCCCTCGGCTGCATCAAGGTCGCGTGCCTCTGCGACGACATCGGCGCCCACTTCGTCGACCTCGACGACACCTGCGACCTCGAGCACCTCAGCGGAGACGGCTGCGGTGCTCGCCGCGTACCGTGCCGGCTGGAAGGCCTTCGAGCAGGCACTGGCGACCGCCAACCCAGCAGACCCGGCGCTGGCTGCCACGATGGTGGATCCCCAGCTCCAGTCGGTGAAAGCGAACTTGCTCGCCGACCAAGTGCACGGGATGGTCGGTAGAGGGACAACTACCTTGCACCCCAAGGTCGTGTCGATCTCTGCGACGACGGCCACGGTCGTCGACTGCGCCTACAGCACCGCTGAGCTTGTCTACGCGAGAACAGGCAAGCCGGTGCCACCGGTCACGCCACCGGAGAACGACGGGGTGCGCTCCACACTGGTGCAGGTCAGTGGGACCTGGAAGGTCTACAAGCAGGCAGTGACGGACGGGTCATGCGCACCGGGCTCGTGATCCCCACCATCGTTCTTGTCGCGGCTGGGGCGGTGCTCCTCGGCGCGGAACCGGCGTGGGCAGGCGACCCAAACGGCCAGTACAGCTACTCGGGTGCCCAGGCGTCGGGCGGGCAGCTGAGCGTGCAGGCCGGCGTGACCGAGTGGACCCCGCCGACGAGCTCTTCGTGGGCCACGAGCGCTCGGCCCGATCCACCTCCGGGAAGGCCGAACCCCAACCAGCCCTACGGCTGCACCTACGTCGCTGACCCACAGGGGCAGGCGGTGCTGGGCGCCGGTGGACCACCCTGGAATCAGTGGAGGCTCCCGCGCTTGGAAGATCGTACGCGTGGTTGTAGGTGGGAATCGAGGTGAAGTCGTCCTCGGGGGCTCCTCTCCATAGGTAAAGAGAACATCTGTTCGGTACCGCGCGCGGCGCCGTCCGTGCTCTTGCCCGCGGGGCCTGCACGGCCCGCTCCGGCCGTGTAGCGCTCGCTCGGCCTCTCTCGGCCCCGTTGACCGGCTGGCCGGCTGTCGGGCGCGTCAGGCGGCCTGTGCGGCGTCCTCCTGCCTGCCCGCCAGCTGCGCCTCGTG
>DAHWPS010000135.1:0-103232 GCA_027342785.1 Acidimicrobiaceae bacterium
CGTCTTGGCCCACAACCTGGTCCGCTGGACCCAACTCCTGGGCGGCCTCCACGACCGCGACGGTCACCGTCCCGCCGTCGCCCGGACCATCCGCACGCGCTTCGTGTCGCTGCCAGGTCGGCTCGTCAACCGCTCGGGGACCCCAACGCTGCGTGGACCGAGCCATTGGCCGTGGCAGGAGCCGTTCACCGGAGCCCTTGCGAATTTGCGTGCCCTTGCCGTCGCCGTCACCTGAAGCGTCACTTCGCGGTCGGCGCAGCCGCAAACGACCCGCATCAGTGCGCTGACATCCCGCCAACCACAAGAGTCTCTGGCCGATCACGCCCATGCTCGGATCGCGCCGACGTTTCAGCAGCGAACACGAGTCCTGCGCAACCGCCCGGCCATCGGTATGCGGTCGGTCGGGATTGCGCGGTGGATTGAGGCTGAAATGTCTGGCGCGAATGGGCGGCGGAGCAGGGCCAGCGACTTTTCACTGATCTTCTCCACATTCTCACGTAACTCTCATCTCCCGGGAGGTTCAATATCACCACCCCAGGACACCCGAATTGCTCTGTGTCGTGCCTGTCTCTACTGCTCCCCGATCGGCGATTTCAAGAGCCCCAACGAAAGGACACCTCGATGCCAACCACACCTCCTCAACTCAAGTCGAGCAGGCTCGCCAGGCCGAGTGGGCGGCCTTCATGGTGGCGTCGCACTACGCTGGCTCAGCTCAGCGCGGTGATAGCAATTTCCCTGACCGCAGCGGCGTGTTCGTCGGGGACCACGACGGCGCCACTCGCTCTGCCACGCAAGGCGACGGGCCATGCGCACCGCGGGGGAACCGAGGCAGGTGTCGTGAGCGCCGTTACCCCGGCGGCATTGACGATCACATCCCATGGGTCACTCGTTACTTACGCCCTGACCTCCTCGACCAAGTACCGCGAGGGGGGCAACGACGTCACTGAGGCCGCCATAGCAGTCGGTGCACACGTTCGCCTCCGTTTGGCGAAGAATAAGGTGCCAGCGATAGTTGCTTCCGTCCTTGTCCTAATCCCCACCGTCTCTGGCACGGTGAGCACACTCACCTCGGCCGGGTTCAAGCTCACGAGCCGAACAGCTGCTGTCCATACTGTGGTCACGACCTCAGCGACCACCTTCCACTCTGGAAAGCAGACGGTGAGCGAATCGGTGCTCAAAGATGCCCTGCACGTCCGCGTGACCGGCCAGACCCTTCCCGATGGCTCAATCAGCGCGAATATTGTGAAGGTGCTGGCTGCTAAAGGTGGGTGACCTCATGACGCGGGGAGATCGACCCTCGCGAACAGCAAACTCCGATGTTTGTGGAAACGACGAGAAGGAACTTGCAGAGATAGCATCTTTGTGGATTGCCTGCCGTCGAACGAGGCCTCTGTACCAAGTTCACCGAGAATCCAGAACCTTTCCTCACTCGCAACAAGTTGCATTCTCAAGCTCTGAGTGACTGGGTATGGTGAAGTGATTCAACCTCCGGATCAGGGTTTCCGAATACTGTTGGTAGACGATGACGCGGAGGTGCGCCAGTCTCTCACCCGGGCCCTCGTACTCCACGGCTTTCGGGTGGAGACTGCGAACAACGGTCTTGCCGCGTTGACCATGCTTGCAACCGACATTCCCGATGCGGTGATCCTCGATGTATCGATGCCCAAGTTGGACGGCCTGGAGGTCTGCCGAAGGCTTCGATCCGCCGGTGACTCGACTCCGGTCCTGATGTTGACGGCCCGGGAGACCATCGGAGACCGCGTTGCCGGACTCGACGCCGGGGCCGACGACTACCTGCTGAAGCCGTTCGCACTCGACGAGCTGCTGGCTAGACTGCGTGCATTGATCCGGCGCGCCGGACCCGCTGAAACACAGCTTGTGCTCTCCTATGGCAACTTGACGCTGGACACCGGAACGCGGCAAGTCGCCCGAGCAGGCAGGCCCATCGAGCTTACCCGGACCGAGTTCTCCCTACTGGAGCTCCTCCTACGTCATCCTGGCCAAGTGCTGACCCGAGACGTGATATCGATCGAGGTCTGGAACTACGCCTTCGGCCCGGTATCGAACTCCATAGACGTCTATATTCGCTATCTTCGACGAAAGACCGAGGCCACAGGAGAGCGGCGGCTGATCCAAACCGTGCGAGGCGTCGGCTACGTACTTCGCGAACCATGAGTGTCAATCCGAAAGGTACGTGATGAACTTCCTCCGTTGGCGCGGCGGATGGAGCGGTGCCGATCGCGGACCATCGAAGGTCGGATTCCGGTCAAGGGTAGCGATCCTGGCTGCCATTGCCGTAGCCACGGCGGTCCTGATCGCTTCGGCGGTGATCTTTGTGGTTGTTCGCCAGGACGTGGTTGGCCGCGTGGATAGCACGCTGACCCATCACGCAGAACTGCTGGTGAAGAGGTACTCCAAGCGACGGTCTCTGGATGTGATCAAGCCGCCTCGGCGGGCATCCGCCGGTCTCTCTAGCACACCAACGTTTTCCCAGGTAACCAGCGCCAAGGGCGTCGTCCTGGCACGTGAGCAACCGGGTCTCACGCTCCCGGTCACTCTCGGGGTCCGAAGCGTTGCGGCAGGACACTCCGGGCCGTTCTTCTCCGACACGACCGTCGGCGGAATACCCATTCGCATGTACGTCACGTCGATCGGCCACGGGCGGGCATTGCAGGTGTTCCGTCCCGTCACCGAACTCGATGCCGAGCTAGAACGCCTTGCCGTGGTCCTCATCACGACGGGTGCAGCGGGAATCCTGATTGCACTTCTTCTCGGCATGTTGGTCGCAGGGGTTGCGCTTCGACCCGTTCGTCTCCTCACTTCGGCGGCGGAGCGCATCACCTCGACGAGAGACTTCAGCAACGGGCTTCCCGGGGGTGGGCACGACGAGCTCGCTCGTCTCGCAAGCAGCATCAACACCATGCTCGACGCGGTAAACGCCTCTCAGAACGCCCAGCGCCAGCTCGTAGTGGACGCGTCACACGAGCTACGCACGCCGCTCACCAGCTTGCGCACCAACGTGGAGGTTCTCGCGGAGTCCCGCGACCTTGATCCTCTCGTGCGCCAGCAACTCGTGGCAGATCTGGCTCTGCAATTCGACGCGTTGAACGTGCTCCTCTCCGACCTCGTCGAGCTTGCTCGGCAGGACGATCCCGGAGCAACAACCGTCACCCCTGAATTCCTGCACATCGACGAAGTTGTGGACGACGCTCTTTCGAACGCGCGGAGCAACTACCCCGATGTCCGCTTTCAGGGCGAGCTGGCTCCAGCTCGCGCCAGGGCGGTCCCTGCCGATCTTGAGAGGCTCGTGACGAACCTTCTTGACAACGCTGCAAAGTGGAGCCCAGTCGAAGGGACCGTTGAGGTGCAGGTCGAAGAGCGATCCAAGCCCGGAGGTAGTAGCGGAGAGGTGATCATTCGCGTACGCGATCAAGGTCCAGGCATTGACCCCGATGACCTTCCATACGTGTTTGATCGCTTCTATCGTGGGCACGAATCTGGCCACGTGCCCGGATCGGGCCTCGGTCTTGCCATCGTTCGCCGTATCGTCGAAGCGCACGGGGGAAGCATCTCGGTGGAGCAGCCCCAAGGGGGTGGAACCAGCATGACCGTCCGACTTCCGGCACTGGATGAGGGTCCATCCAGCGGTTCGCCGGATGATGATCGATGAACGAGTCCTTGGGTCCTCATTCGTTAGCCCGAACTCACGTGTCCGGATTCCGGCGATAGCCCATCCCATCAGGCACGATGGACTGTGTTGGTCCAATAATGTAGACACTAAGAGTCTTGATAGATGATCAGGGGAATGGTAGAATCCCCTTGTGCCTAGGCGTGGGGGTGCGATGCATGTGGCGACGACCCGTCGGCACTACGTTGGCAAGGACGGCATCGAGCGGCACTACGAAACCCACCTGCTGCGACGCTCGGTGCGCGTGGGCACCAAGGTCCGCAACGAGACCCTGGCCAACCTCTCGCACCTCCCCGATGAGCTGATCTGCGCCATCCGTGCCGGACTGGCCGGCAAGACCCTCGTGGTGGCCGGTGAAGGCTTCGAGCTCACCCGTGCGCTTCCCCACGGACACCTGGCCGCAGTGGCAACCATGGCCAAGACGCTCGGATTCGTTGACCTGCTCGGCCCAGCGTGCAAAGAACGTGACATCGCCTACGCGCTCGTCTTGGCCCGAGTGCTCCACCCGCGCCCCAAGTTGGCCATAACCAAGTGGTGGGGTGACACGACCCTTGCGAGCGACCTGGGATTGGAAGACGTCGGCACCGACGAGGTCTACGCGGCCATGGACTGGCTGGCAGAGCGTCAGGGGGCGATCGAGACCTCCCTCGCCCGTAGGCACCTGGGGAAGGAGCCGAACCCCTCTCACCTCGCCTACTTCGACCTGTCGTCGTCGTGGGTGGAAGGGACCCACAACGAGCTGGCGGCCCGGGGGTACTCACGGGACAAGAAGCGAGGTGTGGCCCAGATCGAGTACGGCCTTTTGACCGACAAGGACGGTCGCCCGGTTGCCATCCAAGTCTTCCCCGGCAACACCGCAGACCCCGCAGCCTTCGTCTCGATCGTCGAGGCCATCCGCACCCGCTTCGGTCTCGACCACCTCACCATGGTGGGCGACCGGGGCATGATCACCTCTGCTCGGATCAGAGCACTCAGTCAGGCAGGTGACCTCGGGTGGCTGACGTGCCTGCGTGCCCCACAGATCGCAGCCCTGGTGAAAGACGACGGTCCACTCCAGCTCTCACTGTTCGATGAGGCGGACCTGGCGGAGTTCACCCATCCCGACTACCCAGGTGAGCGCCTCATTGCGTGTCGCAATCCTCTCTTGGCCGAAGAGCGCAAGCGCAAGCGAGGAGAGCTCCTGGCTGCCACCGAAGCGGCACTCGCCCCGATCATCGCCGCAGTCGCCGACGGACGCCTGGTCGGTGCCGACAAGATCGGACTGCGCCTGGGCAAGGTGATCAACAAACGGAAGATGGCCAAGCACTTCGAGGTCAGCATCACCGACACCACCCTCGCCGTCACGAGGAGACAGGCGTCCATCGACCAAGAGGCCGCACTCGATGGGATCTACGTGCTGCGCACCACGCTGACCCATGACCGGCTCGATGCCCCGGGTGTGGTGAGCGCCTACAAGGACCTCAGTCACGTCGAGCGGGACTTCCGCCATATCAAGGTCGACGACATCGACCTGCGTCCCATCCACCACCGCTTCGAAGCCCCGGTGCGCGCCCACGTGTTCATCTGCATGCTGGCCGCCTACCTCGTCTGGCACCTGCGCGAAGCGCTTGCCCCCCTCACCTTTGCCGACGAAACCCCGCCGGGGCGCGACAACCCGGTGGCCCCGGCCGTCGTGTCGCCCGGGGCGAGGACCAAGGCCGCCAGAAAGCGCAACACCAATGGCGACCAAGTGCGCGGGTTCCGTGAGCTGTTGGACCATCTCGGCACCCTCACCCGCAACACCATGAAGGTGACGACCGGGACCACGAGTGAGTTCGAGATGCTCGCCACTCCCACCCCGATCCAGCGCCAGGTGTTCGAGCTGCTCGGTGCCCAGGTGCCTCTCCGGATCACGTAGCCAGAACAATCGGAAGACTTCGATCGTTTCTCCTGGTGGGGGCGGGATCAGCTACCCGCGTGGGCGTAAGTTCGGGTTAGCGCGACTTCCGCACAACTGCTTCGGGGCAAGGTTCAGCTGATCACGTAGTGCAGGGTCCGGTTGCCCCACCACGGGACCTTGGTGTCGGGCGGGAGGTCGGCCTGGCGGAGCATCGGTGAGTAGGCCCGCCGTTGCAAGCGGACAGTGATGGTGTCGCCGATCGTGATGATCTCGCCGGGCGTGTCGAGGAACCGGCGCTGGATGGTGTCGGGCGAGGCGTTGGCGTGGCCGGGGAGGGCCCGTACCGCGGCCACGAGTGCTTGGGCGAGGACGCACAGCATGATGTCCAGGTCGACGTTGAGATTCACCGCCGACGACAGCGTGTCAGCCTTGAAGGCTCGGATGATCTCGGCGAGGCGGACTTCGATGCTCATCCTCCGGGCGCACTGCTCGATCAGCGCCTTGACGCTGAGGTCGTGGTCGTTGGTGATGATCACCGTCGGCGCCGGGCGACCGAGGCCGGTGACGACGAGCTGGCGGACGGTGCCGGGGTAGCGAGTGAGTTTCACGCCGGCCGATTCGTTGACCCGGGGACGGTTGTGAGGCCCGGGCCGATCGAGGCGAACCGCCTTGTAGTCGCCGGCGGTGAGGCGCTCGATGTAGCTCAGGAGCGAAGGGGAGCGCATCCGCAAGGTGATGAACTTGACGCCGCGGGCGTCCAGCTCGCCCAGCATCTGGTGGGTGGTGACCTTCTGGTCCATGACCAGCATGTGCGGGTCGTGCCCGGTGACCGCTCGCCAGTGGTCGCAGAACCCAATCGCCTCACGGGCCTGGGTCGCTTTGGCGACGTCCGCGTTGGCATAGATGAGGTTGTGAGTGTCGGAGTCCTGGGCGAAGAACGTGAGCACGCTGCGGGCTCGCTGCGATCGGGTGGGAACGTAGTGGCGTTCCAAAGCGGGGTCGGTGCCCCAGTGCATCACGGCATGGAAGTCCAGGTCGAACACCGCCTGGTCCGCGGTGGCCAGCCCCGCATCGATCATCTTCGCGTCGAACCCGGCCAGGAAGCCGAGCTGGGAGTTGTGGCTGGTGCGATAGGAGTAGTCGGTCAGCGCGGTCTTCTTGGGCAGCGTGGCGAGCCCGGCGAACAGCGCGGCCGCCGGGTCGACCAGCAAGAGGTCGTCGACGTGGGAGACCCGCCGGGTGCCGATCAGCTTCAGCGCCAGCAGCGAGAGCAGCCAACTGCTGGCGGGGACAACCCGCGTGCTCGGGTACCCGGCTCGGCCGACCAGGTCTGGAAGGCCCAAGCTCACCAGGTCGGGGATGCACAACAGCAACCCGGCCATCTTGGTGTGCACGTGCTCGGGCCACGTGGCGAAGTCGATGACCGAAGTCCGGGAGAGCTGGGTGTCGCGCCCGAAGGTGCCCGGTGAGCGAGACGCCTCTGGCGCAGGGTGGCGAAGGAGGCGGCCGAACCCTTCTTCGGTGAGGATCTTTCCGACGCTGGTGCGGTTGAGCGGCATCCCTTCGTTCCCGAGCTGCACCGAGATCTCGTAGGCCGACAGTCCGGCGCGGCGGAGCTCGATCACCCGGCCGCGGGCCCGGTCCTTGGCGGGGGCAACGCCGGGCGGCGGGCCGGGCTTGGCCGGTGGCGCGAACAGCTTCAGCTTGCCGGCGCGATAGTCGCGGACCAGGTTCACCACCGACCAGCGGCTGTAGCCGAACCGGGCGCCGGCCGCCTCGGCAGTGAGCCCGTCGACGAAGACCGCCCGCAGCGCCTCGTAGCGGCGGTGGTTCACCTCCGTCGGCGAGGTGAATCACTCGCTCGAGCCTTGTTGTCTCGATCTGGCTGCTATTTGCCATGTCTCTCAGGTCAACTGCCGCCATCGGTGGACCCTCCGACGGTGGTCGCCCGAGCGGCTGATTCACAATTCCCCCAGTTCAGAGCAGGTATGCCGGTCACCGAGGGCGGTCTGACCCTGACGACAGACGAATCACATTCTTGTCATTCGCCAGTCAGATCCCGACAACTTCTCAAGGGAAGCCGCTCATCTGGGAGTGATGGGGTGAATTGGCCCCACCGTGATGGCCAGTTCTGGCCCCACCCCCGGACACGTTTGTAGTGCTCCTCGGGACCCGTCGGCAAGTGACCGGGGCAGGAGCCGATCAGTCAGTCCGGGTTGTCCAAGAGCTCCCCCGTCCTCTTGTGGGCGACCGATGCCCGGTGGGCAAACCGCTGCCAGGCCTCCGCCCGAGTGGTCCCGAGCATGTCGCCGATCTCGGCCCACGAGTAGTCCTGATCCCGGGCACGAGCCACGGCACCGGGGAGCCGACGCTCGGCTTCAGCGATCAAGCTGACCAAGAGCTGGACCTCGGCTCCGCCGTCACCGAGCCAGCCGCTCGGGATGCGGATCGTGCCGAGCAAGACGAGCGCTTCGTCGAGGACTCTCGCAGTGTCGGCATTGAGGGTCGGGTGCTCGTAGTAGTCGCGTCCGAGTGGCGTCATTGGTGTATCGGTCATGATACACCATTGCTGCGCGTGGATCGTGCCCGCTTGGTCTTGGTCGCCGTGTGGAGACGGTAGGAGTTTGACCCGGTCTCGATGATGAGCGAACGGAACGTGAGCCGGTCGACGACCGCTCCGGCCAGCCGGGCGTCGCTGAACGTGCGACCCCACTCACTGAACGGTGCATTCGAGGCGGCGGCCACCGAGCGCTTCTCCTCCCGTTCGGTCAGAACCTGGAACAACAGCTCCGCACCTCGTACGTCGAGGCTCAGGTAACCGAGCTCGTCCAAGCAGAGCAAGTCGATCCGGCCGTAGCGAGCGATGACCCTCGACAAGGTCCGATCGTCCGCGGCCTCGACGAGCTCGTTCACCAGAGCTGCAGTGGTCGTGTAGCGGACCCTCTTGCCCGCTTCGGCTGCCGCCATCCCGGTGCCGATCAGCAGATGGGACTTGCCCGTACCCGAGTCGCCCAAGAACACGACCGGGTCGCCGTGTTCGATGAATGCTCCGGCTGCCAACGCCGCCACGGTGGCCTGGGCCACCGTGGAGCAGGAGCAGTCGAACTCGCTCAGGCGCTTGCTCCGCGGGAACTTGGCGTCGGCGACGCGACGCCCTCTGCGCCGTTCTGCACGGTCGTCGATCTCGGCAGCCAGCACGTCGGCCAGATAGGCACGGTGGGTGAGTCCCTGGGCCAGCGCGCTGTTGGCAATGGCCGATGCCTCGGTGCGCACAGTCGGGAGTTTGAGCTCCCGACATGCCGCGTCGATCGCGGCCTCAGCCGCCTCCTCGGTGCGCACGGTCATCGTCCCTCCTCGGTGTGTCCGAGCAGTCCGTCGTAGGCGGAGAGGTCCGGTGCGGGCCGTTCGTCACAGGGGGGAGCCTCGATCGGGATCACCTGGGCCAGGTGCTCACCGGCTGCCCGGCGGGCCTCGATGGCGACGACCTCGGGCGCCACCGTGCAGAGTGCAAGTGCCACCGACATGCCCGTGACCACGGCTTCTTTGGGCAGCGTGCGGGCGAGCAGCAAGGCCTCGATGAGTGCTGCAGTCCCCCGCCGGTCGCCGAGCTGACGGCGGGCCTCGTCCCAGTAGGCGTCGTGGACGGGGCCGAACACCCCGGCCGAGCGCGCCTGGGCCAAGGGGACCGACGAGGCGAGTGCACCGGGCTTTCTCACCAGCACCTCCAAGTAGTGATCGAGGCAAAGGGACTCGGATCCCCGCCCGACCAGGCGCTCGTGGGTGGCCACCACCTTCCCCTTGTTCGAGATGACGATGTCACTCGCACCGATCGCGACCTCAAGGCGCCGGCCGACGAGCGAAACCGGTACCGAGTAGCGGCACTGACGCACACAGACCCGGGCCTTGGCGTCGACGCGAGCAGTCGCGTGCTTGGCCACGTCGAAGCGCTCGGCCGGCAGGTCCTGGAGCGTCGCTGCTTCAAGCGCGAACTCGGTGCCGATCGTGGACCGGTGTCCTTCGATCACCCGTGTGAGGTCTTGGTGGTCGTAGGCGGTGATCATCTCGTTCAGCTCGGCGACGCTCGCCGCTTCGGGAACCGGGACGAGGTGGTTGCGGCGAAACCACCCGATGTCGCCTTCGACGCCACCCTTTTCGTGCGCGCCCTCGATGCCCGGACGACAGTAGAAAGGGTCGAACCCGAAGTGACTGCGCATGAGCACGAACGCCTCGGACTCGATGCGGTCACGGCCGAGCAGGACCCGGGCAACCGCTGGCTTCAAATTGTCGTAGCGAATGCGCAAGTGCACCCCACCAAGCCGGTCGAAGGCGTCGACGTGGCCGTCGAAGAACGCTTCTTGGGCCTGGGTGGCAAACACCTTGTGGCATGCCCGTCCCGACGCCGACAGGCGCATCGAGAACAGCCAGAGCTTCGTCATGACCCCGGCGATCACCGCCCACAGTTCGCCGAAGTCGATCTCGGCCTCGTGGCCGAGCTCGTGGACCTGGGGCACCATCGCCTCGGCCGGGCGATTGGCGATCTCGGCGCGGATCCGGCGCACCGCCTCGCGCACGGTCGACTCGGCAACCGTCGCACCCTCTTCAACAACGAGGCGCATCCACACCCGTCGGGCGGTGTGGCGCTGCTTTCTCGGCGCATCCTTGTCGGCGATCAACCACGCCCGGACGGTGGCCTCGTAGGGGCCCATGACCGGAGCCGCCTTGGGGGCGGATCCCCTGCGCTCAGGGGGGGGTGGCAGAGGCCAGCGCCTGGCGCACCACACGCCGGTGGACCTTGTGCCTTCTCGCCAGCTCCCGGATCGACAACTGCTCCAGGCGGTGGTCGCGTCGGATACTTTCGAACTGCTTCACCCTCGTCATCTCCTTCTCCCTCGCTCGTGGTCTGCTCGACCTTCGAACGTAGGGGCTGGGGTTGCGGGGGTGGGGCCAATTCAGGCCATCACTACGGCTCCAAGTGGGGCCAGTTCAGGCCATCATTCCCACTCATCCGCCAGAAGTCCTCACCGCAGGTCACCTGGCCTCTCGCTCTAGACGCTCCGCTCGTCCAGGCACCATGGTTGTGCCGAACCAGTGGTGCCGAAGTCGGCGTTAGCAGCAGACCAACCACTGCGAATGGGCTCGAATTGTCGATGTGATGGCGAGGCCTTCGTGGGTACACGTTCCCCGACGAGTCGGGGAGTCAGAGCCGCACGGTGTGAATGTGACTACCAGCCCAGCTCTCGCAGGCGCCGGTCGTCGATGCCGAAGTGGTGGCCCACCTCGTGGACCACCGTCCGTCGGACCTGCTCGGCGACCTCCTCCTCGGTATCGCTCATGGCGCAGATCGGCGCCTGGTAGATGGTGATCCGGTCGGGGAGGGCGCCGGCGTAGCCCCAACGTCGAGTCAGGGGGACCCCCTGGTAGAGACCCAGGAGCGGGCGCCCTTCGGCGTGGTCCTCCACCGTGACTGCGACGTTGTCCATCTTCGCGGCCAGCTCGGGCGGGAGTGAGTCCAGGGCGTCGGCCACGTACTGCTCGAACTGGGCTCGGTCGACTTCGATCATCGACCCGCCGGCCTCTGGTGCTCAGTCACCCTTCGGTTGCGGCGGCCAGCGCCGCCAACGTCGCTTCCATCCCGATCCGGTTGTGCTCGCCCCGATCGGCCGTACCGGACAAGAGCTTGCCGAAGGCGCGCACCAGCTTCCCGCGACGGTCAACGAACGTCTCGGTCACCACGCACCCCCCGTCCGTGGGCCCGACGCTGTAGCTCCAGCGCGCCACCGCGAACCCGGCGGCCGTCACGTCGAACCCGAACTCTGCGACCGGCTCCCACGTGCTCACCGTGACCAACGTCGACCACCGCCGCCGCCCGGCGTGATTGGTCCCGCGGAACCGCGCACCGAGCGCCGGACCGCTCGCACCTCCCAGCCACCGGCCCCCGGTGTTCTCAGGTGACCACTCCCCCATGCGGGTGAGGTCGGTGATCAACCCCCAGACCCTCCCAGGGGGAGCGGCGATGGTCCTGGTGACCGAGATGGGGTCGTCGGCTCTCGAATCGGGTGGGGCGACGGCTGGCTCGTCGGTCACTGCTGGGTCATGCCGTCCACGGTCGCGCCCGGCGGATCAGCGCCGGGCGGCTCCACCAGCGCCCGCTGAACCTCCACGCCAGGTGAGCCGCGTCGGGTTTGTCGGGCGGCGACGCCACTGGTCGGGGCCACACCTGGTCCAGCGCCGCGGCGACCATCGCCACCACCAGCGGGTCGGGAGCGTTGGTCCCGCTCGGTGCGCTCATAAGGGTACGTTCCCGTGCTTGCGCCGGGGGAGCTCCTCCTGCTTGGAGGCCAGCACGTCGAGCGAGCGGGCAAGCACGCGACGGGTGTCCGCCGGCGAGATGACGTCGTCGACGTACCCGCGCTCGGCGGCGATATACGGGTTGGCGTAGCGCTCCGTGTACTCCTCGACCAGCTCGGCCCGGCGCGCTTCACGGTCCTCGGCCTCCGCGAGCTCTCGACGGAAGACGATCTCCACCGCACCGTTGGGTCCCATCACCGCCAGCTCGGCCGACGGCCAGGCGTAGGCCAGATCGGCCCCGATGGACTTGGAGTTCATGACCACATAGGCGCCGCCATAGGCCTTTCGAGTGATCACTTGGATCCGCGGCACCGTCGCCTCGCAGTAGGCATAGAGCAGTTTCGCCCCGTGGCGGATGATCCCGCCATACTCCTGATCGGTGCCGGGCATGAAGCCGGGCACGTCCACGAAAGTGACCAAGGGGATGTTGAACGCGTCGCAGGTTCGCACGAAGCGAGCTGCCTTCTCCGAGGAGTCGATGTCGAGGACGCCGGCCAGCACGGCGGGCTGGTTCCCGACGATCCCCACCACCCGCCCGCCGATACGGGCGAACCCGCAGGTGATCGACATGGCCCAGTGTGAATGGATCTCCATGAACTCGCCGTCGTCCACCACTGCGGTGATGACCTTCTTCATGTCGTAGGGCTGGTTGGGAGAGGACGGCATGAGGTCGATCAGCTCGGGGGTCTCGCGCTCGGGATCGTCTCCCGAGACGACGGGTGGGGGCTCCTCCAGGTTGTTCGAGGGAAGGAACGAGAGCAGGTAGCGGACGTCGTCGAGGCATGCCTTCTCGTCGGGCGACACGAACGTCGCGACCCCGGACTTGGTGGCGTGGCTCATGGCCCCACCCAGCTCTTCGAGCGTGACGTCCTCGCCGGTCACGGTCTTCACCACGTCGGGACCGGTGATGAACATGTGCGAGGTCCCTTGCACCATGAAGATGAAATCGGTCATGGCAGGCGAGTAGACCGCTCCCCCGGCGCACGGCCCCATGATGACGCTGATCTGGGGGATGACCCCTGACGCGGTCACGTTGCGATGGAAGATCCCGCCGTAGGAGTGCAAGGACACGACACCCTCTTGGATGCGGGCACCAGCGCCGTCGTTCAATCCGATCATCGGGACCCCGATCGACGCAGCCAGGTCCATCACCTTGTGGATCTTCTCGGCGAATACCTCACCCAGTGCTCCGCCGAACACCGTGAAGTCCTGCGAGAACACGCACACCCGGCGGCCGTCGATCGTGCCGAAACCGGTCACCACCCCGTCGGTGTACGGGCGCTGGTCTTCCAAGCCCATGCCGTGGGCCCGGTGGCGAGCGAGCATGTCCAGCTCCTGGAAGGAGCCGTCGTCGAGGAGATAGTCCAGCCGTTCGCGC
Organism: Acidimicrobiaceae bacterium; assembly: GCA_027342785.1. Classification (GTDB taxonomy): domain Bacteria; phylum Actinomycetota; class Acidimicrobiia; order Acidimicrobiales; family RAAP-2; genus JAJYWF01. The sequence continues at coordinate 13,294 of DAHWPS010000135.1, forward strand.
GCGGTCATCTTGCCTTTGACGTGCTGGCGCTCGATCGAAGACGGGCTCCCGGCATGTCGCGCCTCTTCCTTGCGAGCTTCGAGGTCGGCGAGTCGTTGCTCCATGGAGTGCTCCATCGCGGAGAGGCTATCCGGGCCTGGGCGGGCTCCGCATACGCCCGGCCCGTGCGATCGAACCGAAAGGTCCGGCCACCTGACCCGTTCCAAAGGAGAACGGCAACGACCTCGCGGCCGGAGTGGCGACGGGGTCCGTGAGAGGGGGAGGGTCCAGTGGCACTGCTCGAGGCGATCGGTGTCGACGTGCGGTTCGGCGGGATCCACGCGCTGCACGACGCCCATCTCCAGGTCGAGCGAGGCCAGGTCACCGGCCTCATCGGGCCCAACGGCGCCGGCAAGACCACCATGTTCAACGTCGTGTGCGGCCTGCAGCCCGTCCATGCCGGCCGCATCGTCTTCGACGGCCGAGACCTCGGCCGATTGCGCCCCCACCGGCGGGCGCGGCTCGGGATCGCCCGTACCTTCCAGCGCCTCGAGGTCTTCGGGTCGCTCACGGTACGAGAGAACGTCCTGGCGGCTGCCGAAGTCCGGCGACGGTGGGCACGCGACCGCTCGGACCCGGTCGCGACGAGCGAAGCCATCTTGGGTCTCGTCGGACTATCCGCGCTCGCCGAACGCAGGGCAGAGACGCTCCCCACCGGACAGGCCCGCCTGCTCGAGCTCGGCAGAGCCCTCGCCACTCGTCCCTCGCTGCTCCTCCTCGACGAGCCGTCCTCGGGCTTGGACGAGAACGAGTCCGACGAGCTGGGCGACCTGCTGTGCCGGCTGGCATCGGCAGGCATGGCCATCCTCTTGGTCGAGCACGACATGGAGCTGGTCATGCGGGTGTGCTCAGTGGTCAACGTGCTCGACTTCGGAGCGATCCTGGCCAGCGGGCCACCCGAGCAGGTACGGGCCGACCCGAGAGTCCGGGCAGCGTATCTGGGGAGCGAAGACGCGCCATCGGAGACGGCTGATGCCCTCGTCTGAGCGGCGTGCGCTGCCGCCGATCGTCGAGCTTCGTGGGGTTCGCGCCGCCTACGGGCGAATCGAAGTGCTCCACGGCATCGACCTGGCAGTCGGGCCTGGAGAGGTCGTGGCTCTCCTCGGACCCAACGGCGCCGGCAAGTCCACCACGCTCAAGGTCGCGAGTGGCCAGCTCCCACCAGTGGCTGGCTGCTACCACGTCCTCGGCCGACATGCCAACGGCATCCGCCCCGACGCGCTTGCTCGAGCTGGACTGTGCACCATCCCCGAGGGCCGAGGGATCTTCCCCAACCTCTCAGTCTCCGAGAACCTCACGGTCATGACCTACAGCGGGCTCTCGCGACGAGAGGTCCAGGAACGCGCGTTCGCGCGCTTTCCTCGATTGGCCGAGCGGCGACGCCAAGTCGCCGGCACGATGTCCGGCGGCGAGCAGCAGATGCTGGCCATGGCACGAGCGCTCAGCGCCGAACCGGCGGCATTGCTGCTCGACGAGATCTCGATGGGCCTGGCGCCGCTGATCGTCGACGAGCTCTACGAACTGGTCGCCCAGATCGCCGCCGAACGGGTCGCGGTGCTGCTCACCGAGCAGTTCGCCAGGGCAGCGCTGCGAGTCGCCTCGCGGGTGGTGCTCATGGCCCAAGGACGGATCGTGGCCTCGGGACAACCGGACGACCTGCCGTCCGATCTGGCCGACGCCTACCTGGGAGGTGCTGGGCGGAACGATGGCGGTGCTCCGGTGGGCGGCGCTCCGGTGGGCGGCGCTCCGAACGAAGGGAGGGCGGCATGAGCAAGCCCCGTACGTTGACGGCTGTCGGCACGGTGATTGGTGCCGTCGTTCTCGGTCTGGGCCTGGGTCTCGGTCCGGCGCTGGGAACGGCGATCGCCGGCGCAGCCGCACCGGCGACAGATCTCGGAGGGTTCACCGTGAACGCGCTCGCCGAGGCCTCGACGGCGAGCTACGAGCAGCCGAACGCCCCGATCCCGGCGACACCCACGGCCGAGCTCGACGAGGGCTACGCCACAACGAGCGACAACTTTGGTCCGACCGGCAGCGCGACCGCGTCGAGCCTCTACCCGGGCCAGGTCATCGCCAACGCCGGGCCCGAGCTCGGCTCGTTTGCCCCGGGGGTGCCCCTGCCGGCGGCTCCGGTCTGGCCGATCCAAGCCCAGTCCACCTACCCCCAATCCCCGGCCAGCACGTCTCGCGATCAGCCCGGCGTCACCATGCAGGCGACCTCGGGCGCCGGGGGGAGCACCGCGACGGCCCAGCTCGGCAACACGACCTCGACGACCTCGAGTGCATGCGCCACATACGCGAACACCCAGCCAGCCAGCCCGACGTTGCCCGACCTGACAGTGCTCGGCACGCTGGCAGGGTCGTCGGGGTCCGGCGGGTCGTCGGGGTCCGGCGGGTCGTCGAGCCTGGCGGCCACCTCGGCGCTTGGCCATGTCCGTTCCAGCTCGGGGACGTCGTCCAGCAAGACGGCCACAGGCGTCGCGACGGCGACGGCGACGGCCACCGACTCGTGCGTCTCGATCCTCGGCGGTCTCATCAGCATCGGCTCGGTGACGTCCTCGGCCACGGCCACATCGAACGGCACTGCTGCCCGGCTCAGCGGCTCGACCACGGTCCAGGGGGCGAGCATCGGCGGCGAGCCTGTGACGATCACAGGCTCGGGGATCCACGCCGCCGGACAGTCGTCGCCTGGGGCGACAGGACTCTCGGCACTGCAACAGGCGCTGGGCCAGCTCGGCATCACGATCTCCGTGACCAGCCCAACGGACTCGGTCCACGGATCGCAGGCGAGCCGGCGCCTGGACGGGTTGCGGATCACGGTGGATCTGAGCACGTTGGACGCTGAGGCCGACGCCTACAGCAAGCTCCTCCCAAACAGCGTCACGGCCGAGCTACCGCTCCCGGTTCCCAACAAGCAGGTGCTCGTGTGGGACCTGGCCACTGTCGACGTCCAAGTCGCAGCGTCACCGGCCTACGCCGGTACAGCGACGGGATCGTCCACCGGACAGGGGGGAGCCCAGACGGACCTGGCAGCGGTCCCGCCCAGCACATCGGTCGGTGGCGGGACACCCTCCCCCACCACCTCGACAGCGAGCACCGGATCGACCGGGAGCACAGGCGCCACAGATGCGCCGGCCGCCACCACTGGGACGGCGAACCCGTCGCGCAGCGGAACGGGCTCCGGGGGCACTCACCCCGTACCGGCCACGGACACCGCGTCAAGCGTGCCTCTGGCATTCCGCGGGATCGGCGCCGGCCTCGTCATCCTCGGCCTCCTGGCAGCCGGTGGGCTCGCCTTCACCGCCATGCGGGCCAACGCCGCGAGCGAGCTGGGCGGTGGTGCAGGCGGTGGCGCGGGCGGTGGTGCGGGCGGTGGTGCGGGTGGTGGTGCGGGCGGTGGTGCGGGCGGTGGTGCGGGCGGGAACCCACCCGATGCCACCCAGATCGCCACCGAGGAGGTGTGGTCAGATGCGCTTTCGTAAGACTCCAGCCGGCCGGGGGCCGGGGAGCCAGCTCGACACGACACAGGCAGGGACGGTCAGGATGGCCGCGGGCTCCTCGGGCCTCGACGCGCTCCTCCGGCTTCCCGGCAACGTGCCCAGCGGGGGTGAGCCCAGTGCGGCCATCCCTGGCGGGGGCGTATCGAATGGGGTCGGGCTGGGTGCGGGCTCGACCGACCGCGGCACGCCAGACGTCCCACGAACGGCGATCCGCCAGCGTCTGGCCCGCCTGGCTGCCGGAGTGGACCGCTCCCGTCCGCGCCGGGCAGGCGCGCGCGACGTCCAGAAGATCCTGAACACCTCGGGCGTTCTCGTCATCGGGTTCGGGATCGCAGCCGTCGTGCTGGGCTGGTACGGCGCGGCCCACAGCCCGTACCTCTTCGAGGAGGTGCCCTACCTCATCTCCGGCGGGCTCCTCGGCGTGGCGCTGGTCGTCGCCGGTGCTGCGGCCTACGCCGCGAGCTGGTCGCTCCGCCAAGTCCAAGAGCACCGCCGCGACACCGAGACCCTCGTGGCCGCGATCGAACGCCTCGAGCGCGCCACCCGGTCAGCTGCAGCCTTCCCGCCGGTCCTCTCGCCGCCGGCGCCCACCGAACGGCCCCAGCCGGCTCCACAATCAGCGCCTCAGCCGGCTCCACTGCCCGAAGCGATGGTCCGATGAACGCTTTCCGCGGTCGCCGGGGCCTTGCCCACCGTCGCTCTGCCGTCGTGGCGGTGGCGGCGATGGCCCTCCTTTTGTCGGCGTGCGGCTCACGCTTGGCCGCCAACCAGATCCCGTTGGCCGAGGGCGCCCCAGGTGCGGTAGGCGCGGCGAGCGGGACGGGAGCCGTCGGATCGGCTGGCGCAGCCGCCGGTACAAGTGCCTATGGGGCGGCGACCACAGCGGGAGGAGCATCGAGCTCGCCAGGCGCGGCAAGCACGAACAACGGGGCGGCGACGGTCGGCAGCAAGAGCGTCGCCGGCGCCGCGGGTGGGAAGGTGTCGAACGCACGGACCACCTCGGCCGGCGCCCAGCCTTCGGGTACCGGCTCGGGAGGAGGCGCGCCAGCGCCCGCAGGCGGCAACGGCGGCGCGACCACAGTCGGCGTCACCGGCACCCAGATCACCATCGCCAACATCGCCAGCATCAGCGGTGTGGCGCCAGGGCTCACCCAGAGCGCGCAGCAGGCTACCGAGGCGTTCGCCGCCTACGTGAACAGTCAGGGAGGCATCTACGGCCGCACGCTGAAAGTCGAACCCTTCGACGACCAGAACACTTCGGGACAGAACTATGCCGACGCGGAGCAGGCATGCACGAACGCGTTCGCGATGGTCGGCAACGCGTCGGGCTTCGACACAGGAAGTGCCCAGGCGGTCAGCCAGTGCGGTATCCCCGACGTCGCGGCCGAGAACTCCACCACCCAGGCGGGCGAGACGGCGGACATCTACGCGGCGAGCCCCGGCAACGCCCACTACTGGCCACTCGGCGCGGCTGAGTACCTCAAGTCCAAGTACCCCAACGCGGTCACCCACGCCGCCATGATCTACCTGAATGTCCCGGCCACCGAAGAGCAGGCCCAGCACGAGATGGCGGCTTACAAATCGGTCGGCTTTGACTACATCTACACAGCATCGGTCACCCCCACCGAACCGAACTACGCGCCCTACGTGCTCCAGATGCAGCAGAAGGGCGTCCAGTACGTGACCGAGTACTCCACAATGAGCTCGGCAGCTCGCCTGCTCGAAGCCATGCAGCAGCAGAACTTCCAGCCCCAGGTGGTGGACTGGTTCTCCGAGGAGTACACACCCCAGTTCATCGAGCAGACCCAAGGCGAGTCCAACGGCGACCTGGTCCTGATGGCCACTGCCGCCTACGAGGAGGCGGGCAGCATCCCCGAGATGCAGACGTACCTCTCCTGGCTCAACCGGGTGGCCCCAGGGGCCAAGCACGACATCTTCGGGATCTTCGCCTGGTCGGCTGGGCTGGCGTTCCTCCAGGCGGCAAAAGCCGTCGGTCCGCATCTCACCCGGGCCGCGTTGCTCGCGCAACTGGCGAAGATCCACACATGGACCGGCGACGGCCTCCAGCCTCCGGAGAACTTCGGCACAAAGATACCGAGCAAGTGCTTCGACTACTTCCACATCGAGGGCAGCAGCTTCCAGCGGCTGTACCCGTCGACGCCGAACACCTATGACTGCAGCGGCGGGCTCTACCAGTACTGAGCCACCCGCGAACTCGAGAGCGACGGAGGGCTCGTGCACGAACTGTTCGCCTTCACCATCGTAGGAGTCGTCACCGGAGCGGCCTACGCCGTCGCCGCCAGTGGCCTCGTGGTGACGTACTCGACCTCGGGCATCTTCAACATCGCCCACGGCGCGGTCGGAATGCTGATGGCGTTCGTCTTCTGGCAGTTCGAGATGGCTTGGCACTGGCCCACGCTCTTGTCCCTTGTCGTCACCGTGCTCGTCATCGCGCCACTGTTCGGTGCCGCGGTCGAACGCTTCCTCATCCGACGCGTCGCCGACGCGTCGGTGGCGACCACGCTCGTCGTGACCATCGGGCTCATGGTCGGGCTGATCGGGTTGGTCGATACGGTCTGGCCTCCCGAAGCACGGGTGCTGCTCCCCTTCTTCGGTCACTCAGGGTTTCAGCTCGCCGGGGTGTTCGTCACCTGGGAGGACGTCATCACCGTCGGCGCGGCACTGGGAATCGCCGCCGGTCTGCGCCTGTTCTTGTACCGCACCCGGACCGGCGTCACCATGCGGGCGGTGGTGGACAACCGGGGCCTGGCCGGGCTCAACGGCGCGCGACCGGCCCGGATCGGCACGCTCAGCTGGGCATTGGGAGCGATGCTGGCCTCGATCGCCGGCATCCTCATCGCCCCTGAGCTCCAGCTCTCGGTCCTGCCGCTCACCTTGCTCGTCGTCGATGCCTACGCCGCCGCGATGATCGGTCGGCTGAGGAACCTTCCGCTCACCTTTGCCGGCGCCCTGTTGATCGGGCTCCTCCAGTCCTACGCCGTGGGCTACATGCCCAGCACCGGCATCTGGGACTCGGTCCCCCTCCAAGGCATGCGCCTCGCCATCCCTTCGATCCTGCTCTTCGTCACCCTCTTGGTGCTCCCGCAGGACACCATCCGCGGTGCGATCTTCCAGGTCAAGCGAGTCGTCCGGCCCACGGCATCGCTCGTCCGCTCGCTCCAGGGCGCGGTCTTCCTCGTCGTGGCCGTCGCGCTGGCCACCTCGTTCCTCGGCACCGGCGACACCGTGGACTTGGGCACCGGTCTGGCGCTCGGGCTCATCATGCTCTCGCTGGTGCCACTGTCGGGATGGGGCGGCCAGGTCTCCTTGTGCCAGATGACCTTCGCCGGGCTCGGCGCATTCGCCATGGCTCGCGCCGGGGGAGGCGGGTCTCCCCTGGGCCTGCTGGCAGCCGCCGGGCTGGCGGGTGCGGTCGGCGCGCTTGTGGCGCTCCCGGCACTCCGACTGAAAGGCCTGTACCTCGCGCTGGCCACCATGGCGTTCGCGGCCGCGATGGACGACATGTTCTTCCCGACCTCGACGGCGTTCACCTTCAACGGGTCGGTGCCGATCCCTAGGCCGAGCATCTTCGGCCTTCACTTCGTCGGGCAGCGATCGTTCGTCGTCTTTCTGGCCGTCGTCTTCGCCGTTCTGTCGGTGGCGATCCTGGCCCTGCGCCGGGGGCCGTTCGGCCGGGTCCTCTCGGCGATGAAAGACAGCGAGGCCGCGTGCGCCACCCTCGGTCTGAACCTCACGCTGACCAAGCTCGTCGTCTTCTCCCTCTCCGCTGCGATGGCCGGGTTCGCGGGGGCCCTCTACGGCGGCATGGAGTCGGTGGCCGGCGCCACCCAGTTCGAGATGCTCCAGAGCCTTCCCATCCTCTTGTTGTGCGTGGTGGGGGGCGTGGCGACGTGCAGCGGCGCGCTCTTCGGAGGGATCGTTCTCGGGCTCGGCCCGGTCCTGCAGTCAGCGCTCCCGCAAGTCGGGAGCGTCTCGCTGCTCGGCACCGGTCTGGCCGGGGTCACCCTCGGGGCGAACCCCGACGGCCTGATGCCGGCCTTCTACGAACGGGCAGCATCGTGGTGGTCGGGACTCCTCGCGCGCGGTGCCTGGCTGCTCAGTCGCCGGCTCTCCGGGACCCTCGCGGCGCCGGCCGGCGAGACGACCACAGTGCCGGCATGACCGCGCCCACGAGCACGCGCGAGCGCTCGCCCAGCCACGCTCCCTCACGCACCGCCGAACGCCGCTCCCGACAGCGCCTCTCCACCGAGCGGCACCGCCTCGAGGCATCACGGCGACGCCATCGCACTCGACTGGCCCGTCGTGCCCGTCGCGCGGCCGGGGCGGGCGCAGCCCTCCTCATTCTCCTCGCAGTCCTCGCGTTGGTGCTCACCCAGGAGCTCGCCCCCGCTGCACCGTCTCCGGCCACTCTCACCGTGCTCACCCACCAACCGGCGGTCTCCTCGGTCGCCGTAGGCGAGGGGTCGGGCTGGCTCACCGACGATCGCACCGACACGCTGGTGCGCTTCGACCCGTCCACCGGCCGCAGGCTCGGCCCGAGCCTCTCGGTGCCCGGGCGCCCCGTCGACGTCGTGACGGCGGCCGGCCATGTCTGGGTGGCGAGCATGCTCACCAACACGGTCGAGGAGATCGCCCCGGATCATCTCCGTCTCGTCCGCACGCTGCCAGTCCCGTCCGGACCTGTCGGGATGGCGTGGGACGGCGGGCTGCTCTGGGTGGCCAGCGTCCTCGCCGGTGACGTGACGGCGATCGACCCCTACGACGGCCGTATCGTGGCGACTTCGCACATCGCGTCCGGCGCCGTGCGGATCGCCGCCGGAGGTAGCAGCGTCTGGGTGACGGGCAGCACGGACACGGTCGCCGAGGTGAGCCCACGTCCGGCCGGCGGCCGCTTGCACTGGCGCACCATCGTCGTGGGTCGGAGTCCCCTCGGGGTGGCCGCAGGGCCGCGGGCCGTGTGGGTCGCCGACGCCGGCGCCGGAACGGTGACCGAGATCGACCCGGCGACCGGACGTGTCGTGGGCACCTACCGGACCGGACCGGACCCCGTAGCCGTGGCGCCGATGCCCGGGACCGAGGGAGCGACCGCCTGGGTGGCCGACGGGCAAGCCGACGACGTGCGCGCCGTGGGAGCAGGGGCAGGCAGCGGCGGCGTGGGGCCCGTGGCGCACCTTGGAGGCACGCCTCGCCAGATGGTCGTCGCCGGAGCGGCGGTCTGGACCGCAATTGGCAACCCCGGCACGGTGGTCTCCGTCCAAGGCGGCTGAGCGTCGCGCAGCGGGGCGTCCTGGCGCCGCGCAAACAGGACCGGAACCGGGGCCCGCGATCGCGACCCCGGTCGCGATCTCAACCGGTCGGTGATGTTGTTGTGTCCTTCTTCACGTTCGTCGGCACCGGGATCTTGGCAACGCCGCCGATCGAGTCGATCGTGAACGAGTAGGTGACGTGGTGGTTCGAGGTGCCCACTCCCGAACCTTGGGCCCCGAGCGCGTACGAGAGCAGCGCGCCGCTGCTGTTGGAGATGCACGCGTTGGCCAGCTCGTTCAGCACCTTGGAGTTCAGCTCTTTGGACTCGATGGTGAACGTGGTGCCGGCCTGTCCGGCTTCGCTGCACGACGCGCCCTTTGTCACCGTCGCCCCGGCCACCTTCAAGTACCCGAGGAACCCCTTGACCGCTTCCGGGTACGGACTTGTCGAGTAGTGCTGGACGTTCGCCGGCTGTACTGTCTCGTACCAGGTTGTGCCCAGCTTCGAATAGGTGGCTGTCGCGGTGTGGAGCTGAACGTTGGGCTGTGTCGTCTGGTAGTCCGTCTGCGAGTACACCTCGCCATGCATGGCGAGCGAACCGTTGTCTGTGAAGTTGAAGGTGTAGTTGGTGAGCGAGCCGAGCTTCGCCTTGGTCGGCAGGGCTGACGCGCCGGGCACCGAGGTCGAGTGCGGTGTCGGGGCGGGTGTCGAGTTGTGCGTGGCAGAGGACGGCGTCGTCGATCCGGTGGCCGCGGTGGGGCCCGAAGGGCTCGACGAGCCGCAGGCGGCCAGGGCCAGGGAGAATGCAGTCGTCGCGAGCAGCGCACCCACGCCTCGCCACGTCCGGGCCGAGTGCCTGCCGGGGAGGGCGGGGGGAAGTGTGGCGGCTTTGGGCCGATCGGTGGCTGTCGTCGCTCGGGCGGTCGTATTCATCGTCTCCTCACGGTGTCCAGTGGCCGGGGCGAAGGTGTCCAGTGGCCTGGGCGAAGCGGCCATGACGTTCGCCGAAACTTCAAAACGGGAAAACGCTGCAAAGCCTGCAAGATACCACCGGCGAGAAGCCCGAACCACGCACGCGGCACTGGGGTGCGGCGGCGGGGGGGTGCGGCGGCGCGGCAGTACGGCGGCGGGGGGGTGCGGCGGCGCGGCAGTACGGCGACGCACGCGGTGCACACGGGATGGCGCCACTCACGCCGCCTCCTACTCCTGGACGAGCTCGATGAGGGTCCCGAACGCGGTCTTGGGGTGCACGAAAGCCACCGTGGTCCCTCGCGAGCCTGGCCGCGGGGCGGCGTCGATGGCCCGGCCTCCGTGATCGACGATCGACGCGAGCGCTTGAGCGCAGTCGGTAACGCGGTACCCCACGTGGTGGAGACCTTCACCTTTGGCTGCCAAGAACTTCGCCACCGGGGAGTCCTCCCGGATCGGCGTGAGGAGCTGGATGTAGGAGTCGGCCACCTTGAGGAGGGCCTCTTCGACGCCGTCGGACTCGACGACCTCTCGGTGGGCAACGCTCGCCCCCAGGTTCTCGGCGTACCAGGCGGCCGCGGCGTCGAGGTCCGAGACGGCGATGGCGACGTGGTCGATCTCGGTCAGCAGGCCGCCCGTGTCCTGCCCGCGTCCGTCGCCTGCCCCAGCTCCGGCCGCAGTCCCGGCCCCAGCCCCAGCCCCGGCCGCAGCCGCAGTCCCGGCCCCTGCCCCTGCCGCGCCGCTCATGCCTCGTGCCGCCGGAACAGCGTCAGCCGGTCCTCGCCGACGCGTTGGCGCATCTCGGGATCGTCGATGCCCAGTCCTTCAGACGGGGCGAGGCACAGCACACCGATCTTGCCCTCGTGGAGGTTGTGATGGACCTGCGCCGCCGCCTCCCCGACGTGCTCGAGCGGGAACACCGCCGAGAGCGGGGGGATGATCTTCCCCTCGCACACCAGACGGTTGGCGTCCCACGCCTCGCGGTAGTTGGCGAAGTGCGAGCCTTTGATGGTCTTGAGGCGCATCCACAGATGCCGGTTGTCGTACTCGATCATGTAGCCCGAGGTAGCCGCACACGTGACGATGGTCCCGGCCCGTTTGCAGGCGAACACCGAGGCTCCCATCGTCTGGCGACCCGGGTGCTCAAAGACGATGTCCGGATCCTCGCCCACCAGTGCCCTCACGTCCTTGCCGAACCGGCGCCACTCCGTCTCGTCCTGGGTGTGCTCGTCCTTCCAGAAGCGGTACGCGGCAGCCCGGCGGTCGATCACCGCCTCGACACCGAGGTCGTGCAGCAGCTCGACCTTCTCGGGAGACGAGACCACGCCCACCGGCGTCCCCCCGGCGTTGAGCACGTACTGAACGGCGAAGCTGCCGAGCCCGCCGCTCGCTCCCCACACCAGCACCCGGTCGCCCTGGGTCACCGGCGCACCGTTGTGCGAGACGAGCATCCGGTACGCCGTCGAGTTGCACAGCGCGTTCACCGCCGCCTCCTCCCAGCTCAAGTGGGCCGGTTTGGGCATGAGCTGGTTGGCCTTGACCACCGTGATGTCGGCCAGGCCCCCGAAGTTCGTCTCGAAGCCCCAGATGCGCTGGTTCGCCGCCAGCATCGAGTCGTCGTGGGCGGTGGGGTCCTGGTCGTCGACGTAGTTGCAGTGGATCGTGACCTTGTCACCGGGCTTCCAGTTGCGCACCAGCGACCCGGTGCGCAGCACCACTCCCGAGGCGTCGGAGCCCACGACGTGGTAGTCCAGCGCATGGCGGGCGCCCCAGACCCCCTCGCGCCCGAGCCGGTCGAGGAACCCGAACGTCGGCAGCGGCTCGAAGATCGACGTCCACACCGTGTTGAAATTGATCGACGAGGCCATGACCGCGACGTACGCCTCGTCGGGGGCCAGCTCGGGCAGCTCGACGTCGCCCACATGGAGCGACTTGCGCGGGTCCTTGTCGATGGAGGGCACCCCGTCGAACATCCCGATCTCGTCACGGCTCACGAACGCGGCCCTGTAGGTTGCCGGGAGCGGCAGGGAGGCCAGTTCGGCACCCCCGGCCCCGGCCACGACGGCTTCGAGTATCTCGTTCATGGGCGCCGAGGATAGTGGACGCCGTAGTATGAGGTACCGGTCGGTAACCGCCGTCCGGAGAACCCAGTGGCCGGTGACCCCGGCGGAGGCCCTTGCATCGACGCGGGGGCCGGCGTCGGCGGCCCGCCCGGGGCCTGCTGCGCCCCGGGCCCGAACGTGAACGTGGAGGTCAGGCATGCCCGGATCGGTGATCGTCGCAGGGGCCAGGACGCCCATCGGCAAGCTCTCGGGAGCCCTCGCCGGGTTCTCGGCCATGGACCTCGGGGGGTTTGCCATCGCCGCCGCCCTGGAGCGGGCCGGCGTGCGGCCGGACGAGGTCGACTACGTGTTCATGGGCCACGTGATCCAGGCCGGTCAGGGCCAGATCACTGCCCGGCAGGCGGCGGCGAAGGCCGGTATCCCCATGTCGGTGCCGGCGACCACGGTGAACAAGGTCTGCCTCTCGGGCCTCAATGCGCTCTACCTGGCCGACCAGATGATCCAGGCCGGCGACGCCGACGTCGTGGTGGCGGGGGGCATGGAGTCGATGACCCGTGCCCCGCACCTCCTGGCAGGCGCCCGGGCCGGGTACCGGCTGGGGGACGGCACGCTCGTGGACTCGATGATGTTCGACGGGCTCACCTGCGCGTTCGACGAATGCGCCATGGGGCTCGCCACCGAGCGCTTCAGCCGCCAGGCCGGCATCAGTCGTGAACGCCAGGATGCGTTCTCGGCCGCCTCCCATGACAAAGCCGCCACCGCGGCCAAAGAGGGTCGCCTGGCAGACGAGATCGTCCCGGTCACCATCCCCCAGCGCAAGGGCGACCCCCTCGTCTTCGACACCGACGAGGGGGTCCGGCCCGGCACCACCGCCGAGTCGCTGGCCTCGCTCAAGCCGGCGTTCGACAAGGAGGGCACCATCACCGCGGGGAACGCGTCGCAGATCTCCGACGGGGGCGCGGCCCTCGTGGTGATGTCGCGTGCCCGCGCCGAGTCCGCCGGGGTCGCTCCTCTGGGCGAGCTGGTGAGCTACGGGCAGGTGGCGGGACCCGACACGTCGCTGCTGACCCAGCCGAGCCGGGCGATCGCCCGGGCGCTGGAGCGAGCGGGCAAGTCGGTCGCCGACGTGGACCTGTTCGAGATCAACGAGGCGTTCGCCGCCGTGGGCCTGGCGTCGGCAGACGAGCTGTCCGTCCCCGAGGACCTCCTCAACGTGAACGGCGGGGCCATCGCCTTGGGGCACCCGGTCGGGATGTCCGGCACCCGCCTCGCGCTCACCGCGCTCACCGAGCTCCGCCGGCGCGGCGGTGGGATGGCGGCGGTCGCCCTGTGCGGTGGCGGCGGCCAGGGGGACGGGGCCCTGCTGCGCTCACTGGCCTGACCGCACCTCGCGATCGGCGCCGGTCGGACCGGCACCGGTCGGACCGGTGCCGGCTGCCGCCGGCCCGGGTGCCCCGGATGCCGCAGCTCCGGGGCTGGTCCTCACGCCCGGGAGTGCTCCGGGGTGATGGTCCCGAAGATAGGCCACCAGCTTCTCACGCACGTCGCACTGCAGGATCCACCCCGCCGAGCTGTCGCGCGCGCTCATGACGGCTCGGAGCTGCATGCACGACGGCCCGGTGCCGGTCACCTGGAGGCTCCAGACCGCGCCGTCCCACTCCGGCGAAGCGCGCAGCACCTCGAGCAGATAGGCCCGGAGCTCCTCGACCGGTGCCGAGTGGTCCACGTCGATGTGGACGTACTCGAGGAGGTCGGCACTGGTCCGGGTCCAGTTCTCGAACGGATTCGTGATGAGGTACGAGATGGGCAGGACCAGGCATCGGCGGTCCCAGATGCGGACCACCACGTAGGTCAGGTTGATCTCCTCGACCCGGCCCCAGTGGCCTTCGACCACCACCACGTCGTCCACACGGATCGGCTGGGAGATGGCGATCTGGATCCCGGCGAGGAAATTGGTGGTGACCGGCTTCGCCGCCAGGCCGATCACCACGCCCACCACGCCGGCCGAGGCCAGCAGGCTGGCCCCGGCGACACGCACCGCCCCGAAGCTGAGCAGCACGATCGCCGCGCCCACCACGACGATCACGGCACCGCTCAGGCGGCGGAACACCTGGATCTGGGTCTGGACCCGCCGAGCCCGGAGGTTGTCGGCCACGTCGATCCGCAGCCGGGCCAGCACCACGTCCTCGAAGACGTAGGTCCCGCGAAAGAGCAGCCAGGCGACGGCGGCAACCACCAGGATGAGCAGCACATGGGACACGGCGGCTCCCGGACGGCCTCTCACCGGCTCGACCGCCGCGCCGACGGCGACGCCCACCAGGCCCACGATGATCGCCAGCGGTCCTTTGAGGCGGGTGAGGAGCGACCGCTCGGCGATCGCCCCGGAGCGGGGCAAAGCCCGCCGCAGCAACATGACGGCGAACGCGGAGGCGGCGAGCCCGATGGCCCCGCCTCCGGCCAGCGCAGCGATCTGCCTCCACATGTGCACCACCTCGGCGTGTGCGCCCGTCGTGTCGTCGGTCTTCTGGCGTCCCCGTCCGCCGGCGCACCACCGGGCGGGGCTCTCGGTCCTGCGGAGATTCAGTACGGGGGCGCGAACCGCCCCAGCTCGCTCGCAGTGCCCTGGCCCACATCCTCCCATCGATCGAGCCCGAACCGGTAGACGGCCACGCCGGCGGTCGGGAACGGCGAATCGGCTCCGCCGGTCGCCAGGAGTGCGGCCAGGGCCATCATGGTCGGGTTGTGGCCGACGACCATCACCGACGCGGTCTCGTCTGGCATGCCCCGCACGACGTCGAGCACCTGGTCGGGCGATGCCCCGTAGAGGTCCGGACGGGGGACCAGCGGCGGACGCTCGTCCTCCGGCCATGCCGCCAGCAGCCGCTCGGCCGTCTCGAGAGCGCGGGCCGCCGTGGAGCACAGCACCAGGCCCAAGCCCCCGCCTGCGTCGCTCGGCAGTCCGAGGTGGTCACCTCGGGGTCCGAGACGGCGGCCCAGCGCGTCGGCGTCCTGGCGACCCCGGGCCACCAGGCGACGGTCCCGATCGGCTCCGCCGGCCGGGGGGTCGGGCGCCGTCTTGGCGTGGCGCACGAGCCACAGGGCCCGGCCGGCTCCGCTCACGGCGCGTTCAGTCCCCGACGTCCCGCCGGCCTTCGAGGGCCCGGCCGAGGGTGAGCTCGTCGGCGTACTCGAGGTCGCCACCGACCGGCAGCCCGCTGGCGAGCCGGGTCACCCGCACGCCGAGGGGTTGGACCAGCCGGGCGACGTACATCGCCGTCGTCTCGCCCTCCAAGTTCGGATTGGTGCACAAGATCACCTCGGTGATCCCTTCGGCGCCGATCCGTTCCACCAGCTCGCCGACCCGGAGCTGCTCGGGCCCCACGCCTTCCAAGGGGTTGAGCGCGCCTTGGAGGACGTGGTAGCGGCCGCGGAACTGGCGCGTGCGCTCCACGGCCACGATGTCGCGAGGGTCTTCGACCACGCACACCGTCGTGGCGTCCCTCCGGTCGTCGGCACAGTAGGTGCACAGCGACCCGCCTTCGGCCACGTTGAAGCATCGCTCGCACAGCGTCGTGCGCTGCTTGACCGCGTCGATGGCAGCCGAGAGCCGCAACGCGTCCTCGGCCGGTGCCTTGAGGATGTAGAAGGCGATGCGCTGCGCCGACTTCGGTCCGATCCCCGGCAGCCGGCCCAGCTCGTCGATGAGCGAGCGAAGTGACCCGGTGTACACCTAGCCGGAGACCTCCTCGGCACCGGGGAACGCGTCGAGCAGGCGAGCTTCGGCGACCGATTCGACGTCTTGCGCCGCTCCTTGGCCCATCTCGTCAGGGTCGTCGATCTCCTCGTCGTCCGGGCGGACGCCCCGAGCCTCGCCGGGAGGTCCGCCGGGAGGTCCGCCGGCGACGCCGTCGCGGGGTCCCCCAGGAGGTCCGGTCGGGTCGGGCCCGCTGCGAACCCCCCGTGACGGCGCATCCTTGGATCTTGTCGGACCGCCGGGAGCCTCGCCGGGCCCTGGAGCACGCACGCCACGTCCCCTGGCACCCGAGCTCGGAGCACTTCGCCCGCTCGCCGCGCCGTCCACCACCAGCTCGAGGCGGACCGGCGCACCGAAGTAGCCGGCCAGCGCCTGCTCGACCACTGCGCGCACCTCCTCGCAACGCTCGAGATGGGGAGCGTTGGGGAGAGCGAAGACGGCGGTTTCGGCGGTGACCGAGACGTACCGCCCGCCCGTGTAGAGCGCCCGGGCCCGGGCCGGCAGCGCTCGCAGGATGTGGTCGCCCCAGGCTTGCACCAGGTGGTCCCGGTCGAGCTCGCCCGCCGGGCCAGGCGCGATGTCCTCGGCCGCGGGCGCGATGTCCTGCGGGGGCGCGATGACCTCGGCCGCGGGTGCGATGTCCTGCGCGGGCGCGGCGGCCGGCGTGCTCGAGGACGCGGGCGTTCCTGCCTTCGGCGCACCGAGTCCCGGGGCACCCCGGGTATGGCCAGGCGTGGACGCGGGGGCGTGGGGCTGCTCGGGGCGGCCGGCCGGCATGCCGGCCACAGCCCGTTCCACGCGGGCCAGGCGTTCGAGGAGTGCGGCCGGCGAGTCGTCCAGATCGGCTCGGGCGAGGCGGACCAGCGCCACCTCGAGGACGACCCGGGGGTCGGGCGCATCGCGCATGTCCACCATGGCCCGGCCCAAGACCTCCATGCACCGCACGAGGAGGGAGAGACCGAGCCGATCGGCCTGCGCAACCAACCGCGGCCGCTCGGCATCCCCGACGCCGGCCAGCTCCGGCGCGAGCGCCACGAGAAAGGTCTGCCGCAGCTCGTCCACCAGCCCGGCCGCGAGCTGCTGGGGCCCGGTGCCGGCCTCGTGGAGAGCGCCGACTGCCACCAGGACCCGTCCGGGATCCTCCTCCGCCAGGGCGTCGATCACCTCCCCCAGCTCCGGCTCGTCCTCGTCGAGCGTCCCCGACGCGGCGGCGCGGTCCAGTGCCGAGAGCGCATCCCGGGCCGAGCCGCGGCCTTCGTGGACCACCCGCGCCAAGGTCCGTTCGTCGAGCGACAGCCCGGCGGCAGTGTTCACGTCGCTCACCAACTCGGACAGGGTCTCGGCGCCCAGGAGCCGGAATTCGAGATGCTGGGTCCGGCTCCTGATGGTGGCGAGCACCCTGTGCGGCTCAGTGGTGGCCAGGACGAAGATGACGTGGCCCGGAGGCTCTTCCAGCGTCTTCAAGAGAGCGCCGGCAGCGGCGTTGGAGAGGGCATGCACCTCGTCGATGATGTAGACCTTCCACCGGCCGGGCGTGGCCAGCGCAGCGTGCGAGATGAGGTCCCGGATGGCATCGACGCAGTTGTTGGAGGCAGCGTCGAGCTCGAAGACGTTCACCGACCGACCGCCGCTGATCTCCTCGCACGAGCGGCAGGTCCCGCAAGGCTCTCCGTCCACCGGATCGGCGCAGTTGAGGGCCTTGGCCAGGATGCGCGCCGTGGAGGTCTTGCCGGTCCCCCTCTCCCCGCTGAACAGGTACGCGTGGGCGACGTGCCCGCTCTGGACCGCGCTCTGCAACGCCCGCACCACGTGGGGCTGGCCTCGCAGCTCCGAGAAGCGCCCGGGCCGGAACCGCGTGTAGAGCATGGAGTGCGGATCGTCGGCCATGACCGGGCAGCCTACCGGCGTCGTGGTTCGCTGCTCCCGGTGACGAGCATCAGCGGTACGCCGGCGCCCGGTGCGGTGGCCAGGCTGACTACGGCACACGTCCTGACCCGCTGAGAGCTGCTGCCTTCCGACCCTGACTCGGTTCACGAGGGGCCGTTGCGCAGGGCCCGGCCACCGCACGGAGCGCCGGTGTCTCGTCGAGACTAGCCGCTGGGGCCCGCGTCGCTTGCCGCGGGAGGGTCGGGTCCGGGTGGGACGGGTCCGGGTGGGTCGGTTGGGCCCGGTGGGTCGGTTCGGCCCGGTGGGTCGGGAAGATCGGTGCCGGCGGGCAAGCGGAACCAGAAGCGTGCGCCACCCGAGCTGGCCGAGCCGACACCCACCGTCCCGCCGTGCTGGCTCACGATGGCGGCGACGATCGCCAGGCCGAGGCCCGCCCCGCCGGTCGAACGGGCGCGTGACGAGTCGGTCCGGTAGAACGGCTCGAAGATCCGCCCTGCGTCGGCGGGCGGCACCCCGGGTCCATGGTCTGCGACCTCGACCACCGCTGTGCGCTCCCCGACTGCCACCCGCACCTCGATCGGGGCTCCCGGCGGCGAATGGCGCCGCGCGTTGGCCAGGAGGTTGTCGATCACCTGGCGAACCCGGTGGCGGTCGGCCACGACCCAGGCGCTGTCGGGCGAGCTCACGTCCACCGGGTGGTCGGGCGCGGCGGCGGTGGCGGCCGCGGCAGCGGTGGCGGCCAGCGCGGCCAGGTCGACTGCTTCGAGCTGGAGCGGGCGCTCGCGATCGAGGCGGGCCAGCAGGAGCAGGTCGTCGACCAGCACGCTCATCCGGTCCGCTTCGTGGCGAATCTGATGCATGGCGGTGGCCAGGTCCTCGGGACGATCGCGCGCGCCCAGGTCGAAGATCTCTGCGTAGCCGCGTATGGAGGTGAGCGGGGTTCGCAGCTCGTGCGACGCATCGGCGAGGAACCTCCGCAGGCGCTCTTCCGACGCGGCGCGGGCCACCAGCGCAGTCTCGATCTCGTTCAGCATCGTGTTGAGGGCCGATCCCAGGCGGCCCACCTCGGTCCGTGGGTCCGACGCGACCACCCTGCGTCCGAGATCCCCGCCGGCGATGGCCCCGGCCGTCGACGCCATCTCCTCGAGCGGGCGGAGCCCCCGGCGGACGATCCACCACGACAGGGCTCCGAGCCCGAGCAGGACTGCCGCGGTGACCAGGACCATGATGACCAGCAGGTGCCCGAGCGTCTGGTTGACGCCCGTGAGGGGGATGGCCACCACCACCGACAGGCCCGGCCGGTGGAGCGGCCGGACCAGGACTCGGTACGTGATCGGCGCCGGCCCGGCCGAGCGGGCGGTAAAGACGACGACCCCTCCGGCGTTCGCTGCCGGGAGCGGGCGGGGCAGCACCGGCGGCGCCGGGGCCTTGCCCGAGTAGAAGAACGTCACGACACTGCCCCGGACCCGCTCGCCGGGACCGAGGAGCTCGCCGACGGTCCCCGCCGGGAACAGGCCACCGTGGTCCTTGGCCGAGCCGGGGGTCTGCGAGTGCGCCGGCAGGCGCCCACCGGCCGCAGATCGATGGGACGGCGGGACGTACGGGATAGGAGTGGTGAGGCCGTTGCGCGAGAGCACCGCTTCTTGCACCGGGAAGGAGGCCGCCTGGAGCTGCGGGTCCGATTGGGCAATCAGGTAGGAGCGCAACTGGGTGTAGACGGCCAGGTCGGACACCACCAGGCCGACTGCCACGACGCCCACCAGCGCCAGCAGCAGCCGGGCCCGCAGCGTCACGGCTGCAGCATGCCGGGCTCGGGCTCCGTCGCTGGCCGCAACCGGTAGCCCACGCCGCGCACGGTATGGATCTGGCGGGGGCCGAACGCTTCGAGCTTCTTGCGGAGCGAGCTGACGAAGATCTCGACCACGTTGCCGCCCCCGGTGAAGTCGTACCGCCAGACCCGGTCGAGGATCTGCGCCTTGGAGACGACTCGGTCCCGGTTCGTCATGAGGTAGTGGAGGAGCTTGAACTCCGTCGGGGTGAGCGTGACGACGTGGCCGGCTCGCCGCACCTCGTGCTGGTCCTCGTCCAGCACCAGGTCGCCGCAGCTCAGCACTGCGGTCTCGGCGTGGATGTCGTGGACGCGCCGCAGGATCGCTCGCACCCGCACGACCAGCTCCTCGACGCTGAACGGCTTGGTCACGTAGTCGTCACCGCCCAGCGTGAAGCCACGCAGCTTGTCGTCGAGCCCGTCGAGCGCGCTGAGGAACACGACCGGGGGACGGGGACGCTCGTCGGAAAGCCGGCGCAAGACCTCGAACCCGTCGAGGTCCGGGAGAAGGACGTCGAGCACGATCACGTGCGGGCGTACCAGCGCCGCGGCACGCAGCGCATCACGTCCGCTACGGGCAATCTCCACGGCGAAGCCATCGTAGCGCAGCGCCATGGAGACGAGATCGGTGATCGCCGGCTCGTCGTCGACGACGAGCACTCTCGGTGCCTGTTCCATGACCATGCCTCCCGCATAGATACTCGCCGCCAATCCTGTGGACTGGCTGTCGATCCGCGCGCTGCCGGCTCGCCGGGCGCGCCACCGTGCCTCCCAGGTACAATTGCGCCACTATCAGGGGAGGAAGCGAGAGGTGATCCTGCATCGCGACACCGCCGGCCGTGGCGCCGGACCCGGTGCCATGCCCACGACCCCAGACGAGCTCGCCCGTTCGCTGCGACGGGTCCGGACCCGTCAGGGGCTCCGCCTGGAGGACGTGAGCGCTCGGACCGGTCTACCCCTGCACCAGCTCCAGGCCATCGAGGCCGGGCGCTACGAGGCGGTCGCGGACCGCGTTGCCGTGCTGAGGACCTTGCGCCACTACGCCGACCACCTGGGCCTGCCCGGCGACCGCTACGTGCTGATCCTCGTGGACCACTGGCCGGCGCCGCCCTCCCCCCAACCCCAGATCGTGGCCCTCCACACCGGCCAGGTCCCCGCCGGTGCCCCGGCGACGGCCACCTTCCAGGCCGCGCCCCCGACTGGCTTCTCCACTGCGGGGATCCCGGGTCTCGCCGACACCGGCGCTGCCACCGCAATGGTGCCCGCGTGGGGCCCGCCGGTCGGCGGCATGCACGACACCGGGGTGACCGATGCCGTCCCGAGCGCCGCCTTCGTCCCGGACTCTCGGACGAGAGAGCCTCGACCCCGGCCGGCCGACCGCTCCCCCCTCGCCCTGCGCCTGGGGGTGGCGCTGGTCGCCCTCGCCATCGTGGCCGGCGTGGCCGGTCTTGTCATCCACCGCTACGAGCCCAAGTGGCTCAGCTCGATCGGCATCACGACCGCCAGGACAACGCCCGGGGGTGGGGGGACCACGTCGCCGTCCCGGCCCGCGTCGCCGAGCACGTCCGCTCCGCGCGACACCAAGCCCAAGACGACCGCGGCCAAGATGACGGTCGACAAAACGTCACCCAGCACGGCCACCCTCGATGTCAGCGCGCCGAGCTTCGTCGTGAAAGTCGCGGTCGCCAGCAGCGACTCGTGGGTGCAGGTGACCGGGCCGGCCACCGCCGGGGCGACGCCCGGCGTGCTGTTCAGCGGGCTGCTCAGCGCCGGGCAGTCCAAGACCTTCACGGTGGACAGCAGTCTCACCGTCGAGATCGGGTCCGTCGCCGCGCAGACGGCCGTCACTGTGGGGTCCACCCTCATCGGGACGTACGATCCGGCGGTCGCCCCGTACACGATGACCTTCCAGACCGCCACGAGCTGAGCCGGCCGGTCCACCCGGCGGTCTACTCGGAGCCCGAGACCGGGGCGACGGCCGCCACAGACTGACCCTCGTCGAGGTTCATGACCCGGACACCGGTGGCGTCGCGTCCTTGGGACGCGATCTCACGCACCGCGGTACGGATCACTACCCCACCGGTGGAGACGAGGAGGATCTCGTCGTCGAACGCCACCATGAACGCGGCCACGACCCTGCCGCGCTTTGCCGTGAGCCGGATGCCCCGGACTCCCTGACCACCGCGCGCCTGGCGATTGAAACGTTCCAGCTTCGTCCTCTTGCCGTAGCCGGCATCGGTCACGAGCAGGATATCGGTGTCGTCGCGGGCCACGTCCAACGACACGACGGCGTCCTCGGCGCGCAGCCGGATCCCTCTGACCCCGGCCGTGCTCCGCCCCATCGGCCGCACATCGTGCTCCGAGAACCGGATCGTCATCCCCGCCCGCGTGACGACGAAGAGGTCGTCGGCACCGGCGGTGACCACCACTCGCACCAGCTCGTCTCCAGGCCGCAACGCGATGGCGATGAAGCCCTCTCGCCGTGACTTGTCGTACTCGCTGAACGGCGTCTTCTTCACCTGGCCCTGCGCGGTAGCGAACACGAGGTACTGGTCGGTCGGGAAGTCACGGGTCCCGACGATGGCCTGGACGGTCTCGCCGGACTCGAGCGGCAGGAGGTTGACCAGGGCCGTGCCCTTCGCGGTGCGTTCTTTCATCGGGATCTCGTGGCCCCGCAGCCGGTAGACGCGTCCCCGGTTGGAGAACAGCAGGAGGTACGAGAGGGTGGTCGTGTGCACAACGTGGGTGACCAGGTCCTCTTCCTTCAGGCGCGCGCCCTGCACGCCGCGCCCGCCGCGGCCTTGGGTGCGGAACGCGTCGGCGGCTACCGACTTCACGTAGCCAGCCGCCGTCATGGTCACCACGACCTCCTCGTCGTCGACGAGGTCCTCGACGCCCAGCTCGCCGGGGTCGTGGGTGATCACCGAGCGCCGATCGTTGGCGAAGGTCTGGCGGACCAGGGTCAGCTCGGTCGAGATCACCGATCGCAGGCGAGCCGGGTCGGCCAGGATCGCCTCCAGCTCGGCGATCGTGGCGCGCAGCTGGGTCATCTCGTCTTCGAGCTCGCTGCGTCCCAAGCGGGTGAGCCGCCCGAGGGTCATGTCCAAGATGTGGTTCGCCTGCTCCTCGCTGAACGAGAAGGGCTCGCCCATGAGAGCGGCGCGCGCGGCTGCCCGGTCGTCAGAGGCGCGGATGGCGGCGATGACGGCATCGAGCATGTCGATGGCCCGGAGCAGGCCTTCGACGATGTGCGCCCGGGCCCGGGCCTTGCGGAGCCGGTACTCGCTGCGCCGGGTGACCACCTCGACCTGGTGGGCGACGTAGTGCCCGAGGAGCTGGGCCAGGTTGAGGGTCCGCGGCACACCGTCCACCAGCGCGAGAGCGTTCACCCCGAAGCTCGTCTGGAGCGGGGTGTGCTTGTAGAGCTTGTTCAGCACGACATTGGCGTTGGCGTCGCGCTTCAGACGGACCACGAGCCGGGTCTGCTTGCCGGCCGAGGAGTCCAGCACCTCGGCGATCCCGTCCAGCTCGCCCGACTTGACCAGGTCGTCGATCTTCTGGGCGATCACCCCGACCGAGGTCTGGTACGGCAGCTCGGTGACGACGATCCGGGTGGCGTCACGGCCCTCGTCGATCTCGGCGACGGCGCGCATCTTGATCGATCCCCGGCCGGTCCGGTAGGCGTCGAGGATCCCCTGGCGTCCGAGGATCTGGGCCCCGGTCGGGAAGTCCGGCCCCTTCACGAACGCCATGAGGTCGTCGGAAGAGGCGTCGGGGTGCTCGAGGAGGTGGATGGTGGCGTCCACCACCTCACCGAGGTTGTGGGGAGGGATGTTCGTTGCCATGCCGACGGCGATGCCTTGGGAGCCGTTCACGAGCAGGTTGGGAAACCGGGCGGGGAGCACGGTGGGCTCCTCGGCGCTGTTCGAGTAGTTCGGCACGAAGTCGACGGTCTCCTCGTCGATGCCGGCCATCAGGTCCAGGGTCAGGGATTGGAGGCGGCACTCGGTGTAGCGCATTGCCGCCGGACCCTCGTCGGGACCTGGCCCACCAAAGCTCCCGTGCCCGTCCACCAGGGGGTGGCGCATCGAGAACTCCTGGACCATGCGGACCAACGCGTCGTAGATCGCGCTGTCGCCGTGGGGGTGGTACGTCCCCATGACCTCCCCCACCACCGCCGCGCATTTGACATGGGGGCGGTCCGGACGGAGGTTCTGGTCGAACATCGAGTAGAGGATCCGGCGGTGGACCGGCTTCAGCCCGTCCCGCACATCTGGGAGCGCCCGGGAGACGATGACCGACATCGAGTACTCGAGGAAGGAACGCTCCATCTCCTCTTGGATCTCGATCGGCTCGATGAAGCCGAGCACCGCGGTGTCAGCGCCCGAGCCGTTGCCGGACGCGTCGGCCGCTGCGCCCCTTGGCCTGTCGCTGCTGCTCATGACGCCCTTTCGCCCCTGGTCAATGGATGGGTCCGCTCATCTCAGATGTCGAGGAAGCGGACGTCCTTCGCGTTCGTCTGGATGAAGTGCCGACGCAGCTCGACGTCGTCGCCCATGAGCACCGAGCACACGTCGTCGGCCAGGGCCGCCTGCTCCACGCTGATCTGGAGCAGGGAGCGCTTGGCCGGGTCGATGGTGGTGTCGCGCAGCTCGCTGAAGTCCATCTCGCCCAAGCCCTTCAGCCGCTGGAAGTCCTGCCGGTGGTCGGGGCGGGCGGCGAGGAACGCATCCTTGGCCGCGTCGTCCTTCAGATAGACCTTCTCCTTGCCGACCAGCGTGGAGTACAGGGGCGGTTGGGCGACGTAGACGAAGCCCCCTTCGACCAGCGGCCGCATCTGCCGGAAGAAGAAGGTGAGGAGCAGGGTGCGGATGTGGCTGCCGTCGACGTCGGCGTCGGCCAGCACGATCACCTTGTGGTAGCGGATCTTGGCGGTGTCGAACTCCTCCCCGAGCCCGGCGCCGATGGCGGCGATCAGCGCCTGGATCTCGGCGTTCTTCATCATCTTGTCGATCCGGGCCCGCTCGACGTTCAGGATCTTCCCCCGGATGGGCAGCACGGCCTGGGTGCGCGGATCGCGCGCGTCCTTGGCGGAGCTCCCGGCCGAGTTGCCTTCCACGATGAACAGCTCGCACTCCCGCCGGTCCCGGGAAGAGCAGTCGATCAGCTTGCCGGGAAGCCCGGCCCCGTCGAGCCCGGACTTGCGCCGCGTGAGATCGCGGGCATGCTGCGCGGCGATGCGGGCCCGCTGGGCCAACAGGGCCTTCTTGACCGTCTGGTTCGCCTCGGTCGGGTTCTCCTCCAGCCACTCGGCCAGCTTCTCGTTGGTGGCACGCTCGACGAGCGACCGGATCGGGACGTTGCCCAGCTTGGCCTTGGTCTGGCCTTCGAACTGGGGGTCCTTCAAGCGGACCGAGACGATGGCCGTCAGCCCTTCTCTGATGTCCTTGCCATCGAGGTTCTCCTCTTTCTCCTTCAAGAGGTTGCGCGACCGGGCGTAGCGGTTGACGACGTTGGTGAGTGCCTTTTTGAAGCCCTCTTCGTGCATGCCGCCCTCGGTCGTCGAGATCCCGTTGGCGAACGAGAAAATGCTCTCGTGGAACCCGGTGTTCCACTGGAGCGCGACCTCGACCTCCTGGGTCTCCTCGATCTGCTGGAACGACGCCACCTTGCGGAAGAGCGACTCCTTGGAGGCGTTGAGGTGCCGGACGTAGTCGACGATGCCACCGCTGTACTTGAACGTCTCCTTCTTGGAGGCCCCGGGCCGCTCATCGGCGAACCGGATCTCGAGCCCGCGGTTCAAGAACGCCATCACTTGGAGCCTCTCGGTGACGGTCTGGGCGCGGAAGTCCACTTCCTCGAAGATGGTCGGATCGGGCCAGAAGGTGACGATCGTCCCGGTCCGACCGCGCGGGGCGGGGCCGACGACCTTGAGCGGGCCGGCCGGCTGCCCCCCGTCGACGAACTCCATCTGATGGCGGTTCCCCTCGCGGTCGATCTCGAGGACGAGCCGGGTCGACAGGGCGTTCACCACCGACACCCCGACGCCGTGCAGCCCCCCGGAGACCTTGTAGCCGGCCCCGCCAAACTTCCCCCCCGCGTGCAGCGTCGTGAGGACGACCTCGGCCGCCGATTTGTCCGGGTACTGGGGATGAGGGTCCACCGGGATCCCTCGGCCGTCGTCGGTGACCCGGCATCCGCCGTCGGCCAGGAGCGTCACGTCGATCCGGCTGCAATACCCGGCCATGGCCTCGTCGACCGCGTTGTCGACCACCTCCCAGATCAAGTGGTGAAGACCGGTGGGACCGGTTGAGCCGATGTACATCCCGGGCCGGATCCGCACCGGGTCGAGCCCCTCGAGCACGGTGATGTCACTCGCCTCGTAGGACACGTTGTCAGGTCCCACCGTTCACCACCATCGTCTGCCGCACGGGCGCGTCCCTTCGCGATCTCTGTTCACAGTGCGCTCCGGGGTCCCGATCCAAGACCTGGCCATCTCTCCGGTGCGGACGGCTCATTCTACCCGACCGGGCCACTGCGATACGCCGACGCTGCGGCCTCACGAGGGCGGGCGTACGACCACGCGAACCTCGTCGACGACGACCTCCTCGCCCGCCTCGCCGGTCGCCTGTCTGAGACGTCCGATGAGCTCGGCGCCGAGGAGGCGTACCTGCGTGGCTCGGGCCGAGTGGTCGGCCGCCACGACGAGCGTGCTGCCTTCGAGCTTCAGTGGCCGCACGTGAGGGGCGAGCCCGGGTCCTGCGATCTCCTCCCAGTGCGACACCACCTCCGCCAGCGCGAGGACCCGCGGAGACCGCCCGCCGTGGTGGGGACCCAGCCGTTCGACGGCTCCCTCGATCACCTCGCGCAGCGGTCGCGGCCCTGGATCGATTCCGGGCGGGCGGCGACGTCGCCTCGGGTTGGGCGGCGAGGGGTTCACCGCGCTGTCTCGATCCGGCCGGGCAGCTCGTGAGCTGCGGCGCAGCTCACGGACGCCCCTGCCAGCTTCCCGATGTCGACTACCTCGGCCACCTCGAGCCCGCTCGGGAGCTCGGCCGCCGTCGTGAGCAGCGCCTGACCCGCCGGCAGAGCGCGGACCAGGGCCCTGGCTCGATCGGGGTCGAGCTCGGAGAACACGTCGTCGAGCAGGAGGATCGGCGCGGTGCCCGCGATCTCGGTCACCAGGTGGTGCCCCGCCAGGCGCAGCGCGAGCGCGAGGCATCGCTGCTCTCCTTGCGAACCCTGGTACCGAGCGTCGCGGTGGTCGAGGACGATAGCCAGGTCGTCGTGGTGTGGGCCGACGGTGGTCGCCGCCCGACGCGCGTCCTCGGATCTCGACGTAGCGAGGGCGTCGAGGAGGTCCTCGGACCACGACCGGCGGTAGGAGATCTCGACGCCCACCGCACTCGGCGACTGGGAGGAGCCGCGACCCGCCAGGGCTGCGTACGTCTCGGCGACCAGGGGGCGGAGCATGCCGGTGGCCGCCTCCCGTGCGTTGGCCAGCGCGGTGCCTGCCTCGGCGAGACGGCTGTCCCATACCTCCAACGTCGTCACCACCTCGGCCGTGAGGTGCCCGCCGGCCTGACGGAGGAGCGCGGCGCGCTGGCGCAGAGCCCTCTCGGTGTCTTCGATCGCCCGCGCTCCTTGCGGGTCGATCAGGTGGAGCAGGTCGTCGAGGAGCTCTCGCCGGCCTGCGGGGGGACCCTGTACGATCCCGACATCGTCAGGGGTGAACGCGGTGAAGGGGACTGCTGCGGCCAGCTCCCGCCGGGTGCGGGCTACCTGCCGGTTCACTTGGGTCTTCGGTCGACCGGTGATCGGGAGGAGCGCTTCGACCAGGGTGGTCGACCCTTCCCGCTCCAGCTCGGCCCGTAGGAGGGCTTGGGCGGTGCCCGTGCGCACGAGGTGCTCGCGTGCGGCGTTGCGAAACGACCGCTGGGCTCCCAGGTAGGCGACTGCTTCGAGCAGCGTGGTCTTGCCGGTGCCGTTGGCACCGGTGATGGCCGTGACCCCTTCTGGGCTGGGGCGCAACTCGGCGCTGGAGAAAGAGCGAAAGTCGGCGAGAGTGATCCAGACCAGGTTCACGGTGCTGCGCTGAGGTGGATGCCGGCCGGGTCACGCACGCCGGGTCATGACACCCGGACTGGCATCAGCAGGTAGCGAAAGTCGTCCTCTTCGGCCGAGCGCACGGTCGCCGGTTTGGACGCATCGGCGGTCTCGATGATCACCTCGTCTCCCACGACCGCGTCCACGCCGTCGATCAGGTACGCGGGGTTGAACGCGATCTCCAGATCCTCGCCGGTGAAGTCGCCGTCGACAGTCTCGCTCGCGTCGCCGACCTCTTGGGAGACCACGGTCATGTCCACGCCACCCGACCGCATCGAGAGCCGCACGGGGGTCGTGTTGTCTCGGACGAGGAGCCGAACACGGCGCAGCGCCGCGAGAAATGACTCTTTTCCCAGATGGAGACGGTTGGGATAGTGATCGGGGATGAGCTGGCGGTAGTCGGGGTACTGGCCGTCGAGCAGGCGGCTGCTGATCTTGACCGGTCCTCGGATGAACGTGATGTCATTCTGTCCGGGTACGACGCCGATGTCGTGCCCGCCGGGCTGCTCGTTGCCGCTGGCACCCGTCGACCCCGTGGACGCCAAGCGCTGGAGCTCGGCCAACGCACGCGCGGGCACCAGGACGTCCTGGTCGTCACCAAGGCCCTTCACTTCGGGCATGTCCCGGAGTGCCAACCGGTAGGAGTCGGTCGCCACCATGCGGATCGCACCTTGGTGGTGAGTGAACAACACCCCGGTGAGCAGTGGCCGAGCGTCGTCACTTGACGCGGCGCGTACAACTTGGCGCAAACCTTCTGCAATGAGCTTCCCGGGGAGGACGAATGACACGTCGTCGGCCATCGAGATCACCGGGTACTCCACGACTTGGTAGGCGCGAAGGCTGAACTGCGACCTCGCCGCGGAGATCTCGATCTTCTCGTCGTCTCCTTCCAGGGTCACTGCACCTGGCTCCAAGCTGCGAGAGATGTCCGCGGTGAGCCGAGCTGGAACGACACATCTCCCGTCCTCCACTCCGATCACCTCGTGCTCCACGCGGATGGTCAGGTCGAGGTCGGTCCCGGTGACGACGAGTTGGTTGCCTTGGCATTCGAGGAGCAAGCCCGAGAGGACCGCCGCCGACAACCCCCGGCCCCCTACCGCTCGAGCCGCCGACGAGAGCACCTCTACGAACGAGTCCCGTTCGGCACGGAATTTCACGGGTACAGATCCTTTCGCTCAGTTCGCACAGACTGGAGATAGAGAAGGGGAATTGAATTCTCTTCTATCGGTAGTAGTGGTGTGGATTGTGGAGAAGACTTCTTTCCGGCAGGTCAGACGACGTCATCTCGTCCACAGTCGTCATCGGCGTGGTGGAAGGTAACGAGCCCGGTAGCTCTGCTGCGGTTGGCACTGTGGAGAACTGCACACATGTCCACAGAATACGCAGACCTTCGTCCCCAAAGGGAGAACCGAGGTCGATCGGGGTGCCTGGGCGTGGACGAAGCGGCTTGAGTGGCCATCCTTGTCAACAGCCGCTCTTTATGTGCACCGTGAGATCAGTCACCTGCTGGTAGATCTGCGGCCGTTCCTTCATCTGTTTGGAGATCTTGTCGACGGCATGGATCACGGTGGTGTGGTCCCTTCCGCCGAACACACGGGCGATTGCCGGGTAGCTGTAGTCGGTCAGGTTCCTGACCAGGTACATCGCCACTTGGCGGGCGGTGACCAACGGCCTGGTGCGACTCGGGCCGCAGATGGCGTCGATGGTGAAACCGTAGCTGGTGGCCGTGGCTTCGAGAATCATCTGCGGCGTGATCCGCCGAGGTTCACCTGCGTCGACGATGTCAGACAGGACTCGTTCGGCAAGCTCGAGCGTGATCGGTTCGTGCGTAAGGCTGGCGAACGCGGTGACCCGGATCAGTGCTCCTTCGAGCTCCCGGATGTTGCTCGTGACGTGGGTGGCGATGAACTCGAGGACGTCGTCTCCAATCACCTCATGATCTGCCTCGGCTTTGGAGTGGAGGATGGCCAAGCGGGTCTCGATGTCGGGAGGGTCGACTTCGGTGATGAGGCCGGAGAGGAACCGGCTCCGCAAGCGCTCTTCGAGAGTCTCGATGGATTTGGGGGGTCGGTCCGAGGTCAGGACGATCTGCTTGCCGGCACCGTGGAGATCGTTGTACGTGTGGAAGAACTCTTCCTGGAGGCCCTCTTTGTTCTCCATGAACTGCACGTCGTCGATCAGGAGGACGTCGCACACCCGGTAGCGGCGTTTGAAGGCGATCGTGGTCGACATCCGGAGCGAGTCGACGAAGTCGTTCATGAAGGTCTCGGTGGTTACGTAGAGAACGTGCTGACCTGGGAAATTGTCGTGGACGTAGTTGCCGATGGCGTGGAGCAAATGGGTCTTGCCGAGACCCGAGTCACCGTAGATGAATAGAGGGTTGTAGGAGCGTCCCGGGGTCTCCGCCACAGCCTGGGCCGCAGCGTGAGCGAGGCGGTTCGACGACGCCGTGACGAACGTCTCGAACGTGAAACGGCGATCGAGCGCCACCGTCGGGGTCTCCGAGGAAGGGGTGGTCCCTGACGATGCGCGCGTCCCCTTCCCCTTGTCTGTTCGTGTCCCCGTTCGTGCTCGTGTGGCGGCCAGGTGGGGAGAGGAGGTCGACGCGTGAAGAGATGCGGCTCCGCCGGCAGCGTGGGAGTTGGCGCCGGCGCCGTGGGAGTTGCCGGCGGCGGTGGAGTTGTTGGAGCCGGTGGAGCCGACATTGGTGGTACCGGCGGCGGGCTCGTCGTTGGCGAGGAGGTCGCGGTCGCGGTCGCGGGCTGTCGGACGGTCTCTGAGGACATCTGCAGGATCGGCGAGGCGGAGCTGCGCGGTGATGGGACGTCCTGCCGCGGTGGTCAGCGTCTCTTGGATCAAGGGGAGGAAACGGCTCTCGACCCGCTTGTGGACAACCGAATTGGGCACTCCCAGGACCATCACGTCGGCAGTCAGCGAAACGGGACGCAGGCCTGCCAACCACACCTGCCAGGTCGCCTCGGACACCTGTTCTCGGAGGGATGCTGTGCAACGCTTCCACAGCTCACTGACGTCGTTCACCAGGACCTCCACCCCACGCAACCGTCGTTGTCCACAACTTGATCCACAGGTGTGGAACACCTTGGATCCACCACCACCGCTCCCGTCCTCACGCACCCTCGACCCCTTGGCGGGTCCCAGACCCACCCGCGTAGCGGGCCCGTCCCGCCGATCAGACCCATACGCCGACCGGGCCCATGCGCCGACCGGACCCGTCCCGCTTTCGATCACCCCCGCCTGCCTCGATAGGGGTGTCTGGGATCGCGACGGTACACCCCGGTCCCGCCAGAGACGAACGGAATTCATCCTTCCTGCTCGCGGCGACAGGATGCCTGTGAGGGGTGATGCGAGAGTGAGCCGTGCCACCGGCGGGGCTCGACTAGTGGCCGGAGCGAATCTCGCCTAGCATCGGATGTACCGCCGTGGCGGCCACGAGAGCACACCCGAGGAGACACGATCTCTCGGGGGAATCTTGACGGTGTGACCCGCACAGGGGTTCGAGCGCTCTCGGGCGACGAAGCCCTCTGGGAAAGATCCCAGCCAGGGCGCCACGAACAGGAAGCGATGACAAGGAAGGCCTATCCAGGTGAAGCGAACGTACCAGCCGAATACGCGTAAGCGGGCAAAAACCCACGGCTTCAGGCGCCGGATGTCCACTCGGGCGGGGCGGGCGATCTTGCGGTCGCGGCGGCTGAAGGGCCGCCGCCGCCTGACGGTCTGAGCGTGCCATGTCCGGACCGCGGGCAGTGGGAAGGATCCGTGACCGGAAGACCTTCGACCAGCTCAAAAGACCTGAGGGCCGGGGGCGCCAAGGGCCGCTCAGCGCGAGCTACGTCCGAAGCGTCCATGGGCGTGATGGACCCGACCTGTGCGTCGCGTACGCCGTCGGTCGTCGGTGTGGCAACGCCGTGCAGCGCAACCGAGTCCGCCGGAGGCTCAGGGCGGCGGTGGGCGCGGTCGCTCCGGTGACCCGCCCAGGGTGCTACCTGTTGCACTGGCGGGAAGAAGGCTCTGAACAGGAATTTTCTGTGCTGAAAGACAGCGTCGCCTACGTGATGGGCCGGGCTTCTGACCCGGACCGCATCCGGTGAGCGCCACGGCGTCACAGAGGCGGCAGATCGCCGGAGAGGACGTAGCCGGTGGGTTGACCGCCGCCACCTCATCGGAAGCCATCGGGCGCTCCCCTCACGTCCGAGGCCCGTCAGCGGCAGATGCCGGTGAGGCATCGGCGCGACGCAGCGGCGCGCAACGGGCGGCCCTCGGGATGATCCGCGCGTACCAGGCACTGAGATCGGGCTCGCCTTCCCCCTGCCGCTTCATCCCGTCGTGCTCGGCGTACACCGCCGAAGCAATTGAGCGCTTCGGCCTGTGGCGCGGCATGGGGCTTGGACTCCGCCGGATCGGCCGATGCAGGCCGTTCGGCGGCCGAGGTGTCGACCTCGTGCCCGACGAGCTCCCCCGACCCTCTTCGAGGAAGGGGCACCGATGACCGTACTGGTGGGACTGGTGCCCATGCTCGCCGAGAACTCCCTGTTCAAGCTGATCGGAGAGATCTTTCACCCGCTCTTCGTGATCATCGCCACGGTGCTGGCGTACATCTACGCGGTCATCCCCAACTACGCCGTGTCGATCATCGTGCTGACCATCCTCATCATGGCCGTGCTCACCCCCCTCACGATCAAGAGCACGCGATCCATGATGGCCATGCAGGCGCTCCAACCCGAGCTGCAAAAGTTGCGGCAGAAGTACAAGGGTCCGGAGAACCGAGAGCAATTGAACAAAGAGATGATGCGTCTCTACCGGGAGCAAGGCGTGAGTCCGACCGGTGGCTGTCTCCCGATGCTGATCCAAATGCCCGCGCTGCTTGTCCTTTACGACATCATTCGAGGATTGACGAACACGGTATCAAAAGGGCAGGTGATCTCGTACACTGGGAAGAAGTGCTTGGCTAAGGTATGTGCTGATCCCAGGTATATACCATCGACTTCGAAAATGCATGCCGACCTGGTAGCGACCCCTGGGATAATGAAGTCGTTTGGCTTGAACTTGGCGATCAAGCCACTGACACATCAAGCGCATTGGTTCGGCTACATACCTTACATGGTGCTGGTTGCTCTTGCAGTTGGGCTGCAATATTTCCAAATGTCTCAGATGACGAAACGGAACAAGGCTGCAGCGCAAATGAACCAGCAGATGCAGACGATGCAGAAGGTTATGCCGCTCATAATGGCATATATCTATTTCCTCGTTCCTGTCGGAGCAATGCTGTACATGATCGTGTCGTCGGCGATTCGGATCTTGACCCAAGACCTCATGTTCCGCACGGGTATGGTCCAGCAGGTCGGAGCGAGGGAGATCTCCGGGGGGAAGAGCGCGGACCAGGCGGGTTCGTCCAAGTCGGGACAGGGCAAGCCCGCGAAGGGGATTGTGGGGCAGGGCAATGCAAGGGCCAATGCAGGACAGGGCAAGCCCGCCTCGACGCGGCCCGGGGCGCGCAATGCAGGGACTGCCGCAACGGGCGGTGGTTCGGCCGAAGGAAAGGCAGGCGGAAGACCCGACGCCTCGGCCGCCGGCTCGGCCGCCGCTGGGGGGGACGGCGAAGACGACAAGATCGCGCAGCCCGCTGGTGACGGCACAAGCGGAGACGCCGGGCGTGCCGGTGGTGATTCTGGATCGGAAAACAGCGCAGGGTCGAAAGCACCGAGAGCGAAGACCAACGGGCAGGCGCCAAAAGTCCCCGGTGCTCGACAGGCGGCAAGCAACGGAAGGCGTCGTGGCGGCTCTGGGGTGAGAAGCCCGAGTGCCGGCAAAAGCAATGGCAGCGGGGCGGGCAATGCAGCGGGCAATGCAGCGGGGCAGCAAGATCAACCGACCAAGGCCCATCCCCGGTCGAAATCCAAGCGCACGAGAAAGGCTCGTTGAGAGGTGGAGTGGGTAGAGCTCACCGGGATATCCGTGGCCGCAGCGAAAGAGGCTGCGCTCGAACAGTTGGGAGTCGCGGAGAGCGACGCCGAGATCGTGGTAGTGACTGAGCCGCGGAGCGGTCTCTTTGGCCGGGTTCGGGGTGAGGCGAGGGTTCGGGCCCGGGTGAGACCTGTCGGGCCTCGGCCGAAGCGAGGAGGACGCCCATCGCGTGACACCAGGCGAACAGGGCAGGATCGAGGAAGCGGTGGCCAAGGGCGCGATCGTCAGCGCCGCGAGAGTCAGGGGCGTAGTCAGAACGGACGCAACCGCCGTGGCAACGGGAATGGCGAAGGAGCACGGTCGGGCGGTCAGAGCGCCTCGGACACGTCAAACAATGGTGGCGCGCGCGCTGCTCAACGGAACAAAGCCCAAGGAAGGACGGAGCGGGGCACCGGCGACGCCGAGAGCGCTGGCAACGGTCGCCAACCGGCGGACGCGCAAGGATCTCGGCAGAACGGCGAACGAGGTGCCAGTTCAGCCTCAACGATCTCACCGTCTACCAAGGCCGGGAGGGGAAGGGGTCGCAAGAGAGGGAGCAGAAGCGATGGGGCTGTTCGCTCTCCCGCTGGACGTTCGATGGAGCAACAATTCGATGGGAAGGGAGAGGATCAGATGGCAGAGGCAATGACCCTGGACGAGCAGGCAGCGGTAGGGGCAGAATTCCTGCGAGGACTCGTTGAGGCCTATGGGCTGGATGCGACGATCGAAACGAGGATTCGAGATGCCGAGACGGTGGAGCTGGCAGTAGACGGTGAAGGACTGGGCGTACTGGTGGGGCCGAAGGGCGCCACCCTGGCAGCACTTCAGGACGTGACCCGCTCAGCCGTCCAGCACAGGTTTGCCACCCGCACCGACCGGATACTGGTGGATGTTGCCCGATATCGAGAGCGGAGAACCGACGCCCTGCGCCGCTTCACCGAACAGGTTTCCCGTGAAGTGGTCGAGTCGGGGGAGGAGCGCTTGCTCGAGCCCATGTCAGCAGCCGATCGGAAGGTCGTGCACGACATGGTGAACGAGCTGGACGGAGTCAGCACCCGCTCGGAGGGTGAAGATCCGTACCGCTACGTGGTGATTGCTCCGGCACCCTGAACCGAGCCGGCGAGTATTCGGCCGGACGTGAACGAGGGCAGTCCTCACACGATGCCGCCCGCTGTAGGTGGACAATTCTGGTTCACAGAGACGACTTCCACACGCTGCCTTGTCGACGTGCTCGCTCGTGCACGGACCCTTGGTTTTCTTGGACCTGGTCCGAGCGAAGTCCACATTGCCCATAGCCTCGGCTATCTGGCCGCTCTCGTCGGGTCTGGAAGCGTCGAGGGTTCGAGACTCGGGCAGGGGCAAAGACCTTACCGTGCTCTTGACCTGGGTTCGGGTGGAGGTGTCCCGGGTCTGGTGATGGCAAGTGCATCCGACCAACTCTTCATGGTGCTCTTGGAGAGCTCGCGCCGACGCGCCGACTTTTTGCACTGGGCGCTGGAGGAGCTGGGTCTGTCGTCCAGAGTTGAGGTTGTCAGGGGACGGGCTGAAGAGATCGGCCGGGCGAGTACCCACCGTGGAGCTTACGATGCCGTCGTGGCGCGAGGGTTTGGGCGCCCTGCCGTGACGGTCGAGTGCGCAGCACCGTTCTTGAAAGTCGGAGGATGCCTGGTGGTCTCGGAACCGCCCCGCTCCCCTCAGGCTGGCACTCCCGGCGGGTCTGGCACTCCCGGCGGGTCTGGCACTCCCACACAGGCTGGCACTCCCGGCGGGTCAGGTTCTGGCACCAGCCACCGCCCGCCTGCCAGCCATTGGCCGGAAGTGCCGGAAATGGCAGGTGACGGTAGTGATGACTGGAGCGATGACCCGGGAAGCGACGGAAACGCCAGGGATAGCAGCGAGGAACCGAGCAAAGCCGCGCACGACGACCCGACCTCTCCGGACCGCTGGCCGGCGGACAAATTGGCGGAGCTTGGTCTCGAAAGGGCCGAACGGCTGGAAGCCGCGTTCACCTACCAGGTGCTGAGGCAGCGGTCGCTGTGCCCGAGCTCATATCCCCGCCGGACCGGTGTTCCAGCGAAGCGACCACTCTACTGACCGTTTCACTGCTTGGCCGATCAGGTGACCCACGACCGTTCGGGGCCACTCGACAGGCGGGACGCAGTTCGGATGAGCGCTAGGGAATGCTACGAGATGGTAGAAGGCTTACCGCTCTCCTACACCTGGTCCCGAGTCACCTCCCGTGGGCGACACTCGAGATCTCGGAAAGCTGTCTTTCGCGGCGCATTCACGGCGCTACGATCATCGCTGGAGACAGGCAGGTACCGCGGATGACTCATGATCTCCAGAGCTACAGGTGACCACCCGGCTGGCATTCGCTGGGCTCCTTCCGCGGGAGCGCCCACCTGGCAGGAGCGCGTTGGTGTCGGAAGAACGTTTCACGTGAAACCTTCGTAGGCAAGGAAGGGCGAAGGGCTGATGAGCGGACCCTCCGCCATGTTCCACGTGAAACACCTGGTCATCCAAGGGGGGCAAGGTGCCGATGTACCGAGCAACAATCGAAATATTGTCCAATTGAGAGCGGATACTTGACCAGAGCTACTGGGGAGGCAAGGATATGGGGGTGCCGAACCGCGCTCGCAGGCTTTCTTGATGCGAATTCGGAGGAAAGATCGGGAGGAGCCGGTAGCGGCTGGTCAGAGCAGCGGACCCGTAGAGGTTGCTCATGAGGAGCCTTCGAGCTCCGTCCTCGAATCGCCAGACCGCGCAGCTGCACCTCAGGTTCCTCCTGGATCTCTCGATGCCCCTGCACCTCCAGGCTTCTCGCAAGGGGAACGAGGCCCAGAGGGTCGAACGGTACCCCGCGACGAGCCTGGAGAGCCGCCTGGAGAGCTGCCCGGAGAGCCGCCTGGACAGCTGACAGAACAATCGGCGAGTGGTTCCGTGACGGACATTTCTGCTGGAACGAGTGTTCCCGTGCAGGACGAGGCGCCGCCGCAGGAGCCGCTTCAGTCGGAGGATGCTCAGCCAAAGGCAGTTGAAGCTCCGTCGCAAGAAAACGAGGGAAAGAGGGTTGGGCCTCCACCCAGCGAGCCTCATCGCAAATCGCCGGACATGCAGTCCGGCGAGGCCGCAGGCAACGTACTCGGGACTCCGAGTGCCAAACTTCCGCGAGTCTTGGCAATTGCCAATCAAAAAGGGGGAGTTGGCAAGACGACGACCACGGTGAACCTCGGCGCAGCTCTTGCCGAGTTGGACTACAGAGTGCTGGTAGTGGATCTTGACCCCCAGGGAAACGCGACCACTGGTCTTGGTATCGACGCTCGGAGTTTCGAGATCTCGATGTACGACGTCATCATGCGAGAAGCAGCCCTGGAGGACGCGGTCGAACCAACCAGCCTCAAGAACCTCTTCGTCGCTCCGGCTACGATCGACTTGGCGGGTGTCGAGATCGAGCTTGTGCCGGCCTTCAGTCGCGAGCTGAAGCTCAAAAGGGCGGTCGACAGTGTTCTCGAGGACTTCGACTTCATCCTCGTCGACTGCCCGCCTTCGCTTGGGCTCTTGACGGTCAACGGGCTCGCGGCCGCGTCAGAGGTACTTGTACCAATCCAGTGCGAATACTACGCATTGGAGGGTCTAGGACAACTGCTTCGCAACGTGCATCTGGTCTCGGCCAATTTGAACAGTGCACTGAAAGTGACGACGATCGTGCTCACCATGTATGACGCACGGACCCGCTTGGCCGTGGATGTCGCGGCGGAGGTGCGACAACATTTTCCTCAGCAGGTCTGCCGAAACGTGATCCCGCGTACCGTTCGGTTGTCCGAAGCGCCGTCGTTTGGCCAGCCGATCACCGTTTTCGATCCGACTTCACGTGGGGCAATCGCCTATCGTGAATTGGCCAAGGAGGTGAGCAATGGCGCGACGAAGCGGACTGGGCAAGGGACTTAGCGCACTTATCCCGACCGAGGTCGCAGGTGACCGACTCTCGATGCTTCGAGAGGTTCCGCTGTCCAGCATTCGTCCGAACCCTCTCCAACCCCGGGCGCACTTCGACGAAGAGGCGATGGCGTCCTTGGCAGCGTCGGTGAAAGAGCTCGGCGTGCTCCAACCACTCCTCGTGCGCGAGGTGGACGCTGGCAACGAGAGCTACGAGATCATTGCCGGCGAGCGCCGATGGCGTGCCGCCCGCCGGGCGGGTTTGCAGACGATCCCAGTATTGGTCAAGCCCTCGACCAGTGATGTGCACAGTCTCGAGCAGGCCCTCGTCGAGAATTTGCATCGGGCCGATCTCAACGCACTCGAAGAAGCAGCCGCGTACCAGCAGCTCATCGACGAATTCGGTCTGACCCATGAGCAGGTCGCCACCCGAGTTGGAAAGAGCCGAGCAGCGATCACGAACACCCTGCGGCTGCTTCAGCTTCCCGCAGGTGCCCAACGGGCTCTCGCCGACGGTGCAATATCGGCTGGACATGCGCGTGCGCTCTTGGCCACTCCGGATCGCGCACTCCAAGAATCACTGGTGCAGCGCATCGTGGCCGAGAATTTGAGTGTTCGAGCGGTTGAAGATGCCGTCCGCGGTGAACCAGACCCAAGCCTCGATACGGCGGCTTCGCAGCTTCGGGATGATGGTAATACCCTAGGTACTACCGATCGCAAGAGGCCGATACGCGGTCTTCCCGAACCTGGTGTGCTGGAGTTGGAGGAGCTGTTGTCCAGCCACCTGAACACGAGAGTGAAGGTCGAGCTTCGCAATCGGCGAGGTCGCCTGGTCGTGGAGTTCGCCACCCTGGAAGACCTCGAGCGTATCTACAGGGTGATGGTAGGGGAGGGCAGGATGGGTGCCTCCCCTGGAGCAGAGGTCGAAGGCTAACCAGAAAGGACGCTGCGTCGCTTCTCCGAGGGAAGTGAGTATTCCCTGGTCAATGGGCTATTGCGCCACAGGGATCAAGCACTGGTTTATCGTTATCCACAACCTGTGCATGACGTTGTGGATTGTCGATTTCTTCTTCAAGTCGAGGAATTTTTCACCTTTGC
This sequence comes from Acidimicrobiaceae bacterium, assembly GCA_027342785.1. Lineage (GTDB taxonomy): Bacteria > Actinomycetota > Acidimicrobiia > Acidimicrobiales > RAAP-2 > JAJYWF01. The sequence goes on from DAHWPS010000135.1 coordinate 51,703, forward strand.
GTCACCGAGTCCGTCGCGCAAAGTCGTGCGGTGTCGCCGTCGCCGTCGTGCCGTGCGGTGCAGTGCGGTGTCGCCGTCGCCGTCGTGCCATCGCCGACGGTGTCGAGTGCTCACTGCAGCCTCTCAAGCCCCTCGGCCCGAGAGAGAGGATGCCTCAGCTCCAATCGGCGCTCGCCCATCTCGAGAGCGCGGCCACCAACGCGTCTGCGAGAGCCGCGCCGTGCTCGACGACTGCGAGAGCCGGTCCCAATTCGACCAAGACGGCGGGCATCCGCGTTTCACGCAGGACCGGTACCGTCATCGCCCGGATACCGCCGTCAGGCAGCCCGAGCGCTCGCGGGACTTCGCGTTGGACGAGCTCGGCCAGAGACCTCCCACCCGGAGACTCGTAGCGGTCGTTCCCATAGAACCAGGTAGTGCACCCGGAGCGTGTCGCGTTGAGTTGGAGACCCACGTAGGCGTTGACGTCCGCTGTATTGGCTTGTGCGGCCCGGACCGAGTCGTCCGGGTGGTGGAGCGGAGTCACACGGGCACCGGCCAGTACGAGGCGGCGACGCAGTGCCCGGACCGCGGTCGCCAGGCCGCCGGCTTCGCCGACGGCGATGTGGCGCCCGGCGAGGGTGGGTGGCGCCCGGCGGAGCTGCTCTCGTGCCATGACCGCCGACACCACCTCGCTCCCTCGTTCACGGGCCCGGACCCTCGCGAGCTCGAAGAGGGTGGTCGAACCGACGATCCCGTCTTCGGGCAGCCCCGTATTGCGTTGGAAGTCCGAGACGGCGGTCGCCGTCGCATCCCCAAAGATCCCGTCGACCCTGCCGGCATCGAACCCGAGGGCGCCCAGGTTCTGCTGGAGCTCGGCGACGTCGTCGCCCCTCATCATGGGTGTACGCCGGTACAAGAGGCGATCGCCTAGACAAAAACCGGCCTCTAACAGGGTGTTCCAGGTCTGACGTCCGCAGACGCCGTCGACCCGCAGCCCTCGTCGGTGCTGGAAGCCCTCAACCGCCGTTCGCGTCGCAACCCCGAAGTGACCCGACGGATCGGCGCTCGAGTCGAACCCAAGCCCAGCGAGCCGATCGCGTAGTTCTGTCACAGCGGGTCCGTGGTCTCCTTGCCGAAGGGGGAGAGGGTCGGTCGTGACCGGTGAGGCCGGGACTGCCTCGACCGCTTCCCCACCCGAGCGCGCATCCGGCGATCCCCCGGGCGGCCCGCCTGGTGTCTCAGACAGTCGCTGGCCACGGACTTCGGAATCAGGATCGGCGAGAACCGAATCTGACGCATCGCGGCGGAGATGCGGCTGGGTCAGCCTCCCGTGGGAAGGTAGGTCGCCAGCTCCTGAAGGAGTTGACCCTTGGGTTTCGCCCCGACCAAGCGCACCTTCGGTTCGCCCTCGTGAAAGAGGATCAGGGTGGGGATGCTCATCACGTCGAAGCGCCGGGTGACGTCGAGGTTCTCCTCGATGTTGAGCTTGCCGATCTCCAGCTTCCCGGCCTGCTCCTCGGCGATCTCCTCCAGGATCGGGGCGATCATTTTGCACGGCCCGCACCATTCTGCCCAGAAGTCGACCAAGACGGGAACATCCGAGCGCCTGACATGCTCGTCAAACGTAGCGTCGTCCAGCGTCACAATCTTCCCGTTCGCCATTATCCCTCCTGGTCCCCCCGTGTGATGCACCAGGGCTGCTCCCCTGGGTGCTGTGGTTCGCTGGTTCCAACACGAGAATCCTCGCACCTGTTCCCGCCTGGCGATATCCGGCCCCCCGAGGGGCCTGGACCGGCCAGTTGGAGCAACGGCAAGCCGTCACGAGGCTCGGCGTGATCAGGTAGCTCGGGCTTCCAGCCATCGCTCGGCGTCGATGGCCGCCATGCAGCCCGAGCCGGCCGCGGTGATCGCCTGGCGGTAGATGTGGTCTTGGACGTCCCCGCAGGCAAATACGCCTTCCACGCTCGTGCGCGAGCCGCCGGTCGTCTTGACGTAGCCGTTGTCCAGCAATTCGAGCTGCCCAGCAAGGAGCTCGGTGTTGGGTCGATGTCCGATCGCCACGAACACACCGTCCAATGCCAGCTCCGACTCTTCCCCCGAGACGGTGTCTCGGAGGCGCACCCCACGCACCTGGTCGTCTCCCACGACTTCGGTCACCTGGGTATTCCACCGAAAGGAAATGACGGGGTTGTCCAGCGCGCGCTCCTGCATGATGCGCGATGCACGTAACTGGTCTCGCCGATGGATCACCGTCACCCTGGAAGCGAATCGAGTGAGGAAGAGCGCTTCCTCCAGGGCAGAATCCCCACCGCCGACAACCGCGATCTCCCGTGACCGAAAGAAGAACCCGTCGCAGGTCGCACACGTCGACACCCCATGGCCGAGAAGACGATCTTCCCCGGGCACACCCAGCATGAGGGATTGCGCTCCGGTCGCGACGATCAGGGCATCGGCGGTGTACGTCGGCTCGCTCGCGCCGGACCCGCCTACCCAGACTCCGAATGGCGAGGTGGTCAGATCGAATCCGGTCACTTTCGCCGTGACGAGCTCCGCGCCGAAACGCGCTGCTTGAGCCCTGATGGAGGTCATCAGCTCCGGCCCCATGATCCCCTCGGGAAACCCGGGGAAGTTCTCGACTTCGGTAGTGAGCATGAGCTGTCCACCCGGCTGATCGCTGGTCGACAAGGGCTCACCTTCGATCACGACCGGAGCCAGCTGCGCTCGCGCCGTGTAGACGGCAGCCGTCAGACCCGCGGGACCCGAGCCTGCGATCAGCAGCGAGCGATGTTCGGTCATCTGCTCGACACAGCCTTACCCGTGGACCGACTTCGAGCGGGTCGAACGTCGTGACCAGGCCGCGAGGCCCGCCAAGGTGAACACCGCTCCGAGCACGGCGTCGGAGATCCAGACCCTGCCACCGAAGGCGTACACGTCCAGAATCCTGACGAGCCCGATCGAGACAAGAACCAGGACCACCAGCGAGAGAACGGCCACGATCAGTCCGAAGACGACGACGCGAGCAGCGAGGAGAAGAGGCCGGATCGCCCGGTCGTGAACGACGTCGGCGACCAGGTCCACCAAGTCGGCGGCTTTGGACGGCCAGTCTGCGCCCAACCCGCTTCCCGTGGGGCCGGACTGCGCCGTCTCAGCCGTGGGCTCGGGCGACGACGCGTGGGAGGCAAGGCGGTACCCTGCGTCCGAGTGCCGATCAGCGTCCGTCGTCATGGCCGAGAGGATAGTGGGACACGGCACCGATGCCGGCGCTGCCGGCAATCCGGCGCCACCGGCGCCGCCGGCAATCCGGCGCCACCTGCGCCGCCGTCGGGAGCGAGCAGGAGCCCGGTACGCGGCCAGTACGAGCCCGGTACGCATGTCGCCGCGCCAGACGTTCTGACCAGTGTGTCTTCAGCTCGGCGGCAACTGGTAGCAGATCCCGATCGTCTCAGGCCCGGTGTGCGTGCCCACCACCGGACCGAGGTTCACCACGACGAGCTGATGAGCCACCGTGATATCGCTGAGCGTCGACACCACGGCGTCGATGTCTGAAGCCGCGCCGTTGCAGACGGCCAGACGCTCGAGAGGGGCATCTGCCCTGGGCTTGGCCGCCAGGTACGACAGAGCACGGGCACGGGTCCGCTGCTTGGACTCCTCCTCGACCATGCCATCTCGCACTTGGATGACGGGCTTGATCGACAAGAGGGAACCGAGCATGGCTGCAGCCCCACCGATCCTTCCTCCCCTCTGGAGATGGTCAAGGGTGCCGACGACGCCATAGACCTTCGTTCGACCGATGAGGTCTCGCACAGTCCTGACGACCGCGTCGGTGTCGGCGCCTGCGGCCGCTGCCTCGGCCGCAGCGATGCAGAGCAGTCCCTGGCCCATGGTCACCGACTCCGTGTCGACGACCTCGACGGGGATCCGCCCCGCCATCGAGGCGGCACCGGCCAGCGCAGACTGGTACGTGGCCGAGACACGAGACGAGATCGTGAGGCACACAACGGCGTCAGCACCCTCGGTCGCCGCTCGTTCGTACGCTTCCTGGAACGCTCCGGGAGACGGAGCTGCCGTTTGAGGGAGTGCCGCGGTGCTGTGGCAGCGCTTCCAGAAGTCGGCAGGGGTGAGATCGCGGCGGTCGAGAAACTCTTCGTCGCCAAATCGAATCGTGAGTGGTACGACGAGTATGGAGTTGACGTCCGCCAGCTCTTCGGTCAAGTCACATCCGCTGTCGGTCACAATTCGGACACCGGACATCGTCAGTCTCCCTCCCTTGCGCCGCCTGCATCCCGCACGTCTTGTCCTTTCACTCCCAGTGCAACTCGGTGAGTGATCTCCCGAGTCGCGGCAACCCTGGGCTCGCGTCGGCACCATAGCCTGTCAGCGAGCAGATCTTGGTGGACGTTCGCACCTGCTCCTGGCGCAACGCGTCGGTTGATCGTCGACCGCGACCCCGAGGTCTCGGCCGCCGCCGCGGACATCCACCCGCAGGGAGCGCATGACCGATCGCGCGCTGGTCCCGTCATCGGTAACGAAGGTGACACCGCGTGACCGGCAAAACCGGTGGTGACCGACTCGCATGTGCTCGAAATGCTCGAACGCCACCGAGTAGCGCCGGTGTGACACATCGACGTGCCGCGCCAAGAGATGCCCAAGTGCTTATCGACGCGCTCGCCGGCCAAGCCGTGGACCTCCGACCTGGGAGTGTTCGCCAGACGGCATCTGCCACCTCATGGCGCGGGACATCGCTCGAACTTCGCGAAGCCGATCCGCCCGGAGGGGCGGCTACCGGACCCGGACACCGTGATGAGGCGAGGTCGGTCTCAGGCGGGCCGAGCTACCAAGACCGGGATCTCCCGGGTCGTGGAGCGTTGGTACTCGGCGTAGGGGGGGTATGCGGTGACGGCCCGGTCCCACCACAGCGCCTTCTCCTCGCCGGTGACCTCACGGGCCTCGGCGTCGAAAGGCACTGAACCATCTTGGATCACGAGAGCTGTCGGGTCGGCCTTCAGGTTGGCGTACCAGGCGGGGTGGTCTGGTGCACCTCCCTTGGAGGCGACGAGTGCGTACTCACCGCCATGCTCGACCCGCATGAGACCGAATTTGCGGATCTTGCCGGTCTTCCTCCCGCGAGTGGTGACGATGATGATCGGCATCCCCGTGTCCCTCAAAGTGTTGGCTTCACGCCCGCCGGACTTCTCGTAGGCCTCCACTTGCTCGCGGACCCAGGCTTGCGGGCTCGGTTCGTACTCGCCTTCGAGCGCCATGCAGCCGACTCTACCGGGAACCACTCGGATCCCCGCCGGTCACCACCGGGGTGTGTCGTGGGCAACGAATGGCTCCTGGTTCGAGCCTTGGCAGGGGCCCTGCGGGCCGCCCCCGAGCACCTTGCAGCTTCGGCGGCGGCGTGCATCGGCATGGTGCATCCACGAGCCGGACGCAAACCCGCCTGGTTGTGACCATCCCCCCGCTGGCCGCACACCTCGAATAGGAAGTAGTCACGCCAGTAGTGACCGAAGACCAACCGGCGCCGGTCCGCCGGCGAGGGAGATACCCGAGAGGGTTCCGCCGTGACGCAGCGGCGTGACCATCGTCACGGTGACGGTCACGCCGCCAGTGATCGAGCCAAGAGGCAACGTCGAAATCCTGACGGGCTTCGAGCACCAGTGTGGCCGGCGACGGTGACCGGACAGTCGAGGCTCCCCGTGCCAAAGGCCTGGTGGCCTGCCGAGCCCAGCTCTCGCTCCTGAGGCCGGCCTGGCCCACCTGTCCGCCGCCCAGCGGCGGGCCAAATCCAACGTCGAGCACGGTCTCAACGGAGCTTTCGTTCTCGGCGGATGTTCCAAATGGGGGCGCTTCCGGGTAGCTCGACTATAACTCGGGCAGGATACCTGTCCCCTCTGTCATCAATCGTAGATGTCGCGCCGGTGGCCCATACGAAGGACAAGCACGACGAGTTCACCATCGTTGATCTCGTAGATGATCCTGTAGTTGCCGGTTCGCACCCGCCACTCACCCGATCCGCCAACGAGTTGGGTGGCGGCCGGTGGTCGTGGATCAATAGCCAGCAACTCGATGGCCGCTTGAATCCTTCGCCGCACATCAGGATCGAATTTGCGGAGTTGGCGTGCCGCCGAAGGCACCAACGTGACGTTGTACGTCACCGCAAACCGAGATCGGCCTTGACCTGCTCCCAGGGAATCGGCGCCTCACCGGTGGCCCGCATCTCGGCGCGGGCTTCTTCGGCGGCACGGACATCAGCCATGTCTTCAGCCAACTCCAAGACGGCATCAAGGTCATCGGCATCGATGACAGCAGCTATCCGCCTTCCTCGCCGAGCGAGGTAAACCGGAGTGTGCTCGGAACAGGCGAGATCGATGACCTCCGCCAAGTTCCGGCGTGCCTCGGTGACGGAGACTGGAACTGCTTTCGACATGTACATATTGTGCCACGAAACGTCGTGTTGTACAGGAGTCGGCACCGCCGCCCACCGTTCCTACACACTCAACGGAACGAAGTCCCGCCTTGTGGGTGACCCCGAACGGTCTTGGGCCTGTGGGTGCCGAGAACCCATCCCTCAGGTCACGGGACCAGTCAGTGCACCTGGCCGGACGCGACCGCTGGCGCCACCGGTAGTACCATACGTTCGTGGAGAAGACGACGCTGTACCTGCCGGAGGACCTGAAGGTGGCAGTCAAGCGGGCTGCTGCAGAGCGCGGCGTATCCGAGGCAGAGATCATCCGCGAGTCGATTCGAGTGTCGGTCGGCGGTGTTCGTCCTCGCCCTCGTGGTGGACTGTATGCGAGCGGGCAGCCGATCGCCCGCGATGCCGAAGAGATGCTCGCCGGCTTCGGGGAGCGCTGAACGGTGCCGGCAGTCATCGTGGACACGAGCGCCCTGCTGGCGTTCTTCGATGCCTCGGAGCCTGACCACGACGCGGTATCGGAGGTACTTGGTGCGGCCGCTGTCCTGGTCGTCTCCCCGTACGTCGTGGCTGAGCTGGACTACCTCGTCGCAACCCGCCATGGGGTGGACAACGAGCTGGCTGTGCTCGACGAACTCGCTGGCGGTGCGTGGAACCTGGCCGCTTTCGGCGAGGATGAGCATCGCCGCGCTCATGGGGTCATCGCCAGCTACCGAGACCAGCAGATCGGCGTGGCGGACGCATCGATCGTGGTCTTGGCTGAGCGGTATCGGACGCGGACGATCGTCAGTCTGGACCGCCGGCACTTCGGCGTCCTCCGGTCGCTCGACGGCGGCCACTTCGAGGTGCTCCCGCAAGTGGGTTGACGGGGCGCGAATACCTCGCGCCGTGGCGGGGTTTCTATGGAGGTTCGCTATCCCGGTCGCCGCGTTGAATAGGGCACGCGCCCAGGGTTTCATGACAGCGGACCTGCGCCTGGAAAGAGGTCTTCTCGTCAGAGGAGACGACGAAGGCGCCGTCCTCCAAGGGCTCACCCTCCCAGGCCCCGGCGTACAGCTCGAGCACACGAGACGCCTTCGCCTCGAAGTCGGGGTCTCTTGGAAAGATCCGGGAGCGGTGCTGCCAACAAGCCGCAAACATCGTGGCCTGGACTTGTTCTCCGTCGACAGGGTGTCGCTGCGTCGCCTCTACGTCCCGTCTTCGTCCATCACGACACGCGACGGATATTCGTGGCCGGCATCATGACGAACCCCACCTGGGCGTGGGTCACCCAGGTGGCTCGCAACGTGACGGCGGAGCTCTGGGATGCCGGCATCGACGTCACCTCCTTCTTGCGCGACCCGGACGCGAAGTTCGCCTTTGCCTTCGACGCGGTGTTGCAAGGCGAGCGTGCCCCGATCCGGCGAAGTCCTGTCCGGGCCCCCGACGCTGGGTGCGAACGGTCTGATCAGTGCACCGACCGTCTCTTCATCGTGAACGAACGTCACCTTTGAGGTGTGGCCGACCGCTACGTGCGCCACGGTGCCGAACACCGCCCCCTGCGGGGCCTTGTGGGATGCATGCGCCGTCGCCTCGTGGAAATGCGACCTCATCGACGCCAGCGAGGATCACACGTATCCGCCGCCACGAGGCCCTGAGCGGGCCGATCAACGAGTATCACGCCGCATGAGCTGTCCGGACGCGTTTTCGGACCTTATGAGCCGGTCGCCCATTCAGGCCTCTGAACTGGACTTATCTGGCGCGCTCGGAGGGATTCGAACCCCCAACCTTCTGATCCGTAGTCAGATGCTCTAGTCCGTTGAGCTACGAGCGCTCGTATCACCGGCCGTCCGGTGGCAGTTCCAACCCACTGGTCAAGCCGGGCGTCCGCATGCCCTGCGTGCACCCGCTGCCGGTGTCCAGTGTACCCGGGCTGGACTCGCGCCCAAAAGCCCCCGGGCAACCCCGTCGCACCCGGAAGCAATCCAGAGCCCACAGTGACAGCGTCAGCCTGCGGTGCCCCCCATCCCTTCGACCTCTGCCCGGATGCGCTCGAGCGTGGTGGTCATGCCGGCCCGGTTCGTCTTTCCGCGTGCCCACCCCAGCAGCGCCCAGTACACGCGCATCATCGGCGTGTCTGCGAGCTGGAACGATTCGGTCACGTCGGTTCCGTCTCCCTGAGCCTCCATCCTGTACGACCACACATTGAGCGGCCTGTCCTTGGGTCCCACGCCAAATGAGAAGACTCTGCCGGGCTCGCACTCGCGCACGGTGCACGTCGTCCAGTACGTGGGCCCCTTCCCATTGCGCTTTACGTGCCCTCGAAATCGGGCGCCGACCGCCGCAGCGGTGGCACCATCGAGCCACTCGGCCTCGAAGGTCTCGGGGCTATAGCTGCCGATACGAGTCACATCGCTCACGAGGCCCCAGATCCGGTCAGGAGGAGCCTTCATGTGAACGGTCACAGAGTCCTTCATGTGCCCAGCCTACGAACAGAAGTGGCGGGTCACCCCTTTCAGTTCGGTTCGCGACGAATTTCCCTTTGCCCTGCAGAGTCTCTCGTCGCCGGATCGCACCGAGGAGAGTCGGTGAGAAGGCGTGCGAAGGCCGGCATGACAAGGGCGTCACAGCCCGAGGTGGCGGTCCTCCCAGAGCTTGATGCCCCCGAGGATTCCAGCTGCGTTGTCCACGAGTGAGGTGCGTTTTGCCAGATCACCGAAGTCGTCCTTCTTGATGCGGGTGGCATTGCCGCCGCCGACGTAGAGGTGATCGTAGAAGAAGAGTGCGTCAAGCGTGTGAAACGCCTTCATCGCTCGCCTTCGCCAACGCTGGTCGCCTGCGGCCTTCCGTGCTTGTTCGCCAAGCTGTTCGTTGTACGTCTGTCCTTTGCGGAAAGGCTGATGCGCGATCTCCAGGTGTGGGAGCAACTGACCATCCAAGAAGAGCGCGGTGCCGAAACCCGTGCCAAGGGTGATCACGAGCTCGAGCCCGCTTCCCGCCACCACGGCGAGCCCTTGCACGTCGGCATCGTTGGCGACTCGGGTTGGGAGGCCGATCGCATCGGTCAAGCCGCGGGCCAAGTCGAAGTGGTCCCAGGCCTTCGCCAGCTCGTCGTCGGTCGGACTACCCGGACCCTTTTCGGTCACGAAGTGGGGAGCGCTGAGGACAAGCCCTTTGCGGACCATGCCGGGGAAGCCGGCAGAGATCCGGTCGGCACGCGGAAGGTTGCGGACCAGCTTGGCCAAGGTCGGCACCATGCCGCTCTCACCGTCGGGAGGCATCGGGTAAGTCGTGGCCTTGCGTACCCGATCGGCCACCATGGTCCCGGAGGCGTCGAGCACTGACGCTTTGAGGCCGGTCCCCCCGATGTCGATGGCAAGGGTGTACGGCCGAGCAGCAGGCGAGTGCTCCTCACCCCGAGATCCCAGCAGTGCTTCTGGGTCTTCGCCCGAGCCCGCCATGTCCATTTCTCCACTCTGCTTCACGGATGGAGCGTACTCCCACCCCTCGCCCATCCTTGGCCGGGCATTCCCGAACGTCCGGTCTCGCACCCGACTCCACAGCACCTCGTAGCGTGCGAGGCCCCGTGCTGCGCTCAAGCGCGCAGTGTGCACGGGATCGCGCGACGCAGTCGTCCTCCCTCTACCCTCCTGATGGCGCGCATTGCATGACCCCGGTATCGTCGTCGCCCGTGACCGACGAACCCTGGCTACTGGACGCATGCTCACTGGTCGACGCATTCCGGGCCGGGACGATCACCCCGACCGAAGCGCTCGAACTCTCGCTCGCCGCAATTGAACGGTCGGATCTCAACGCGGTGGTCAACGTCGACGAGGAGGGAGCTCGTGCTGCCGCAGCGTCGGCGGACATCGACCTTCCCTTCGGTGGGGTGCCCATCGGGATCAAAGAGCTCGATCCGGTGAAAGGGTGGCCACGAACCGAGGCATCGCTCGTGTTCCAGGACAGGGTGAGCGACTTCGACGGGACGATGATCGCCCGCCTGCGAGCCGCAGGGGTGGTTCCGGTCGGCCAGACCACCGCAAGCGAGTTCGGCGGCATCAATCTCACCTACACCCGCCTTCACGGCGCCACCCACAACCCGTGGCAGCACGGCCGCACGCCGGGCGGTTCGTCGGGTGGGTCGGCGGCCGCTGTGGCCGGAGGTCTCCTGCCCATCGCCACCGGCGGGGACGGAGGAGGGTCGATCCGGATCCCGGCGGGCTTTACCGGTCTCTTCGGCCTCAAGTCAACTTTTGGCCGCATCCCCAAAGGTCCCCACACCGAGATCGAGCCCCTCACCGCGGTCCTTGGCTGCTTGAGCAGGTCTGTGCGGGACGTGGCTCGGTGGTTCGACGTGTGCAATGGCGCCGACGAGTACGACCCCTTCAGCCTTCCACGCGTCGAAGGATGGGAAGCGGGATTGGGTACTCACGACCTCTCCGGGATGCGGGTCGTGGTGTCCCCCGACCTGGGATCTGCGTTCGTCTCGAACGCGGTGAGAGCCAAGGTGGAGGAAGCCGCGTCGGCCCTCATCGCTGACGCCGGACTGCGCCGGGTCGAGGTGTCGGTGCGCGTCCCGAGAGGCGGGCTCGAATGGGCAATGGCCGGGACCTCCAGCCTGCTGGTCGGCCTGGGGGACCGCTATCCGGCCTGCGAACAGGAGCTCACTCCCGAGATCATGTTCGCCTGCAACATTGCCACCCGTCACTTCGACATCGACATCGCCAAGGGGGTGGAGCAGTATCGCAGGGACTGCATCCAGGCGATGGGCGAGCTTTTCGATCAGGTCGACTTCGTCATCGCCGCGACCAATCCCGACGTCGCCTTCGATGCGCAGGGTCCCTTGCCGACCGTTCTCGACGGCGTCGACCTAGCCAAGGAGCATGGATTCGACGTCGCGCTCGGGAACCAGGGAGCGCTCACTATCCCGGCCAACACCACGGGGAACCCCGCCGTCGCCATCCCGGCCGGAACCGTCGATGGCTTGCCGGTGAGCATGCAGGTGATCGGTCGCCACCACGCCGAGCAGCTCCTCTTGGAGTTGGGGCACGTGGTCGAGCGTGAGCGCCCCTGGCCCCTGCTGGCTCCGACAGCTCCGCGCTGACGGGCCACCGAAGCTCACCGCGACCACCGACGTCACTGCTTTGGTCCGGCACGGCTTCTCCCCTATCGGCCCGAGGTGCGGGCCGGCCCTGCCGCCCTCAGACAGGAGCTGCTGCCCTCAGACTCGGGCCGGCCCTGCCACCCTCAGACTCAGCCCGGCCCTGTCGGCGTGAGAACAGGCTCAGGCCGGTACCAGCCGCACCGGCAGCTCGGCCAAGCCTCGCAACACGACGTTGCTCCGGTACTCGACCTCCCCAGTCGCGAGCTCCACTTTCGCCGCCCGGCGCAGCAGCTCGGTCAGTGCCACATGGGTCTCGAGACGAGCGAGGGGCGCTCCGAGGCAGTGGTGGATCCCGAACCCGAACCCGAGGTGTCGATTGTCCGAGCGCGACAGGACGAGTGTGCCGGCTGTCTCGAACGCCTCGGGATCTCGGTTGGCGGACGCGATGAGCAGGACGGCGAACTCGCCGCGACCCAGGACTTCGCCGCCGACGCGGATGTCGTCGGTCATCGTCCTGCCCGTGAGCTGCACCGGCGACACGTAGCGCAGGAGCTCTTCGACCCCGCTGCGCGCCAGCGTGGGATCGTCCCGCAACGCCGACATCTGGTCGGGATGGTCGATGAGCGCGAGCACGGACCCGCCGATGAGGTTGACCGTCGTCTCGTGCCCGGCGACCAGGAGCAGGATGGCCGTGGAGAGCAGCTCCCCTTCGCTCAAGGTATCGCCCCCGTCCTCTGCCAGAGCGAGTTGGCTGAGGAGGTCGGGACCGGGATGAAGCCTCCGGTCGGCCAGGAGCTCGAAGAAGTACTCCGCGAATGCCACCAATGCGTCCATCCGGGCCTGCCGGACGTCGTCGGTGAGCAGGAACTCGGGGTCGAGCCCCCGGGCGAGCGCCGCGGACCAGGCCGGGAACCGAGCCTGGTCAGCCGCCGGGACACCCAGCATGTCGCAGATGATCCGTACCGGTAGCGGGTACGCGAAGTCGGCCACCGCGTCGATCTCGCCGCGCTCGAGCCCTTGGTCGAGCAGCTCGGTCACGATCTCCTCGGTCCGCCCCCGCAGGCCTTCGACCATGCGCGGCGTGAATGCCTTGGAGACGAGGCCCCGCAGCCGGGTGTGGTCGGGAGGGTCACGGAAGAGGAAGGGGCGATTGTCCCTCTCGGCCTGGTCCACCATGTCGCTGATGACCGACGCCCGCTCCCGGCTTACGGCGAAGCCATCGGGCAGGCGTTCGGGGTCCAGGTGCGAGCTGTCGGCGGACGCCCGCCGGTCGCGCAGGACGCTCAGGCAGTCGGCGTGCCGGGACAGCACCCAGAACCCCCGCGGGCTGCGGTGGATCGGGGCCTCCGATCGAAGCCGGTCGTAGAGCGGCCACGGGTCGAGCGCGTACTGCACATCGATCGGGTCGTAGGCCGGCATCCCTTGGAGCGTACCGCCGCGGAGCATGCAGCCTCGGAGCGGCGGCTGGCGTCGGTGCGACCCGCCCCGGGGGCCATCGCGGCGAGCGTGGCGCCGATCTGCTTGCGACGGAGTGCGATCTCAGTCAGAATTCCCACGAGCGCAAGCAAAGGGGGCTGGTTCGTGGACGACGACGAGGGTGCTCCGGCGTCCCACACCGGCCTGGACTACCGAGCCGCGGAGCTGCGGGCCGAAGCGCAGTCGGTCGATGCCATGGTGCATGCGCTGGTCGAGCGCCTGTCGGGGATCCCCGGACTGGTGATGAACGTCGCCTACCGTCACGCCCGCTGGCGCCGGTTGGTCGGGGATGTCCCGTTCGTCAACGACCTTCACCGCCGCGCCGACCCGATACGGAATGTCGCGGTCACCGTCGGCGCGATCGAGTACTGGCTTCGCGTGACAGGCGGAGCAATTCGATGCGGTACCGACACGGTCGTGGCTGGCTCTGGCCGGACCACCCAGGAGGTCCCGTTCAGCCGATGGGCCCAGGCGCTCTTCGAGTCGCTCACGCAAGAGACGCGCGCTCACCGCGACGCGCTGACCGCACTGCGAGAGCTCATCGAGCAGAACAGATTCTGATCTTCCAAACGACCACTCAAACCAGTCAAGGAGCAACGAGCGTGCCGATTTTCGATGGTCACAAGGACAAGGGCGTCCAACGCCTCTTCGTCGAGATGCCCGACTCCGAGAAGAACAAGATCGCCTGGAAGTGGCCCGACCATCAGATCCCGCAGCACTCCCAAGTGAACGTGGACTTTGACTACCAAGCGGTCTTCACCAACCTGGGTCGGGTGATCGGTGTCCTGGGGCCGGGCCGGCACATGCTGGGCGAAGGTGCTTCGCTCGCCCTCGGGTGGCTGGTGGACCGCCTGACCGGAGGTGACTACTACGACGCCGAGCTCTACTTTGTCACCACCCGGGACATCGCCGACCTCAAGTTCGGCGGTCCGGTCGACAACCTGGTGGACGGTCCGACCGGCCTCGTCGTCACGGTCCGGGTCTTCGGCGAGCTGGCCTTCCACGTCACCGATCCCACGACGTTGCTCGCCAAGCTCATCGGAACGGATGGGGTCGAGGACTTCAACGGGGAGATCTCCCAGTGGGTGTCCGACCAGACCCTCGCCGCCATCCGGGTGGTGCTCCCGGACCTCGTTGCAGCGCACGGGGTCCTGGCCATGGGCCAGCTCCAAGAGGACACCGCCCGGGCCGCTGTCGGAAAGGCCAACGAGAAGCTCACTCCCTACGGCCTGGCGATCACGACCTTCGGTGAGCTCAACGTCAACCTGCCCGACGCAGACGTCCAGCAGATCAAGCAGCTGGTGGCCACGCGGGCCTACACGTCGATGGCCGGGTCGTTCGACAGCGCGGTGCGAGGGGAAGCGGCCCTCGAGATCGCCCAGGGGGTGGCCGCAGGGAACGTCGGAGCTCAGCCCGCGATCATGGCTGGGATGATGATGGGAGCTCCGATCGCTCCCGCAGTAGGTCCGGTGGCTGCGGCCGCGGGTCCGGCAGTTGCCGCGGTTCCGGCTCCTTCAGCATCGTCGGTGCCCCCGGGGCAGTACTGTTCGCAGTGCGGGACCACCTTGGCGCCGAGTGCGCGGTTCTGTTCAGGCTGCGGAGTCCCCGTCGCCGCACCGGCCGTGCCTCCTGAGCCGGGAGCGCCTCCTGAGCCGGCAGCGCCGCCCGTCGCAGGTGGCCAACCTCCCGGCCCGGGCTATTGGATGGCCTCGGACGGGAATTGGTACCCACCCGAGTCGCTGCCCCGACGGTGAACGCGGGTACCGGGCGGCTTGCCCCGATCCCGGTCACGGTGGACAACGCCTCCGACTGGGGGGAGCTCTCCGCGCAGCTTTCTGCCGCGGAGGGCATGCCTACCGGGCTCAACCTCGAAACGCTGTGCAGGTTCGTCGGCAGCGCGGTCCCGCTGCAATTCGCGGCCGAAGTCTCGGGTTCCACCGACGTGCTGCGCGGGATGTTCTCCGACCAGATGGTCGTCCAGGCCCAGCGCAACATCGGCCGCTTGCAGGCAGCGCAGCCGGTATCGGCCGCGGTCCGCCTGGTGGGGGCGCCGATCCGTGACGGCCGGCCGGAGCTTCGCATCCACGTCAACGTGGCCGCCGTTGCCCCCGACGGGAACCGGCTGGCCTTCGGGGAATTCTGGGACCTCATCTCAAACACCCATGCCACGGTGAGCGCGGGCCGGTGCCCCTCGTGTGGCGCGCCACTCGAGACAGGCCAGCTCATCTGCGAGCACTGCCACGCCGACGCGCGGACCGTGCAGAGCGTCCCACTCCTCGTGACCCGGATGGAGCTCTACTGACCCGAGTGGATCCGGTCAAAGTGGATCCGGCGTCCGAGAGATGTCGCCCTCCACGACGTGAGAGCTCTGGGTCGCGAAACCAGGGGCGCAGCGCGACGAGCACCGGGGGGAGCGCGCCGTAGACGAGCACGCCGGTGCCGGGCTGCATCTGGCGGAGCGCATCGGGAGGGAGCAGGGGACGTCGGGTGGCCGAGGTCGTCACCGTACGCCTTCCCGCGTGGTCGCGGGAGACCGAGGGGACCTGACGTACTTCGTCTCCCACCAGGTGGCTGACATGATCCAACGTCCGAGGGTCGGACGTTCCCGACAGGTACAGCGTCGCCCGGTGGTTGTTCACGACCGTGCCCGATCGCTCGCCGTAGCGGGCAGCGATCTGTGCCAAGTCCTGCCAGACGCTCATGAGCTGGACTCCGTGTCCGGCACACGTCGCCGCGAGTCCGTCGAGGTCGGGGAGTGGCGCGATGTTCGCCGCCTCGTCGAGCACCACGAGGAGCGGTGGTGTCAGCGGAGCACCGCGAACCGAAGAACGGGTGAACGCGGTTTCGACGACTTGCTTCACGAGCGCCGTGAACAACGCCCGCAGCCTCCGCTGGTCGTGTGCGGGGGCACACAGGTACAAGGTGTTCGACCCGTCCAGCAGGGCATTGGGGTCGATCTCGCCGCGGAGCGCCGGTTTGCTTGCGCCGACGGCCGGGATGCCGTAGGGCGGGGTCTGGTCGATGCGATCGCCTCGGGACCGCTGCGGCGGCCCACCCCATGTACGCGACGACGGGACTGGGACTGGGACTGGGACTGGGACGACGACCTCGGCGAACGGTTCTGCGAACGGCTCGAGGACCGTCTCGACCGTCGTGTAGACGGAGCTTCGCTGCCGCTCTTCGCGTTGCCAGGTGGCCCGGGCGGACTGCAGTGCTTCGGGGGTCCCGGTCGCCGCCAGGATGTCCGCAACCTCGACCATTTCCTGGGTGTCCACCCAGCGCACGACGTCGTGCATGGTGAGCTGGGCTATCGAGGCGGCGTACAGCAACGGTGCCAGGAGCTTGGCCGCCGCCGCGTACCAGAACTCGCCGTCGGCGGTCGTCCCGGGCCCCTGCGCCACTTCGGTGAGATCGGCAGCCGTTCGGCGTGCCCCGGCCCACGTGCGCGAACCCGGAAGTGGTGACCAGGGAGTGCTGGGCAGACCGGTAGTCCCGGCTGGATCGAAGCACCAGACCGTGCCCCGGCCCCGCCGCCACTCGAGGGTGTCTCGGACGAGGTCGGTCTTGACGCTGGCGGCGACCACAGGACCCTCCCACCGCAAGATGGCCGGGACTGCCACTGCCGTGGTCTTCCCGCACTGCGTCGGCCCGACGACGGCGACCGACTGGGCTGGCTCGCACGCGAGCAGGAGTCGGCCGGCGCCACCTCTCGGGCAAGCCAGCGTGCCCAGGACGATCCGTCCCGCTGGAACCGATGCGAGCCGGCCTCCGGCTCGGCGGGGTCGAGCGCGGACGAGCAGCGACGCGATGTCATGCCGGAGGGCCCAGCGGGCGCCCGCTGTTCGCCGACCGCCCATGCCAAGTCCCGACCCGGCTCTTGACAGCGCCAGAGCACGGGACCGTCCGCCGGCCTGGCTCTGGCCGGCGTGGGGGCGCGGGCTTCTCCCGGCGGACGGCTCTCGGTCGAAGACGTAGGCCGAGGCGATCACGGCCGCCATCCCGATCGCCAGGCCGAGCCCGATCTCGGCGAGGGTGACGTGAGGGAGCGTGACCACGTCAGTGCGAGGACATCGCCGCATCGGTGTCGACGAGGTCGCGCTCGGCTCCACCGACCGCGTGTTGGACGAGAAAGGCTCGAGAGCCCACCTTCCACAAGGCCACACCCCGCCGGAGCTGAGGGAGGAGATCGGCCTCGGTGGGAGAGAGCGAGAGCAGGTCGGCCGCGCCGGCGACCTCCCCGGGCGGCTGGGAGTAGACGACCCGGGTCTCGGAGTCGGCCAGCAGGCCTCGCGCCAGGCTCACCTGCTCCGAACCCTCGGCCCCGACGGCCCAGAGGTCGCTCAGTCGGTGGAGCACGGCCACGTTCGCGATGCCGTAGGCCCGCGAGAGCTTCCAGGAGGCCTGGAGCCATCGGGCGACGCCCACGTTCGCCAGCACAGCCCAGGCCTCGTCGACCACCACGAGGGTATGGGCGTTGCCTCCCTCCGTGTGCTCCCGAGGGGACGCGCCCCACGCGCCGGTTGCCCGCGTGGGCGCGTCGCGTCCGCTTGCCGCCTGACGGGCGAGGGCCGCCTGGAGCCACGCCGTCGCGCAGGCCATGAGCACACCGAGCGCGACCGAGTTGTACAGGGCCGAGAGGTCGAGCACCACCAGCGGGCCCGAGAGGTCCAGCCCCGTCGTGGTCGGTCCGTCGAACATGCCCCGTAGGTCACCGTGCACCAGGCGGCGGAGCTCCAAAGCGACGTCGCGGCCGTCTTCGAGCAGGATTGCCTGCCTGGTGCGGATGCGCTCGGCTGCCTCCAGCGTCGGGTCCAGCATGGCGTCGACGACCGCAGGGAGCGTGGGGACGGCTCCTCCCGCGACCACCGTCGACAGCGCGAGGTCGACGGCGACTCGCTCGCGCGGCTGGAGCGTCCGTCCGAGGCACGCGCTGGCGAGCGACGCCAGCAGCTCGACCTGGCGGCCATCGGCACCCTGCCCTCCCTCCCGTGGGCTGGCGACGGCAATCTCGGTGTGCGGCCCCGGATCGAGTGGGTTCAGGCGGACCGATCCGCCCGGTACCAAGGCGATGGGCCGAGTGTCCCAGGATGCGGCGAGCGTCGAGTACTCACCTTTGGGGTCGACGACCCATGCGCGTCGTCCGAAGACGGCCTGGCGCCACAGGTAGGTCTTGACGAACGAGCTCTTCCCCCGTCCGATCTGACCGAAGACGATCATGTTCGGGTTGGAGACGATTCCCTGGGAGTAGAGCTCGAAGGGGTCGTAGACGAACGACCCCCCGAGCAGGTCGTGGCCGATCAGCACGCCGCGGTGCCCGAGGCCGGCTTCGGCAACCAGCGGGTACGCGGCCCCCAGGTTGCGGGTCGTCACCTGGTGGGCCGGGAGCGATGGACCCGTACGCGGCCTCAGCATGAGAAGCCATATCCCTCGAAGAGCCCACCACGAGTGGCGCTGTCCGTGAGTGCCGGTCCCATGTAGGTGAACGGTCGCTCTGGATGGAGCGAGTGCTACCGAGGCAGGATGCGCCGGAGAGATCGGGCCGATGTCGAGGCGGCTCCAGGTCCTGGGAGGACCGCCTGCCCCCGGACTTCAGCGACGCCATGTTCCGGCCGAGCCGGGTGCCGGCAATTCTGTGCCACACCTTGGCAATGGGGGACGTGGGGGCACACCTGCTCGGGGCCGGCAGTCGCGGCTGGCATCGGGCAGATCCAACACTTCGCGTACGGCGACCAGACAATCGACGCGGGTGGTGTCACCCCAGCCCACGGCACAACGGCAGCGTGCAGGTGAGCGCTCTCACCTGGTCGCCGTAGAGCCGGCGCAGCTCGAGCCGGCACTGCCCGGCATCCTGCTCGCTCTGTGCGCAGGCGTCTTCGAGCTGCTCTCTGGTCGCGGCCGTCACGGTGAGGTACCCCGAGAACCTGTAGGACGCGTGTCCGTCGACCAGCTCCTCCTCGCGCCGAGCCACGACGTCGGTCTCGCGCGACCGGCGAGCGGTCGAAAGAAAACCACCGCGCCGCCGGAGCTCGGCGTCCGCGACGTCAGCGGTGCGGGCTCGCTCGATCTGGCGGAGGGCTTGGCTGGGTGGAAGCGGTTCCATGACCACGGCGAGATTGCGCCGGACCGGACCCAGGAGTAGGGGCGCGAGGAAGTCGGGCTCGACGTCGATCCTGGGCCATTCCGAGATCCAGTACGTGGCGTGCCACGTGCCGTCCGTGCGCACGCATCCCCACTCCGGCTCGACTGCCATGGGCCACAAGGTGGCGGCACTGCCGGCCTCGTCGAGTCCAGTGACCCGGTCCTGGGCCGTACTTCCGTCGCAGCTGTCGTGCCCAACGCGCCTTTCGTGCCCTTCGCTCCCGGCGCGCCCTGCGAAGCCGCCATGCTGTTCGAGCGGAGGGAGCGGTCCAGGCCGGCCCAGGCGGCGAAGCAAGGCAGTCAGCTCCCGTGGTCCCATGACCGACTCCACGGCGGCGTCGGTGTCGGAGAGACGACGCCGGAGCATGCCCAGCTCGCGGAGCAGGACGCTGCAGGCGCCGCGGTGGCCCCCGCCCGCGGCCCGCACTGCTCGCAAGGTATGACCCGTCGCGCTGACCTGGAGTGCCACGTTGACCTCGTGACGGCAGGTGTGGGCGCCCGTCTCCTCGAGGAGTGCGACATAGGAGCGTTGAGCGGGCGAGTCTTCGTCCAGTACTCCGCGCCGTCCGAGGTGCTCTCGGACGGCGCGCCCATCGTCGGGAAGAGCCGACGCAGTCCACTGGATGCGATGGACGGCCGAGCGTTCCCGCGCGAGCGACGCCAGCACCGCGGACCATTCGCCGACGCGCTGATCCTGGTCGGCCGGACCGAGAAGAGCGAAGCTATGCCCTCGGACTGACAAGACTGCCGTGTACGTGCGCGCTCGCGCGTCGAAGAGCACCCCGACGCGGGCATTGCCGAGTGGGTCGGGCACCGCGAAAAGGGAAAGTCGGCCGAAAGGGTGAGGATGGTGCCGCGGTGCTCGGTAGGTGAGGATCGGGCGCGTGTCCCCGACCCAATGACCTTCAGATGGTGCCGAAGAGAGGTGGCGGCGGGAGCGGGTGAGACCACCCACGCTCCAGCGGGCCACGCTCGGGAGCCACTCCTCGGCAGTGCGCCCTGCGAAGGGCCAGCACGCAAAAGCCAGACCCCCGCCGACAGCGGTCACGGCGACCGCCACCGCCACCGGGCTGGGTCGGGAGTGGAGGACGGCCACGGCCACGACCAAACCGGATGCGACGGCGCCGATCTGGCCACCTCGCCAACCGGCGATCAGCCCACGGCGCTCGAGTGGACCGAATCGATAGCGAGGCCGCTCAACCATTTCCGCTCCCACCCCGCTCGCCGCTCGGCAGCTCCCACTGCATCCGCGGTCCGATCCGGTCGTCCTCTACTCGGAACCGAGCAGGCGGGAGTGCACGTGCGGATGAGCGGCCGCCCATCGCCGGCCCGCCTCCCGAACCGCCCGCGAGCCCGCCTCCCGAACCGCCCGCGATGCTTCCGCCGGTGGAGGTACCGACCGGCGAGGGAGCCGCTCCTGCCAACCCGCTCTCACCGGGGGGCAGACCGTCCGGCGATCCCCACAGCGGGAGGGGGCCGCGTCCAGAGGGATCGCCTCCCTCCGACCACGGGACGAACGCCGGGTCTACCTGCCCCCGGGTCAGAGAAGCGCTGTCCCATTCGGGCATCGGCCGGCCACGCCAGACCTCCACGCCGATCGTCCCGGCGGATGTCGCGCTCCCCCCATCCGTGCCTCGTGCGCCATCGGTTCGTGAGGAGCCCGGCGCGGCGTGGGACCTACCCCCGAACCCCCCACCCTGGCGACGGCCTGGGCCGGCCCTGCCACCGCTGCGACCGCCTGTGCCGGGAGCTCTCCCCTCGCCACCGGCTCGGTGGCCGGCGTCGCTCGAGCCACCAGTCGAGCCACCAGTCGAGCCACCGCCGGAACCTGGCGTGGAGATCGCCGTGTGAAGTCCGGTGCCCGGCGAGCCGGTCTCGAAGGAGGAGGCACGAGCAGCTTGGAGGGCGAACGCCGCGGCAGTGCGCGGCGCGGACCCGAGAGCCTGGCGGGCCCGGTGGCGCATCCCCTCGAGCTGATGGACGGCGCCTGCTTCGACTGCCGGCACGAGGCGCAGCAGCGTGAACGGGGTGAAGGCCGCCAGTAGCAAGAGAGCACCGCCGCCGAGCACCGAGGCGAACCCTGCCCCGGTCCCCGAGGCCACCGCAGCGGCCGCCAGGCTGAGGACCGCCACGATGACGAACTTGGCCAGGATGAGCGCCACCAGGGTGTCGGCCAGGCGCCTGCACCAGTGGGAGATCGCCGGCCACACCAGGCTGGCCAGGGCCAGCGGGAGAAAGAGGACGGCCACGTAGACGGCAGCCGCCCGCACCAAGAGCTCCACCCACAGGGCGAACGCGCCCATGGCGACGAGGAGGCCTCCCAGCAGCAGGACGAACGTGGGTGGCGACTGCGGACCGGCCCCGATCTCGCTCACGATCAGGTTCGCCAGCCCGGTGAGCACGTTCTGGATGGCCCCGCCGCTCCCCCCGGCGACCGCAGCGGACAGCGCGTCGGTGGCGGCCAGGGACATCTGGACGAGCTGGACGGCTGCGGCCGTGAGGAGCGCAGCCAGTGGGAGCTGCACCATGACCGAGTGGACCAGGGGGCCGGGGGTCTGGTGGTACACGGCTTGGACGGCCGACATGAGAAGGAGTGGAAGGACCACGACCCCGGCAAGCCCGGCCATTACCTGGTAGTGAGCTTCAAACCATCCCGCGCCCAAGTCCACCGACGTGCTCGACGACAGGACGCCGCCGATCTGGCCGAGCAGCCAGCTGGCACCGCTGACCACCCAGGAGGCGAGTGCCGAGAGCACGCTGCCGGCGCCCGAGCTCAGGATGCCCGACCCCACGCTTCCTGCTGCGTGACACGCCGGAGCGAGCAGACCTGTGCAGCCGCCTGTGGGCAAGATCGACAGGCCCGAGGTTGCGACGCCGCTCATCTGACGTGACTGCTCGGGCAAACGGCTCTTGTGCGACAGCGAGCGCCGACTCGGTCCCGGCGCTCAGTGGACACTGAGGCCGGTGTGGAAGAAGAAGTTGATCAGCGCCGGAGCGGCACCGATGAGAAGGGCGGCCAGTCCCGAGACGAGCACGGCCCGCCGCCCGAAGAACGACTGCTGGTAGTTCTGGGTGTGCGCGCCCAGTGCCCACGACGCCGCCCCGATGAGGAGGCCGACCAGGGAGAGGATGAGCGCCCAGCCCCCGAGCCCGTTCGTGAGGTTCTGCAGGGCGGTGCCGCCCGGGAGCTGTGTGGGTTGGGGGTTCAAGGTGACGTCGGTGAGTTGGGCGCTCGCACTGGTCCCGGCACTGCGGAAGCCACCCCCGCCGCGGGCGTCAGCGAGCCGATCCAGAAGATGCGCGCCGCCAACGCGGCCGGCCCCGCCAGCTGCGCCGACGTGCCCGGATGCAACGACCTGGCCAACCGCCGCCAGGTGGGATCCCGTCGCAGGGAGCAAAGCCATCGCTGCTGTCGGCCAGCACATCATCACGTCCATCCCGCGTTCGCACTCGACGATCTCGGGTCGTCCGTGCCGACCGAACATCGGGGCCACCGGACCAATCCGGCCCCGGCGTCCGATTCTACAGTGCACGACGGTCATTTTCAAGTAGTGCATGTCAATTTCATGTCATCTCAGATCGCCCTGGCTATCGCCCACTGCGGCGCTTCGCCCTGCCATGCTGGGAAGGTGAGCAGGTTCCTGGTCGGGGCGAGCGCCGCCAAGGTGGCGGGTCTGCCGCCAGACGCTGCCTACGCGTTCGCCGGAGCGATCCTCGTGGTGGCCGTGCTCGTGGCCGCGTTGCTCGGGAGGCGGGCCGGCCGCCGTGCGCTGAGCCAGCGTCTCACCGCGCTGGGTACCCGGCTCGGGATCGACCCGCCCGAGGACGACCGCAACATCGAGACGGCACTGGCCTACTTGGAGCAGGTCACCGGGGGAGCCACCCAGGCGGTGGCCGAGTCGAGCGCCGACGCGATCCGCCTCCGCCGCTCCCTGGACGCGCTGCCCCAGGGCGTGGTCATCTGCGACGAGAACGGCGCGGTCGTGTACCGGAACAACCGGGCGAACGACCTCATGACGAGCCGCCACGGCGACGCCCTTGCCGCCCAGGCGGTGACCGAGCTCCTGGAAGACGCCTGGCACGAGGGGTCCGCCGATCGCACGGTCGACCTCTACGGTCCGCCACGGCGGACGCTCGCGGTCCGGGCGCAGCTCATCGACGACGGTCGCCGCTCGCTCGGGGTGATCGCGATGATCGACGACGTGTCGGAGCGCCGGCGGCTGGAGGAGATCCGCCGCGACTTCGTCGCCAACGTGAGCCACGAGCTCAAGACGCCGATGGGTGCGCTGGGCCTCCTGGCGGAGACCCTGGTGTCCGAGCCCGACGTGGAGGTCGCCCAGCGGTTGGCCAGCCGCATCCACACCGAGGCCTTCCGGGTGAGCCGGATCATCGACGACCTGCTCGACCTGAGCCGCATCGAGTCCGAGGAGGCCCCTCCCCGCGAGCCGGTACAGGTGAACCTCGTCATGGCCGAAGCGGTCGAGCGGGTGCGGGCGAGCGCCGACCAGCGAGGTATCTCGATCGTCCTGATCGAGCCCGAGCCGCCGGTGACCGTGGTGGGCGACCGGCGCCAGCTCGTCTCCGCGATGCACGCGCTGCTGGAGAACGCAGTGACCTACTCCTACGACGGCTCGACGGTGACCGTGATCGGGAGCGTGACCACCGACGACCACCCGACCACCCGATCCCCTGATCGACCGACCGATCGACCCGCCGAGCCGGCGCCACCTGCCTTCTCGCCAGAGGGACCGCCCACCGGGGAGATCGAGGTGGTGCGGCCCGGAGCCGAGCACGGTGGACCGAGCGTCGCGCCCTCGATCCCGGCCAGCGGCCTCCAGTCGGCAGCCGACCAGGAGGCGCCCGGCGCGTCGGAGCGGGCGGTGAGGGTCGCGGTGGTCGACCGGGGGACGGGCATCCCGGCTCGCGACCTCGAGCGCATCTTCGAGCGCTTCTACCGGGTCGACCACGGCCGGAGCCGGGAGACCGGGGGGACCGGGCTCGGCCTCTCGATCGCCCGCCACGTCGCGACGAACCACCGGGGACGGATCGAAGTCGAGTCGCGCGAAGGGGAAGGCTCCACGTTCACCTTGGTCCTGCCGCTGCCGCAGGAGCCGATGCGATGAACGACGCCGTCCGGGTGCTGCTGGTCGAGGACGAGGAATCCTTTGTCGACGCCCTCGTGGTAGGGCTCGGCCACGAGGGGTTCGACGTGACGGTGGCCCGTGACGGAGTCGAGGCGCTGAGGCTCTTCCAGGAGACGGCGCCGGAGCTGGTGCTGCTCGACCTGATGCTGCCACGGATGTCGGGGATCGACGTCTGCCGTTCCATCCGTGCCCACTCCGACGTGCCCGTCATCATGGTGACTGCCAAAGGCACCGAGATCGACACGGTCGTGGCGTTGGAGATGGGGGCGGACGACTACGTGACCAAGCCCTACCGGCTCCGCGAGCTCGTTGCCCGGATGCGAGCCGTGCTCCGGCGAGCCCCGGGTGAGGCCCGCGGTGCCGGGGCCCGGCCCGGTCCCGGCGAAGCCGGCCAGGCACTGGAGCATGGCGCCGTGCGCGTGGACGTCGACCAGCGTCGGGTCTACGTGCGGGGCGAGGAAGTCCAGCTCCGACGCAAGGAGTTCGAGCTGCTGCGGATCCTGGTGGAGAACGCCGGCCGGGTGCTCACGCGCGACGTCCTCATCGACCGGGTGTGGGGCGCCGACTACATCGGCGACACCAAGACCCTCGACGTCCACATCAAGCGGCTCCGGTCGCGGGTCGAGGCGAACCCGTCTTCGCCGACCCTCATCACCACCGTGCGCGGGGTGGGCTATCGGTTCGAGAGGACGGCGGCCGAGCCCGGGGTCGGCGTCACGAGATGACGACGGCGCCCATCCACGGCGCCAGGCACTCGGGGAGCGCGACCGAGCCGTCGGGCCTGCGGCCCGTCTCCACCAGCGCCGCCCAGATGCGGGCCCAGGCCAGTGCCGAGCCGTTCACGGTGTGGACCAGGCGCGGGCTGCCGCCTTCCGACGGGCGGTAGCGGACCTGGGCCCTCCGGGCCTGGTAGTCGCGGAACCAGCTCACCGACGACACCTCCAGCCAGCGGTCGCACCCCGGGGCATAGACCTCGAGGTCGAAAGTCCGCGCCGAGGATGTCCCGAGGTCGCCGGTGCACAGGTCGAGCACCCGGTAGTGGAGGCCGAGCGCCTGGAGGAGCCCCTCGGCCCGCTCCACGATGTCGGCGTGGGCCGCGGGGGCCTGCTCCGGGGTGGCGTAGGCGAAGAGCTCGACCTTTTCGAACTCGTGGACCCGCAGCAGGCCGCGGGTGTCGCGCCCGGCGGCGCCCGCCTCCCGCCGGAAGCACTGGGTGACCGCCGTGAGGCGCACCGGCAGGTCGGACTCGTCGAGGATCTCGCCCCGGTGCATGGACGTGAGGGGGACTTCGGCCGTGGGGATGGCCCACAGGTCGTCGCGCTCGACGTGGTAGGCCTCGTCGGCGAATTTCGGGAGGTGGCCGGTCGAGGTCATCGTGTCGGTCAGGACGAGCGTGGGCGGGCGGATCTCCTCGTAGGTGCCGGCGTGGCGGTCGAGGGCGAAGCAGGTGAGAGCGCGCAGGAGCCGGGCGCCCGCCCCGCGGTACAAGGGGAACATCGAGCCGGCCAGGCGGGCTCCCCGGGCGAGGTCCAAGATACCGAGCTGCTCGCCGATCTCCCAGTGCGGCACTCGCTGGTGGTCGGCGGGCACCGGCGGTGGCGCTCCTGCATCCTGTCCGGGCCACCAGGTGCGCAGGACGACGTTGTCCTCGGGCCCTGCACCGTCCGGCGCGTCGTCGGCCGGGAAGTTCGGGAGCACGAGGAGGGCAGACGTGAGTGCATGGGCCGCGGCTTCGGCGTCCGCGCCGGCCACCCGCTCCTCCTCGCCCAGCCGGCGGCTGGTCTCGGTGAGGTCTCGCGCTTCGTCGTCCCGACCGGCCCGCCGAGCATCGGCCACGCGGCGCGAGAGGGCCTTCACCTCGGCCCGCAGCGCCTCGCGTCGGGCCAGGCGCTCGCGGTGCGCGGCGTCGAGCTCCGCTACCCGGTCGACGTCGGCCGGGTCGACGCCCCGGCGTCCCAGCGCAGCCTTGAGCGCGCCCAGGTCGTCGCGCACCAGTCGGATGTCGATCATTCCGGCGCCAACGGTAGCGTGCAGGCCGTATGCCAGACGAGATCCGCGCTCCCGGCGACGTCGTGATCGGCTGTTCCGATCTGGTCGTCCGATACGGAGACGTCACCGCGGTCGACGGCGTGAGCTTTGCCGTCCGTGCCGGGGAGGTGGTCGCGCTCCTGGGGCCGAACGGTGCCGGCAAGACCTCCACCGTCGAGTGTCTCGAGGGCTACCGGCACCCGGCATCAGGCAGGATCCGCGTGCTCGGCCTGGACCCGATCGCCCAGCACGAGGCGCTCGTGGCGAAGATCGGGGTGATGCTCCAGCGAGGAGGGGTGTACCCGATGCTCGGCCCGCGCCGGGCCCTCCGCCTGTTCGCCGCCTACTACCAGCGGGCGAGGGACCCCGAAGAGCTCTTGGACCTGGTGTCGCTCTCGCCGGTGGCGGGCACCCCGTGGCGCCATCTCTCCGGCGGCGAGCAGCAGCGCCTGTCGCTGGCGCTCGCCCTTGTGGGCAGGCCCGAGGCGGTCTTCTTGGACGAGCCCACGGCCGGGGTGGACGCCGAGGGCCGCCAGGACATCCGCCGGGTGGTGGCCGGCCTCGCCGCAGAGGGTGTGGGAGTCCTGCTCACGACCCACGAGCTGTCCGAGGCCGAGAGGATGGCCGACCGGGTGGTGATCCTCCGGCACGGGCAGGTGGTGGCAGAAGGGACGCCCGCCGGTCTGGCAGCGGGCGGGCAGGAGATCGTGAGGTTTGGCGCGCCGGCCGGCCTGGACGCGGGCAGCCTCGCCGACGCGCTCGGCGTCCCGGTGACAGAGGAGGAGCCCGGTCGCTACGTGGTACGGGCGAGGGCGACCCCGGTGCTCACCGCGACCCTGGCCGCGTGGCTGGCCGACCGGGAGCTCGCTCTGACCGATCTCCGCTCCGGCAGGACCCTCGAGGAGGCCTACCTCGACGCGGTCGGCGAGGGTGACGGCAGCGATACGAGACGAGAGGCGTCGCCGTGAAGGCGCTCGCGGCCCAGATCGAGTCCGAGGTGTACATGACCCTGCGGCGGGGTGAGACGCTGCTGCTCACGATTGGGATCCCCGTGGCGTTCCTCGTGTTCTTCACGACCGTCCACGTGGTGACGACCGGTGCCCGCCATCCGGTGACGTTCTTCGTGCCCGGCGTGCTCGCCCTGGCCGTCATGTCGACGGCGATGGTCTCGCTCGGCATCGCGACCGGTTTCGAGCGCGGCTACGGCGTATTGAAGCGGCTCGGGGCAACCCCGCTGGGCCGTCCACGCCTGATCGCCGCCAAGATCGCCACGGTGGTCCTCGTGGAGCTCGTGCAAGCCGCCGTTCTGGTGCCGGTGGGTTACGGGCTCGGCTGGCATCCTCCTTCGGGGCCGGCAGCGATCGGCGGCGCCGGGACCGCCGCCTTGGAGGCGCTCGCGGTGGCGCTCCTCGCCACGGTGGGCTTCGGTGGCCTCGGGCTCCTCCTGGCGGGCGTGCTGAAGGCCGAGCTGAACCTGGCCGTGGCGAACGCGCTCTACCTGGTCCTGCTCCTGGCCGGCGGGATGGTCGTGCCGGTGGGCAAGCTGCCGTCGGGGCTCCAAACCCTGGCGCGGGCCTTGCCGGCGGCGGCGCTCTCCGACGGGCTGCACGCCGCGCTCGGGAGCGGGGCGCCGGTGCCGCTCGAAGCTTGGGTGGTGCTCGCGGTGTGGGCGGTCGCCGCGCCGCTCGTGGCTGCAGCCACGTTCCGGTGGGAGTGAGGTGCTCGCTGGGCCGGACCTCAGCCGCCGGTGAGCAGGCGGTCCTGCCAGCCGGTGAGCAGCGACGTGCTCACCGGGCCCTGGTGGACGGCGGCGATCACGCCGTCCGAGCTCACGAAGACCGCGTCGGGCAGGCCCGTGAAGCCGAAGTGACCACCCGTCGAGGCGAATGTCTTGTCGACGCCGACCGGGAAGGTCACCCCGGCCGAGCGGACGAACTTCAAGCCGTCGGCCGTCGGGTCGTTCTCGTCGATCCCGATCAGCGCGACCCGCGCCAGGTGGCTGTGGGTCGCCTCCTCGTGGCGGTAGAGCGCCGCCAGCGCCGGGATCTCGGCCTGGCAGGGTCCGCACCAGCTTGCGAAGTACAGCACGACCGCCGGCTTTCCGGCCGAGCCGCCATCGGCGGGGATCCCGACCCGGCTGCCCCCGCCCAGGCGGGGCAGCGTGAAGGCCGGCATGGGACTGCCGGCCTGGAGGCGGGTGGGTGTGCCTTTGGAGCCTCCGGTCCCCACGCCGGTGAAGAGACCGACGCCCAGGCCGACTGCCAGCACCATGCCGACGAGGAGGAACACTGGCCGGGGACGCCGCGCGCCGGCGTGGGGTTGGCCGGGGTCGGGCGAGCCGGTCACCTCAGTGGGAGCGGACGAGGACGTCGCCGGCCATGACGACGAAGAGCACGGCCAGGTAGGTGATCGAGTACCCGAACAGCCGCATGGCATCACGACCGGTGGCCCGGTCGCCGCGGGCTCTCACCCAGAGGCGACCGGCCATGCCGACGAAGATCGCACCCAGGATGGCAGCGGCCACCGTGTAGACGGCGCCCATGTGGGCCACAACGGAGAACACGAGCGAGACCGCCACCAGCGCCACGGTGTACAAGAGGATCTCTCTGGTGGTGCGCACCAGGGATGCCACGGCCGGGAGCATCGGGACGTCGGCCGCCGCGTAGTCGTCGCGATAGCGGACGGCCAGGGCCCAGAAGTGCGGTGGCGTCCAGATGAAGATGATGGCGAACAGCACCACTGGCGGCCACGACAGCGTTCCGGTCACCGCAGCCCATCCCACGAGAACGGGCACAGCGCCGGCTGCTCCGCCGATGACGATGTTCTGGGTAGAGCGACGCTTCAGCCAGAGCGTGTACACGAACACGTAGAACGCCGTGGCCGACACCGCAAGCACGGCCGAGAGGAGGTTCACCAGCGACCACAGCTCGACGAAGGCCACCACTTCGAGGACGACGGCGAAGGTGAGCGCCGCTCGCGGGGTCACGGCGCCCGTGACCAGCGGACGGTTCCTGGTGCGGTGCATGACCCGGTCGATGTCGCGGTCTACGTACATGTTGATGGCATTGGCGCCGCCGGCGGCCAGCGCGCCGCCGGCCAGGGTGGCCGCCATCAGTCCCACCGAAGGAATGCCGCGCCTGGCGACGATCATGGTCGGGAGCGTGGTCACGAGCAGCAGCTCGATGATGCGCGGCTTGGTGAGCGCGACGTACGGAGCGATCCGGGTCCCGCCCGACCGGATACTGCGAAGACCCCGGAGAGCGGGTGCCTGGGATGCCATAGCGACCGCGAGCCTACGGCGCGGGGCCGTCGTGGGACCAGGCGGGGAGCCCGGCGGTGGGGGGGAGCCCGGCGGTGGGGAGGAGCCCGGCGGTGGGGGCACTACGATGCCTGCGGTGCTCGGACCTGCTGTCTCCCCCGGCGCCGGCCGAGCGACCCGCTGGCCGACCGTCTCGCCAGCCGCCTTCCGCCGGCTGGCGATCGCCTCCTTGGTGATGGTCGTGTTGATCGTCGTCACCGGCGCTGCAGTGAGGCTGACCGGCTCTGGCCTGGGTTGCGCCGACTGGCCGGACTGTTTCCGGGGCCACCTCACGCCGCCACTGCGATTTCACTCGCTTATCGAGTTCGGCAACCGAATGGTCACTGTCTTGCTCACCATCGTGGTGGGACTCACCTTCCTCGCGGCCGTCTTCCGCCAGCCCAGGCGCCGCGACCTGATCTGGCTCTCGGGCGGCCTCGTCGGGGGCATCCTGCTCGAGGCGGTCATGGGCGGCATCGTGGTCTACACCAAGCTCAATCCGTACGTGGTCATGGTGCACTTCCTGGCGGCGCTCCCCCTCGTGGTCGATGCCGTCGTCCTCCTCCACCGCTGCAGCCGGGACTACCGACCTGGCTCGGGGAGACGCCTCGTCCCCGACCCCTTCGTGTGGCTGGCCCGGGGGATGGTGGTGCTCCTCGCGATCGTGCTGGCCGCCGGCTCGGCAACGACGGGCGCCGCGCCCGACGGCGGATCGGCCCAGGGGCAAGTAGCGGCCAAGCGAATACCGGTCTCTCTGCGCTCACTGGCGGAGCTGCACGCGAGTCTGGCCATCATGCTGGTCGGGTTCGTCCTGGCGATGGTCGTCGCCCTGCACGCCGTCGACGTGCCCGAACGTGTGCGTCGAGCTGGCCGGATCCTCGTCGTCACGTTGATGTTCCAAGCGGTGGTGGGGTACACCCAGTACTTCACCCACCTACCGGCCCTTCTGGTGGAGGTCCACGTGGCCGGGGCGACGGTGCTCGTGGTCGGCACCGTCCAATTCCTGCTGGCGCTCACTCACCACCCGTCGGAGCGTCTTGAGCAATCGGTGGCCGGGGCTGTAGCCGGGGAGGTTGTGGCCGGGGACGTGGCCGGCGGGGCCGGGGCGGAAGCGACGACCCGCGGTGCTGGGGCACGGGCCAAATCGGCTCGTCAAGCGGACCTGGTGCCCGGAGCGAACCCCGGCGCCTGATAACTTCTCTCGCGTTCCCGGTGTCCGGCGCTCAGGTGGAGTGACGCATTTCGGGATGCTGCCCCCATCGTCTAGCGGCCCAGGACGCTGCCCTTTCAAGGCGGTAACACGGGTTCAAATCCCGTTGGGGGCGCAGCTCCGGCTGCTGCCGGCTGGACCGGCCGGCCGACCCCTTGCATGCGTGGCCTATAGTGGCTGTTCGCCCTTCGGAACGCGGCATGACAGTGCTTCGAAGGACCGATCCCGGGCAGAGAGTGCTCTTCCGAGGACCTGTGGTGCAGTTTGGAGTGCACGCCGGCCTGTCAAGCCGGAGGTCGCGGGTTCAAATCCCGTCAGGTCCGCCGCCCGGTCGCGATAGCGTTGTTCGCCTGGTCGGGTAGCTCAGTTGGTAGAGCGCGCGCCTGAAAAGCGCGAGGTCACCGGATCGACGCCGGTCCCGACCACCAGTTGATGTCGGGTGCCGCCGTGCCGCCCCCGGCCCCCCTCGCTGCCTATCGCCTCCCGTTTGGCCTGCGCCGCCGCCACGCCGACTCCTCCGCCGGGGTCACGTAGCCAGCGTCGGCAGGATCGAGATTGACGCCGGGAGGCACGACTTCGTCGATCCGGTCCAACGTCTCGTCATCGAGCTGGACATCGGCCACAGCAAGTTGGCCGTCCAGGTGCTGGTGGGTCCGGGGCCCGACGATGGCCGACGTGACACCAGGATGTGCCAGCACGAACCCGAGGGACAGTCCGATGAGGGTCGTTCCCGCATCGGCGGCGATCTCTTCGAGCCGAGGGAGCACGTCGACCTTGCGCTGGCTTGCCGGCGTGGTGGGGTCGAAGCGAGGGAGCATGACCGCTCGGCGACTCGGCGGGATGCGCCCGGTCTCGTCCTTCAGGTGCCGGCCTCCCGACAGCCAACCGCCGTTCAGCGGGCTCCACGCGATGACTCCCATGCCGTAGCGCTGGCACGTGGGAAGCACTGACGTCTCGATCCCCCGGGCGAGGATCGAGTACGGCGGCTGTTCACACCGGAAGCGTTCGTGACCCCTTCGCTCAGCCACCCAGTGCGACTCGACGATTGCTTCGGCCGGAAACGTCGAACATCCGGCATATCGGATCTTGCCCGCGTGGACCAGGTCCGAGAGGGCGGACAAGGTGTCGTCGATGTCGGTCTCTGGCTCAGGTCTGTGCACCTGGTACAGATCGATCCACTCCGTCTGAAGGCGCCGTAGGGATGATTCGACCTCGGTGATGATCCACCGGCGGCTGTTCCCCTTCTGGTTTCGATCGGGTCCCATCGGGCCGTGGAACTTCGTGGCCAGCACCACGTTGTCGCGTCGGCCAGCCAAGGCTTTGCCCACGATGGTCTCGGACTCTCCCCCCGAGTACACATCGGCGGAGTCCACGAAGTTCACCCCGGCATCGAGTGCCTTGTGGATGATCGCGATCGAATCATCGTGATCGGTGTTGCCGAACGCCCCGAACATCATGGCGCCGAGGCAGTACGTGCTGACGTTGACCCCGGTGGAGCCGAGAGAGCGGTAGCGCATGAGCTGGGTCTCCTTCGTGTCGGTAGGCCAGTGCCAGTCATCCCTGCAGGCTGGCAGCAGCGTACCGTCCAGTAGTGCTCTGGGAGA
Source organism: Acidimicrobiaceae bacterium (assembly GCA_027342785.1). Classification (GTDB taxonomy): domain Bacteria; phylum Actinomycetota; class Acidimicrobiia; order Acidimicrobiales; family RAAP-2; genus JAJYWF01. The sequence goes on from DAHWPS010000135.1 coordinate 84,084, forward strand.
CGAGGTTCCGTCGGCGCTGGCTGTTGACGATCGAAGCGGCTTGATCGACCCGTGCTTGGTCGATGCGACCGGGGTCGACGGGATCCGATCGAGACCGTCAGCAAGCCTGGCAAGCATCGCCCTCGTGTGCACAGCACGGGCATCGTGGTCCCGATCGAGGAGCGGGACACCCGCTCGGTGAGCCGCAGATCGAGGAGCGGTTGGAGGCGCCGAGGACCTGGTCGCCTTCCCAGTGGCCGACCTCGGCCCGCTCGTCGACCGCTGCAGGGCGAGCCGAGACGGTGGGGAGGGCGGGGTATGTGGAGTCGTAGCGGCTGGTGGACCGGTGACCAAGGCCACAGATCTTCGGCTACTTCGTACCGTCCGGTGTCCCGGCCAAGATCTCCGTCACAGCCGAGAACGCCGCCACACCCGAGAACGCCGCGCCGGCGATCAACTGGGTCGCTTCGACAGACGGCGACACACTCATGGCCTCCTATTCGGTGACCGTCAACTACTCGGCCCAAAAGGGCCGAGCTTGCTAGGCCCGGCCCCAACAACGGGGCTCCGCATCACCAATCACAGTTGCCTTCCAGGCTGTCTGGACTCCTGGTAGCCAGGAGGCCCTTTCGGGCACAGTCCTGTGGTCGCCGTACTAGGCGGCGGGAAGGTCCGTGTGGCGTATGGCAGCGTGACTCACTGCCCAGTCATCTTCACCGCGCATGGCGATGTTGATGGCTGCGTTCCAGTCGGCCGGCAGCGACAGGCCACAACTGGTGCAGAGGAACGTGGCCTGGTTGGGCCGGTTCTTCTTGTGGGTGTGCCCGCATCCAGAGCACTGCTGGCTGGTGTAGGCGGGATCGACGTAGACCACCGGCACACCGGCTCGGACTGCTTTGTAGTCGATGAACGACCCGAGCTGGTGGAAACTCCAGGAGTGCAGCGTTGCCCGCTGGGGCTTGCGGGACCGTACCCGGTCACGGATGCCCTCGAGGTCTTCGAGAGCGATCCCATGCCCGGTGCGTTCAGCCTCGGCAACGATCTTCTTGGAGATGCGGTGGTTGACGTCGGCGGCGAACCTGGCCTCCCGGCCAGACCTCTTCGCCAGGAGGCGTTTGGCTGATCTGGTTCCTTTCTGTTGGAGTTTGCCCCGGAGGCGCCGGTTCCGGTGGCGAACACGGTTGATCTCAGCACCCGACCAACGGGTGCTGTCGGACATGGTGGCGATGTTCACGATGCCAAGGTCCACCCCGATGAACCCGGTCGGCTCCTCGTTCATCGGAGCGTCGGGGACAGATACCGTGGCATACAAGTAGAGGGCGCCGTTGCGGTAGAGCAGGTCACACTCGCCGATCTGGTTCGCCTCCAGCAGTGCTGCCTGCCAGTCGGCGCAGACGAACGGCACCGACTGCGCCCGCCCGTTCACGGTCCAGATGCTCACCATGTGGTTGGCATGATCCCAGGACAGGTTGCGGGCGTCGAAAGGCTGGGCGGTACCCCATCGGAAGGCTCGCTGCCGGGTCCGCCGGAACTCCGGCTTGCCAGAGTTGTAGGCGTCAGCCACTTTTCTGACGACATGTACCGCCGCCTGTGCTCCAAGCCCGAAGCTGTTGCGGACGTCGCCGTAAGTGACTTTTTGCAGGTCGAATCTGCGCCAGATGCGCCGGTGCCACGCCACCTGCGAGACATGGTTCGCCGCGGCGTTGCAGGCCCGCAAGGTGGACACAAGGTCGGCGGTGACCTTTCGATCCGGCACCAGCTTCACCGGAACGACGAGCTTGGACATCACCGTCATTTTATCACAGAGGGTGTGACAGATATACTCAGTCTATGTCACCGAGATGGCAGCCAGACCCCAATGTACGCAGGGGCAGGAGCGTCGTCCACAACCTGCACGCTCATTTGGTGTTCATCCCCAAGTACCGTCGGCGAGTGTTCTCTCAGGCCATGCTCGACCGCATGGGCGAGGTCATGGGCGACGTGTGCGCCGACTTCGGTGCCACACTGACCGAGTTCAACGGCGAGGCTGACCATGTCCACCTCCTCGTCCAATACCCGCCCCAGGTGCGGCTCTCAACGTTGGCCGGCAGCCTGAAGGGCGTCTCCTCCAGGTACCTCCGAGCCGAGTTTGGTCCGCAGCTCCGTAAGCACCTGTGGGGTGACCACCTGTGGTCGCCGTCCTACTTCGTCGGGTCCTGCGGAGGTGCTCCGTTGAGCATCGTGAGGGACTACATCACGAACCAGGCTTCGCCCGAAGCGTGATGTCGCTTGAGGGCGCTCCTCCTCCCGAGCCCCAAAAGGCTGGGATTCCGTCGCTTGCTCCTCCGTTGACACCTGGGGCGAGAGCTTGCACGTGGTCCGCGAACCCGCTGAACTCGGGGCGGTAGCGATGGGAGAGGGTCCCGACGAGAGGGCAACCAACGCGGCAGCCACCACCAGGAATCCCACCACGACCCACCACGGGGTTGAGAGCGGGCGACGGGAATCGAACCCGCGTTCTCAGCTTGGGAAGCTGATGTTCTGCCTCTGAACTACGCCCGCGAGCGGCTGCCACACTATCGTCTTGGGGATCATGGTTCTATCTGACCGCAGTATCCGCGAGGAGATCGCCGCTGGTCGTATCGTCATCGACCCCCTCGGAGACGACTGTGTACAGCCGTCGTCCGTGGATTTGCACGTCGACCAGTACTTCCGTCTCTTTCGGAACCACACCCAGAGGGTCATCGACGTACGCGAGGATCAAGAGGACCTGACGGAGCTGGTTGACGTGGGTACGGAGAACCCGCTGGTGTTGCATCCCGGAGAATTCGTGCTGGGATCGACCGTCGAGCGAGTTCACCTCCCCGACGACCTGGTCGCTCGACTGGAGGGCAAGTCTTCGCTCGGGCGATTGGGTCTTCTTATTCATTCGACGGCAGGGTTCGTCGACGCGGGCTGGGATGGTCATTTGACCTTGGAACTGTCGAACGTGGCCAACCTCCCGATCACGGTCTACCCCGGAATGAAGATTGGCCAGATCAGCTTCCTCAGAATGTCCACCCCGGCAGACCGTCCCTATGGTTCGTCGGGGCTCGGTTCGAAGTACCAGGGTCAGTGGGGTCCGACGCCGAGCCGATACGCCGACAACTTCCGTCGATGAACGATCCAGTGGCGCATCGCCCGTGCGCCATGTTCGCTTCTCGCAAGCGCTCAGCGAAAACGAGCATCGCCAGACGATCGCAATGTGACGTACCAATGGACGAAAAAAAGCCTAAGGAGGGGCAGTGCCGATAAGGATCGCCTTTGGAATGGCCATCACGGTGGTGGCGCTGGCCATCGCTGGCCGGAGGTTCTACTGGCTGTCACGACTGGTGCGTGCTGGCCAACCGGCACCGGATCGGACCCGGGGAAACATCTTCCGGAGGGCCGAAGCCGAGCTGACCGAAGTTGCTGGACAGCGAAAGCTTCTCAAGTGGACCGTACCGGGGACGGCGCACTTCTTCACGATGTGGGGGTTCACCATCCTCCTTCTCACCATCATCGAGGCGTATGGCGACCTCTTTCAGAAGAACTTCCACATCCCGGGGATTGGAAGGTGGGCATGGATAGGGTTCCTCGAGGACTTCTTCGCCGTCGCCGTCCTCTGCGCTCTCGTCGTGTTCACCGTGATACGGATCAAGAACGCTCCCGCCAGGAAGGAACGCCAGTCACGCTTCTATGGCTCCCACACCGGAGCTGCATGGGTCACCCTGCTCATGATCGCCGGCGTGATGGTCACCCTGCTTCTCTACCGCGGTGCGCAGGTCGCCACCCATCCGACCCAGTTCCCCTATGACGATTGGGCATTTGCCTCACACCTCGTGGGGAATGCGCTCCGCCCGCTCGGCAGCGGTGTGAACAGCGTCCTTGCCACCGTCTTTCTGATCTTGAATGTTGCAGTCATCACTGGGTTTCTTGTCTTTGTCTCCTACTCCAAGCATCTCCACATCTTCGCGGCACCGCTCAACGTTGCGTTCTCCCGCCGGCCGCGAGCACTTGGAGCGCTCGACAAGACGCCCGACATGGACATGGAGAACGTGACTGAGGACACCGTGTTCGGTGTCGGTCTTGTCGAGCAGTTCACCTGGAAGCAGATGTTGGACTTCGTCACCTGCACCGAGTGCGGCCGCTGCCAGTCGGTGTGTCCGGCATGGAACACGGGAAAGCCGCTGTCTCCAAAACTCCTGATCATGGGACTGCGCGACAACATGTTCTCCTCGGCGAACCGGCTCCTGGAGGAGTCTGCGGCAGGGAGGGCAGGTGCGGCAGGAGAGGCGAAGGAATGCGAGGTCGGTAACGGTGCCGCCGGTGGCGTCATCGAGGAGCCCAAGACCCTCGTTCCATTCACCATCGACCCCGACGTGCTGTGGTCGTGCACCACGTGCGGATCATGTGTCGAGCAGTGTCCTGTCGACATCGAGCACATCGACGCGATCGTGGACATGCGGCGCTACGAGGTGCTGATGGAGTCGCGCTTCCCTTCCGAGGCGGGCTTGATGTTGAGGAACATCGAAAATCAGGGCGACCCCTGGGGGCTTGGCCAGGCGAAGCGCACCGAGTGGACCGAGGCCCTCGACTTCGAGATCCCGGTGGTGACCGGCACCATTCCCGACGACGTGGAGTACCTGTACTGGGTGGGATGCGCCGGTGCGTTGGACGAACGTGCCAGAAAGGGCGTACAGGCAACTGCCAGGATGTTGCACCGGGCAGGTGTGACCTTCGCCATCTTGGGCCCCAAGGAGTCGTGCACCGGCGATCCTGCCCGTCGGCTCGGGAACGAGTACCTCTATCAGGAACAGGCCAAGGCAAATGTCGCAACGCTGAAAGATGCGCAGACCACCAAGATCGTGGCCAGCTGTCCCCACTGCTTCAATTCGATCAAGAACGAGTACCCGGCGCTTGGCGGGGACTTCGAGGTGATACACCACGCTGAGCTACTGGACCGCCTTGTCGCGGAGAAGAAGCTGGTGCCCGGTTCGGGCTATGCCGGGACCGTCACCTACCACGATCCGTGCTACCTCGGCCGTCATAACCGTGTGTTTGACGAGCCTCGATCAGTCATCGACGCGATACCAGGGGTTCGCCAGGTGGAGATGAAGCGGTGCCGTGAACGAGGGTTCTGCTGCGGAGCCGGAGGAGCGCGGATGTGGTTGGAAGAGACGATCGGGACCCGGGTCAACATGGATCGCACGGCCGAAGCCCTGGGCACCGGGGCCGACGTCGTCTCCACTGCCTGCCCGTACTGCATGATCATGCTCGACGACGCCGTGCGGGCCAATGCCAAGGAGGACGACGTCCGCGTACTGGACCTCTCTCAGCTCGTCGAAGAGTCACTCACGGAGCCCGCCGGGGTGTCGGCTGACCCGGGTCCGGACTGAACCGCGTCCCGAGTCGCTTGCCGGCGCTGAGCTCGTACCGGCGTCCAGTGCCTGCCGACGCCCAAGCGTGGCCGGTCAATCGGATGTCACCCCAGAGTGCGGGGATCGACACCGGACCCGCCGGCTGCGCTGCTGGCGTAGGCCGCGAGGATGAGACGGAGGATCTCCTGGGCCTCCTCACCGCTCCAGAGCAGTGGTCCATGGCCGTCGTGGAGCCAGCGAAGCCAGTGTCGCCCTGAAGCGCGAAAGCTGCTGGCCCAGTCGTCGTCGAGCGCATGGTAACTGCGCGTCTCGCCGTCGACGTACACCTCAAGGCTGGGCTGCTGGATCCCCCGTCCGGTGCATCGGTTGACCCGCGCGAACCCTTTGCGGCCGGTCACCTCCCACCGCTCGTCGTTCGTGTAGTAATCCGACCTCAGGTACATGTCGACTGCCAGCGTGATGTCCCAGACGCCGCGGATCCCGTTCTCGTGCTCCCAGACGATCGACGAAGGAGCATCGAGCGCGATCCCCGGGACGATCTCGGTCGTGCCGATCCAGGCCCGCACCTCTCGGACCGGGCCGAAGAGCCAGAGCGCCGTGGCAAACTTGTGCCAGCCGTCATCGAAGACCAGGATCCCGCGCCCCTCCTGCATGTGGGCGAATTGCCACTGGTACGAGCTGGCTGGGACCTCCCAACCACCCCTTCCGCTCCCGACCATCTTCATGTGATAGCCGGCGACCTCGCCGATCTCCCCGGAGTGCACGATCTCCTTGAGCTTCACGAGTGGCTCGTAGAACACGTAGTTCTCCATCACCCGCAAGACACGGTCATTACGCTCGGCGGCATCGAGCATGAGGCGGGCACCGGCCAGGTCGTCGCACATGGGCTTTTGGAGGTTCACGTGCCAGCCGGCGTCGAGCATCTCCACGACGCCATCGGTGTGCAGGGGGGTGGGGAGCAGGGCTTCGACAGCGTCCACCTCCACACCGCTTGCCGCCAGCTCGGCGACCGACGACATCTGCGCGGCGTGAGGCCACTCGCGCCCTCGATCCGCCCGGCGATCCGGATCGGGGTCAACAAGGGCCACAATTTCGACATCGGGGATGTCCCTGTAGGCCAGCACGTTCAAGTCGTAGATGCGGCCGAGCCCCACAATTGCCGCCCGCACTGGCCGCCCATAGGGGACAGAGCTCATCGGCTCTCGGGATCCTGCTGCAATTCGATGGTGTTCCCTGCCGGGTCGACGACCCAAATCTGGACCGTGCCAGCTCCCTGGACGGCGCGGAGATAGGGGATCTGCCGCTCTTCGAGCTCGGACACCGCCCGATCGAGATCATCCACAGCCACGCAGAAGTGGGTACCGGTGGGGTCGATGCCGCTCCCAGCCGGAGGTGCGGCGACCAGGTGGAGCTCTTGGTCCCCTACGCCATGCCAGTGGCCCGGGACCCCGGGGATCTCCGGTCGAGGAAGGTCGGCGAGCCCGAAGACGTCACGGTAGAAGCGAGCCACGTCCTCAAGCGGCGCGTCGTGGACATTGACCGACATGTGGTGGAACCTGGTCACCTTCATGGCACCAACACCTTTCCCCGTGACGCGTCCTCGAAATCGGTGACTGCGCACTTGCAAGCACCGATCGATGCAAATGTCGCGTGCTCGTGCCTGGCAGGCTCCTCGACCATAGATCCTCCGTACCCTGTCTCGCTGCTTCCCCGAGTGTGCATCGGGCGATCCGCATGTGCTCCTCGTGACACCTCGGAGCCCGATCGTTGGCATGCCCGGTCATCGGACGTCGACGACGGTACACCGTGCCTTGGGGAGCGGGCGAACGCCGGCGACCGCTGGAGCCTCAGGGCCAGTCGTTGGCCCGCCCAGGGTGGTCGCCGACCATCACCTTGGAGCGGATGGCTCAGATTTTGACCAGCTCGAAATCTTCCATGCGCGGTCGCGCCATCTCCTCACGGAACCGGTCGAAGCTCCATGGCCACGCCGCAGGGACGCCGCGGTCATCGAGGTACCAGCTCCGGCACCCGGTCACCCACACCGTTCGCTTCGCTGCTTCCACACGCTCAGCTTCAAACCGCTCGGCCGCGCTCGCGCTGGCGCTCACCAGGTGGAGCCCGTTGGTACACGCCTGGTCGACGAGCTGCATGATGTACGAAAACTGAAGCTCGGCGACATCGATAAGCGAAAAGTTCCCCACAGGTCCGTTTGGGCCGTTGAGCATGAACAGGTTTGGAAAATCCGGGATGGAGATCGCGAGGTACGCGCTGGGACGGTCTGCCCATAGCTGGTCGAGAGCAATGCCGTCGCGCCCGGTCACTTCGATCGGGCGCATGAACCGGTCGACACGGAAGCCCGTCGCAAGGACAAGCACATCGAGCTCGTGGAGCACCCCATCTTTGGTCCGGATGCCGCGCGCCTCGACGTGGTCGATGGGGTCGGTCACCAGGCGCGCATTGGGGTGCTGGATCGCCTGGTAGAAACCGGGGGAGACGATCAGACGCTTGCACGCCGCCCGGTACGACGGCCGCAGCTTCGCCCTGAGCTCAGGATCGCTGACGTTGGACTCGAGATTGGCGACGCACAGCTCTTCGAGGAGCTTGACCTCGGCGGAGTCCGCGTCGACGACGGCATTGGCGAAGTTCGCTTCGAACGTGTGGGCAAGCTCGTCACGGAGCGCCTGCATCGCGGAGGGGTCTTCGCGGAACAACCGGCGCTGCTCTTCTTCGATAGGTGGGTTGGGAACACCGAGCACCCATTGAGGGGTGCGCTGGAACATGGTGAGCTTGCCGACAGTCTCGACGGCAGCGGTGACGATCTGCACGGCCGACGATCCCGTTCCGACCACGCCCATGCGGCAACCTGTCAGGGGCACGCCGTGGTCCCAGCGTGCACTGTGGAAGACAGGACCCGCGAACTGATCCAACCCTGCGATGTCCGGGTACGCAGGGTGGTGAAGGACCCCGGTCGCGGCGATGACGAAGTCTGCTCGATCCTTTTTGCCCGAGGCCGTCTCGACATCCCACCCACCGTCCCGGAACGTGAGACGGCTCACCTCGGTGTCGTACTCGATGTACTTCTCCACGCCGTACCGGCGGGCGACATCTTCGAAGTACGCCGCGATCTCGGGACCGGGGGAGAACACGCGGCTCCAGTCCGGATTGGGTGCGAACGAGTAGCTGTAGAGGTGCGATGGCACATCGCACGCCACTCCGGGGTAGGTGTTCTCTCGCCACGTGCCGCCCAAACGGTCGGCCTTTTCGTACACAGTGAAGTCGGTGAGCCCGGCGTTGTGGAGCTGGATAGCGCTCAGCACCCCGGCCATCCCCGCACCCACGATCACAAAGCGTGGGCTCGAACCATGCCGGGAGCCCTTGGGCGCCCTCGGTGTCGTCATCACGAGCTCCTCCATTTCATTGGTCAAGTGCCCAAAATATTAGGACAAGTGTCCAGCCTCGTCCACTCAACCCGGCAAAGGGTCCACGCCGCTCAGGAGGGCGACATGCTGGACCACGGTCGCGACGTCGACGCCGCGTACGGGCTCTTGCATACCGGCGCCGAACAGGTAGCAGGTCACGACGAGCGAGCGTTCGGAGGCTCCCGACACTCCGGCGTCCGACAGGAGCTCGGCGATATATGAGGTGAGTAGACCGTGCACGGTGCGAAGCGGTTCGGTCCGCCGGGCTCTCGTGCACGCTGCCCAGTAGTCCAGCCACAGAGGCATGAGCGTACGGTCGCCATGGGCAAACGGCTCCAGCGAGGCGATGATCACCCGCCAGAAGCGTTCCGCTGGTCGAGGCTGAGCTGGTGAAGCCTGCGCAGCGGCACTGCGTAGCCACGAGATCCATCCCCGGGTCGCTTGCGCCATTGCCATATCGACGATCTCGTCCACATCACGGAAGTAGTAGTGGACGGCGCCCTTGGAGACACCCGCGGCACTTGCGATGGCGCGGGCCGTACACCGGTGCACCCCATCTCGCAGCAGCACCTCCACCGCAGCCGAGACGATCTCGTCTCGCTTGGCCAGGTGGTTCGGCGAAGGACCGGCGCGCCCACGATCCCGTGGCGAAAGCGCCGCGCGTGCTTGCGCAACCCCTGTTTGCGACACGGCCCAGGGTATCACGGGAAGGCCCCCATTTGTTGGGCAGGTGTCCAATTCGATGAGCTCGTGGCCGGCAAATGTCCCGGGCTCCCTGAGCAACCGGGATCGCCATGGGCGGCCACCAGGACATGGCAACGGACCCGGTCGCCGGACGTCGAGCAAAGGTCGCAGCGGCGGCGCTTCGCGCAGCCCGAAGCGCCGCTCAGCGGCCGATCATCCCGTAGGCGCGTTCGATCCGGAGGCTCGCGACCAACCTGCGCTCTTCGACCATGACCTTGCGGTACTCGTCCCAGTCGGAGTGCTCCTCACCGCGTATTCGCCTGTACAAGGCGATCAGCTGCTCGACGGTGGCATCACGCGGCTCGTTGGCGACCTCGGAGAGCTCGACATCGCCGTCGAGCACCACGTACGACCAGAAGTTCTCCCCCACCACGTAGAGCGACGCCCGAGGATCACGTTGGAGGTTTCGAGTCTTGGCTCGGGTCTCGGTCACCGAGATCCGAGCGAACCCCTCGTCGATGGCATAGAGGATGTTCGAGAGCTGCGGACGACCGTCGCGCCGGATCGTTGCCAAGACGCCCTGATGCCGCTGCTCGGCAAATGCCAACGCTGCGGGCAGGTCCACTGGTCCGAGCGATTCTCAGTGCGAGATGAGTGATGCCGCTTTGGCGTCGGACTCGCGGAGCCGGGTGGCCGTCGCAGCCAGCAGTTTGCGGGCCAGTTGTGGGACGGCATCGAGAACTCCGTTGAACTGACGTTGGCCAAGCACCAAGAGGAGCATCTCGGTCTCCGAGACGACCGTGGCCGAACGTGGCCGACGGTCCAAGAGCGCGAGCTCGCCGAAGTACTGCCCTGGGCCGAGAGTGGCGATGCGCCGTCCTCGCCGACGCACCGCCGCCTGCCCTTCGACGATGATGAAGAACTCCCGTCCGATGGTCCCCTCTTCACAGAGCATCCGACCCGGAGGGACGGCGACCTCTTCGAGGGCTCGGCGGATCGTTCGCAGCTCACGTGCGGAGCACGTGGAGAACAGCCAGATCTGCGAGAGGTCGAGGTCATGGGGTCCGTTCGCCATGGAGAGAGGGTAGCGCCACATCGGCGCGCATGCTCGGCCGACTGTGCTCCCGCCCCCCGGGCACGTTGCCGGCAACCTCGAGCCCGTGCGCCGAGGGCCGAGGGCCGAGGGAAGCCGAGATCGCCGAGGGTGCCGGAGGCCGCTGTTCACATGCTCGAAACATCGACGTAGCAGGCCGGAAACCAGCCCTCTCCATACTGTCGGCGGCAAGCGAAGTTCAGCGGTGGGTGATCCGGGTGTGCTCTTGCCACTGGGGCATCCACCCGTCGCCAGAGCCACTGAAGACGACTGAAGACCACTGCGAGAGGAGCTCGAGGCGTGCAGACCGTGGCCGCGTACATCCCCTATCCCCACTGGCTGAATTCCGGCGACAATACCTGGCAGCTCGTGGCGGCGACCCTGGTCGGCCTCATGAGCTTGCCGGGCCTGGCCGTCCTCTACGGAGGGCTCGTCCAGCGGAAGTGGGTGGTCAACACCATGCTCATGGCCTTTGCCGGATTCAGCATGGTCCTTATCGTCTGGGTGCTCTGGGCATACAACATGGGGTTCTCCAGCCAGACGTTCGGACTGTTCGGCGCTCACGGGACCGGCTTCTTCAACAATCTGGTCGGCAAGCCGTGGCCGATCACCAGCCACTTCGGCGAACAGAACCAGGCGACTTCGTTGGCGCAGACCGACGTGCCATTCCACTTCCCCAACGCAACCCTCGCGTACTTCCAGGTGGTCTTCGCAGCGATCACCCCGCTGCTGTTCCTCGGAAGCATTCTCGGGAGGATGAAGTTCAAGGCGTGGTTGCTGTTCGTCCCCCTGTGGATCACCTTCGTCTACGCGGTGAACGCCAAGCTCTTGTGGGGTGGCGGGTTCTTCGCCATGAAGGGCGCCGTCGACTACTCCGGCGGGTACGTCATCCACCTGGCCGCCGGGGTCACCGGGTTCGTCCTGGCGTGGATGGTCGGGCCTCGACTGAAGCGAGACCGTGACCACGGCGTCCCCCACAACCTCATGCTGGTGGCGGTGGGGGCCGGCATCCTGTGGCTGGGCTGGAACGGGTTCCACGGCGGCGACCCGTTCTACGCCGGAGTTGACGCTGCTTCGGCCGTCCTCAACACGAACTTGGCGACCGCGGCAGGCCTTCTCACCTGGATGTTCTGGGACATGGTCGGCACCCGCCAGCGCAAGCCGACCTTCCTCGGCGCCATCAACGGGATGATCTGCGGTCTGGTCGGGATCACCCCTTCGGCTGGGTGGGTGGACGGCTATGGCGCCATCCTGGTCGGTCTCATCTGCTCGACCATCGTGTGGGTGGCCTGGAACTACCTCTCCCGTGTCCGCCCGTTCTCCAAGGTGGACGACGCCCTCGGGGTGGTCTACACCCATGGCATCGCCGGACTGGTGGGTGGTCTTCTCGTCGGCTTCCTGGCCGATCCGGGAATGGTCGAGTACATCGGTGTGGGCAAGACGCCATCGGTCGTCGTGAACGGACTGTTCTATACGGGTTCGTGGCACCAGGAGTGGGAGCAGTTCCTGGCCGCGGTGTGGATCATCTGCTTCACGGCAGCAATGACGGTGATCCTGGCCACGATCACCAAGCTGGTCTGCCGGGGGCTGCGAGAAAAGGATGCAGTCCTGGAGATCGGTGACGTGGCGATCCACGACGAAGAGGTCTACCCCCAAGAGACCTTCGCCGAACGAGTCTCGGCCATGACCTCCTTGGTCGACCGTGAGTAGTCGGGGACGCACGGTGGATGTGGGTACGGTTACGGGTGGGCAGCGCTCGGAGAGGTGGGGAAGTGTGTCGAGGAATGAACTGAAGGGAGCACAGGCGTGAAGCTCGTGGTTGCCGTTCTGAAGCCGTTCAAGCTGGACGACGTGAAAGAGGTGCTAAAGAACATGGGCGTGCACGGCATGACGCTCACCGAGGCACAGGGGTTTGGTCGGCAGCGAGGGCACACCGAGGTGTACCGCGGTGCGGAGTACGAAGTGGACTTCGTGCCGAAGATCCGGATCGAGATCGCCGTCGACGACGAGCAGGCCGACGAGGTGGTCGACGCGATCGTCGGTTCGGCCGCCACCGGCAAGATCGGTGACGGCAAGGTCTGGGTGCTCCCGATCGAGACGATCGTACGGGTCAGGACCGGCGAGCGCGGAACCGACGCGCTCTAGACCAGTGGGTTCGGCCCACCCGGTCCAAGTGGGGCACTAGCGGGGTTCGGCCCACCCGGTCCGACTGGGGCACTCGGGTTCTCACGGGTCTGGTCAGTCGCTGCCAAGGTAACCGGCGTCGATCACCGAGAGGTCGCCGTCGAGGCGGTAGCGGTAGGGCAGGCCGGTCGGTATCTCGAGGTCCACGATGTCGGCGTCGGGGATGCCGTCGATGTGCTTGCGTAGGGCCCGCAAGCTGTTGCCGTGCGCCACGACCAGTACCGCCGAGCCTCGAGCGCCGGCGACGAAGAGGTCCGGGACGATGACGTCCTGCCAGTAGGGCAGCATCCGGCTGACGACGTCGGCCAGGCATTCGGTCGATGGCAGCGCCTCGGCCGGGACATCGCGGTAACGAGCATCGAGATCCGCGCGGCGCGGGTCGCCCCCGGGGAGCGGGGGCGGGGGGGTGTCGTAGCTGCGGCGCCAGATCCGCACCTGGTCGGCCCCGTAGGCACGCGCGGTCTCTTCCTTGTTCTTGCCCTGGAGATCCCCGTAGTGGCGCTCGTTCAGGCGCCAGTGCCGGCGAACCGGTAACCAGCTCAGCCCGGCGGTGGCGAGAGCCAGCTCGGCCGTGCGGATCGCACGGGTGAGGACCGAGGTGTGGACGGCGGCGAGGTCCAGATCGACTTGCGCAGCCAGGAGCCGGCCCGCCCGGATGGCCTCCGCCTCCCCGGCGGGCGTGAGCCCGACGTCGTGCCAGCCGGTGAACAGGTTCGCGGCATTCCATTCCGATTCGCCGTGGCGGAGGAGCACCAGGTCGGGCACTTGACAAGCGTAGCGCTCCGGCAGGATCCGACCGCAGATCTTCCGGAAGCAGTGGGAAAGATATAGAAAACATGCATCAGCCCGGCTCAACTTTGCTATACTGCTGGTTAGTAGAGTCGGCGCAGCCGGCACACAGGCAAGACAGACCGGAAAGATGGGAGTAGCGATGCCCAAGGCAGTCGGAATCGATCTCGGGACCACGAACTCGGTGGTGAGCGTTATGGAAGCCGGGGAACCGGTCGTCATTCCCAACGCCGAGGGGGGGAGGACCACCCCGTCGGTGGTCGCCTTCTCCAAGACCGGAGAGGTACTGGTCGGCGAGGTAGCGAAGCGTCAGGCGATCACCAATCCCGAGCGGACCATTCGTTCGGTGAAGCGCCACATGGGGACGTCGTGGAAGGTCGACATCGACGGGAAGGGCTACACCGCCCAGGAGATCTCGGCCCGTATTCTCGGCAAGCTCAAGCGGGATGCCGAGGCCTACTTGGGAGACACTGTGACCCAAGCCGTGATCACGGTGCCGGCGTACTTCGACGATGCGCAACGAACCGCCACCAAAGAGGCAGGCCAGATCGCCGGGCTGGAGGTCTTGCGCATCATCAACGAGCCGACCGCGGCCGCGCTCGCCTATGGCCTCGACAAAGAGGAGAGCGACCGCACCGTCCTCGTGTTCGACCTCGGCGGTGGGACGTTCGACGTCTCGGTGCTCGAGATCGGCGAGGGGGTCTTCGAGGTCAAGTCCACGTCGGGCAACACCCACCTCGGTGGGGACGACTGGGACGAGCGCGTGATGGACTGGCTGGTCAAGACGTTCAAGGACACCGAAGGCGTGGACCTGTCGGGCGACAAGATGGCCATGCAGCGACTCAAGGAGGCCGCCGAGAAGGCCAAGATCGAGCTGTCGAGCGTTCAGGAGACCCAGATCAACCTGCCCTTCATCACCGCGACCTCAGAGGGACCCAAGCACCTCGACGTCAAGCTCACTCGGGCGAAGTTCAACGAGCTCACCGCCGAGCTGGTCGCGTCGTGCAAGGGGCCGTTCGAGGCTGCGATCAAGGATGCCGGGCTCAAGACCTCGGACATCGACCACGTCGTGATGGTCGGAGGTTCCACGCGGATCCCCGCCGTCCAGGAGCTCGTCCAGTCGCTCACCGGCAAGGAGCCGCACAAGGGCGTCAACCCCGACGAGGTGGTCGCCGTCGGTGCTGCAGTCCAGGCTGGTGTGCTGAAGGGCGAGGTCAAAGACGTCCTCCTCCTCGACGTGACGCCGCTCAGCTTGGGGATCGAGACGAAAGGCGGAGTCATGCACCGCCTCATCGAGCGGAACACGACCATCCCGACCAAGAGGTCCGAGGTCTTCACCACTGCCGAGGACAACCAGCCGTCGGTGGAGATCCACGTGCTCCAAGGCGAGCGCGAGATGGCCATGTACAACAAGACCCTGGGCAAGTTCCAGCTCGTCGACCTGCCACCGGCTCCCCGCGGCGTCCCTCAGATCGAAGTGACGTTCGACATCGACGCCAACGGGATCACCCACGTGTCGGCTCAGGACAAGGCCACCGGCAAGGAGCAGTCCATGACGATCACCGGGCAGTCCTCCTTGGCCAAGGATGACATCGAACGCATGGTCCGAGATGCCGAGGCTCACGCCGAAGAGGACCGCCGCCGCCGCGAGGAGGCCGAGGTCCGCAACAGCGCGGACACCCTCGTGTACCAGACCGAGAAGCTGCTACGGGATCAAGGCGACAAGTTCGAGGGCACCGAGAAAGAGGACGTCTCCGCGGCGCTCCAGGGTGTCAAGGATGCACTGGCAGGTACGGACGTCGAGGCGATCAAGACCGCGACCGAGAAGTTGCTCACTGCCAGCCAGAGCTTCTCGCAGCGGCTCTACGAGCAGGCCTCACAGTCGGCGTCATCTGCCGGTGAGACCGATGCGTCGGCCGGGTCGGGCGCCTCTTCCGACGAGCCGTCCGAAGACGAGGTGGTCGACGCCGAGATCGTCGACGAGCCATGACCTTCCGCTCTGAGCCGGCGCCCGAGGACAGGGCCGCGGCCCACCACGAACGCGGCCCGGAGACCGGTCTATGGCCGGAACGGACCGAGGACCTGGCGGACCCGGTCGACGACGGGATCGCCGTCGGGGTGCCTGCCGGACCCGAGGCCGAGCACGGCGCCCGAGAGACCGAGGGGTTCTCTTCAGGCGACAGCGCGGCCACCGTCGATCATCTGCGGGCTGAACGAGACGAGTACCTGGGCGCGCTCCAGCGTCTCCAGGCGGACTTCGAGAACTACCGCAAGCGGGTGCAGCGCCAGCAGGAGGAGCAGGAGGCGCGTGCGGCGGCCTCGTTGGTGGCCAAGGTCTTTCCGGTCCTCGACACGCTGGACCTGGCGCTCGCCCATCTGACCGGCGCCACCGAACGGGACCCTGCCGAGGAGGCGGGGGCCCTCGAGCAGGCACGGTCCCAGATGCTCGACATCCTGGGAAAGGAAGGCCTCGAGCGCGTGGACGCCGCGGGGGTCGAGTTCGACCCCGAAGTCCACGACGCCGTCGCCCACGCGGCGGAACGTTCCGACGCGCCCGGCGCCCCCGACCACAGCACCGGCGTCCCCGAGCAGGCCGGCGCACCCCACCACAGCACCGGCGCACCCGACGATGGAGATACCCCAGCACGTGAGCCCGAGCCGGCACCGGTCCCGGCGCTGGCCGTCGACGAGGTGCTCCGAGCCGGTTATCGCTGGAGGGGACAGGTGCTGCGGCCGGCGATGGTGCGCGTCCGGGGGTGAGCTGAAGCGATGGCGGCCCAGCGCGAATGGTTCGAGAAGGACTATTACCAGGTCCTCGGCGTCTCCTCGACGGCCTCGGCCAAGGAGATCACCAAGGCCTACCGCCAGCTGGCGAAGCGCTACCACCCCGATGCCAATCCCGGTTCCGAAGACCGGTTCAAGGAGATCTCCTCGGCGTACGACGTCCTCGGCGATCCGGTCCGGCGCAAGGAGTACGACGAGGTGCGGCGCCTCGGCCCGATCGCCGGCGGGTTCGGAGGGACCGGTGCCGGGGGGTTCGGCCGTCCAGGGGGGACCGGGGGCACGTTCCGAGTCGAGGACCTCGGCGACCTGGGTGATCTCTTCGGCGGTCTGTTCGGCGGGAGCCGCAGCACGCGAAGGCGGACGCGCGCCCCGCAGCGGGGCGCCGACATCGAGACCGAGCTGCACTTGGAGTTCGCCGACGCCGTGCGCGGGGTGACGGCCACGGTGAACGTGACCGAGGACGTCGTCTGCCACACGTGCTCGGGTAGCGGCGCCGCACCGGGGACGGGGACCCATCCGTGTGAGCGCTGTGGAGGGAAGGGCACCCTCGACGACAACCAGGGCCTCTTCTCCCTCAGCACCGTGTGCCCGGTCTGCCACGGACGGGGTGTCACGGTCGACACCCCGTGCCCGACGTGCAAGGGAACCGGGACGGAGCGCCGGACCCGCAAAGTGAAGGTGCGCATCCCCCCCGGCGTAGAGGACGGCCAGCGGATCCGGGTCAAAGGCCGTGGCTCGCCGGGCCAGGGTGTTGCTCCGCCGGGTGATCTGTACGTGGTCGTGAGAGTCGGGAAGGACGCGCGTTTCGGGCGCCGTGGCCGGAACCTGACGATCACCGTGCCCGTCACGTTCCCCCAGGCGGCTCTCGGCAGCACGATCACGGTGCCCACGCTGGACGAGCCCGTGACCCTGCGAGTGCCGCCGGGAACCCAGCCCGGGACCCACTTGCGTGTGAAGGGCCGGGGCGTGCCGAGCGGGGGAGGGCGCAACGGAGCCGGCCCGGGCGATCTGCTCGTGCGGGTGGAGGTGCAGGTGCCCAAGGCGATGACCGATGAGCAGCGGGCCGCCGTCGAGGCGCTCGACCAGGCGCTCGACGGTGCGCGTGACGGTGCGCGTGACGCCAACCGCGCCGGCTCGGGTACCGCTCCCGGCGGTGAGCGCGATGCAGCGGGCAAGGGGAAGTCCCGATGACGGCGGGGCAGGCTCCTTGGCGCCTCCGGACGGGTACCCCCGGCACAGCTCGTACCCCATCGACCGACGACGGCAGGGCTCTCTACGTCATCTCGGTGGCAGCCGAGCTGGCCGGCGTCCATCCCCAGACGCTCAGGGTCTACGAGCGCCGGGGACTGCTCGACCCGTCGCGCACCAGCGGGGGCAGCCGGCGCTTCTCCGATCGCGACCTGGAGCGCCTCCGCCGCATCCAAGAGCTCACGGCGGCGGGTCTCAACCTCGAAGGGGTGCGGCGGGTCCTGGCCCTCGAGGCCGAGGTGTCCCGCCTCGAAGCAGAGCTGAGCCGGGTGCGAGCCGAGGCCCGCGAGGCGGTCGAGCGCACCCACCGCCAATATCGCCGGGACCTCGTACCCGTCAACCAGGCACCGGTCCCATTGGATGTCGCCCGCCGCCTGCGGGCGCGGAGCTCGAGGAGCTGAGGGCATGGCGCTCGACCCGGAACGCTGGACGGTCAAGACCCGGGAGGCCTTCTCGGCCGCCACGCAGCGAGCCGCGGCTTCGCACCATGCCGAAGTCGCGCCGGCGCACCTCCTCGCAGCGGTGCTGGCGCAGCCCGAGAACATCTCGCGTCCATTGCTGGAGAAGGTGGGCGTGGCGCCCGACCAGGTCGTCGGCCGCCTCACACAGGAGCTCTCCCGGCTGCCCCGGGCCGTGGGCGGATCGGAGCCCACGCTGTCTCGCGATGCGCGCGAAGGGCTGGAGCAGGCCGACGAGATGCGGCGGGACATGGGCGACGAGTACCTCTCGGTCGAGCACCTCCTCCTGGCCTTTTCCGAGCTGCTCGGGGTGCCGCGCCCGGACCTGCTGGCCGCCCTGCGCCAGGTGCGCGGCAGCCATCGGGTGACCTCGACCACCCCCGAGGAGACCTTCCAAGCGCTGGAGAAGTACGGGAGGGACCTGACCGAGCTGGCCCACCAGGGGAAGCTCGACCCGGTGATCGGCCGGGACGAGGAGATCCGCCGGGTCATCCAGGTCCTGTCGCGCCGTACCAAGAACAACCCAGTGCTCATCGGTGAGCCTGGCGTGGGCAAGACGGCCATCGTCGAAGGCCTCGCGAACCGGATCACCGACGGCGACGTCCCCGAGGGGCTGAAGAACAAGCGCGTCATCGCGCTCGACCTCGGGTCGATGGTTGCCGGCGCCAAGTACCGGGGTGAGTTCGAGGAGCGGTTGAAGGCGGTCTTGAAGGAGATCACCGACGCCGAAGGAGAGGTCGTCACGTTCGTCGACGAGCTGCACACCATCGTCGGGGCCGGCGCGGCCGAAGGGGCGATGGATGCCGGGAACATGATCAAGCCGCTCCTGGCCCGCGGCGAGCTCCGCCTGATCGGCGCGACTACCCTCGACGAGTACCGCCAGTACATCGAGAAGGACGCGGCGTTGGAACGGCGATTCCAGCAGGTTTTCGTCGACCAGCCCTCGGTCGAGGACACCGTGGCCATCCTCCGGGGGCTGAAGGAGCGCTACGAGGTCCATCACGGTGTGCGGATCCAAGACGCCGCACTGGTGGCGGCGGCCGTGCTGTCCGATCGCTACGTCACCGGTCGCTTCCTCCCGGACAAAGCCATCGACCTGGTCGACGAAGCGGCGAGCCGTCTGCGTATAGAGA
>DAHWPS010000140.1:0-2642 GCA_027342785.1 Acidimicrobiaceae bacterium
CGGCGCCCGGGGCCGGCAGGCCAACCTGTCGTTCTTCGCCTTCACCGCGACGCCCAAGGCCCGGACTCTGGAGATGTTCGGCACCCTTGATCCCGAGACCGGCAAGTACCAGCCGTTCCACCTCTACTCGATGCGTCAGGCTATCGAGGAAGGCTTCATCCTGGACGTGCTGGCCAACCACGTCACCTACCAGACCTACTGGAGGATCGAGAAGGCCGTCGCCGACGATCCCACCTACGAGGCGCCCAAGGCCCGTCGGGGCCGTCGCCCGGTTTGTCTCTCTCCACCCTTTGAACCTGGCCCAGAAGGCCGAGATCGTCGTCGAGCACTTCCGGACCCATACCGCCGCCAAGCAGGCTGTAGCGAAATGCCCGGCCCACTGGATAGTGATGCACGTATCTGTATGATCATGCACGGTGAGCTCGAAGCTCTAGCGGCAGTGACAGGTCACAATACATGGCTCGGTATCGGGGATCTATCCTTGTATTGTTGTAGCTGCATATAGTAATATATGGCATGGCGTACAGCTACATGGACTGTGACCGGGACCAGCTGTTCCTCCTGCCGCCATCCATGTGGGACTGGCTGCCAGAGGGCCACCTGGCACTCTTCGTGATCGACGCGGTAGGGCTCATCGACACCTCGGAGTTCCACGCTCGTCACCCGAACGACGGAGCAGGGCGTCCCGCCTATCACCCCGACATGATGCTGGCCTTGCTGCTCTACGCCTACTGCCTCGGGATGCGCTCCTCGCGCCAGATCGAGCGGTCGTGTAGAAGCGACGTCGCCTTCCGGGTGATCTGCGCGGGCAACGTGCCCGATCACACCACGATCTGCCGCTTCCGCGCCGAGAACGAAGACGCGATCGTCGGCACTTTCATCGACGTGCTGAAGCTGTGCGCAGCAGCTGGCCTCGCGTCGTTGGGGACGATCGCGATCGACGGGACCAAGATCGGCTCGGACGCCGCCTTGGACCAAAACCGCAGCGGGGACGCGATCCGAGCCGAGATCGCAGGGATCCTCGCCGAGGCTTCGACCACCGATGCCGCAGAGGAGGCCGCTCCACCCCTGTTCGACGACATGGTCGTCCCCGGGCCGCTCTTAAAGCGCAACAGCCGTCTCGCCCATCTGAAGGCCGCGCTCAAAGAGGTGGAGGTCCAAGAAGAGACCGCTCGGGAGAAGAAGAAAGAAGCCGCAGCCTACGCTGAGCGCGAAGCGGCCGAGGGCCGAAAACTCCGCGGCCGCAAGCCCGCCACACCCTACGCCGCCAAAGAGCGGGCCCGGGTAGACCTGGCCGCCGTGAGAACCAAGGCCCAGAAGCACCCGGATCGGTCGGACTTCGCCGCCAAGGTCGCCGACGCAGAGGCACGCCTCGAACAAGCCACTGGCGCGGCCGAGGCCGCTGCTTCCCCGGCGATCCAGGTGAACGTCACCGACCCGAAGAGCCGGATCATGAAGACCAAGGAGGCCTGGATCCAGGGCTACAACGTCCAGGGCTCGGTGAACGCCAACCAGGTCGTGATGGCGGTTGCGGCCACCCAGGACCACAACGATCAGAACCAGTTCAGCGCCATGACCGTGGCAACCGAGCAGAACGCCCGGGCCGCTGGCATCGAGGGGCCGATCGGCTTGGCGCTCGCCGACGCCGGCTACTGGAGCGAGGAGAACGCGACGGCAGAGGGTCCCGAGCGCCTCATCGCCACGACCAAGGACTGGAAGCAGCGCAAGGCCGCCCGCGAGATGGGCACCACCACCGGTCCACCGCCCGAGGGAGCGTCGACGCTCGTCCAGATGGAGCATCGTCTTCGCACCAAAGAGGGTGCGGCGGCGTATGCCACGAGGTCCCACACCGTCGAGCCGGTGTTCGGCGACGTGAAGGAGAACCACGGGTTCCGCCGGTTCATGCGCCGCGGCCTTGACGCGGCGAACAGCGAAGCCCACCTCATCTTCACCGTCCACAACCTGAAGAAGGTCTTCAGCCACGACCCGTCGGTCGTGTTCGGCACCGCCTGAGTCGCCGAGCACCGGTCGTCATCGCTTGACGCGAGGTGGATGACACCGCCTCCTCTCGTGCTGAACACCGCCACACGCCGGCATCGAGAAGTCGTTGGGCTCCGCTCGACGCGGTCTCCAAGAGCGATTCTTCTCTCGATTCGGAAGTCAGCTCAGCAGGAGTTCCCCCTCTATCAGGTAGAACGTCGACCGCTGATACAAGCCCGGATGAATCGATATGCGCGGACTACGGCAATTTCGCTACAGCCTGCCT
Source organism: Acidimicrobiaceae bacterium (assembly GCA_027342785.1). Classification (GTDB taxonomy): domain Bacteria; phylum Actinomycetota; class Acidimicrobiia; order Acidimicrobiales; family RAAP-2; genus JAJYWF01. The sequence continues at coordinate 2,267 of DAHWPS010000140.1, forward strand.
ACGGGTGAGAACCCCGTCCGGTCAGCTCAAGCGTGTGGGTGCCGAGAACCCCTCCGCCCACCTCGAGCCGGTCAGCGGTACACGCGGACGAGACCGCCGAGAAGGTCGGTGCTTCGCATCCGGGCCGAGTCGACGTCGCCGACGGTGGGAGGCTGTCGCATCGAGAGCAACGGGCGGGCGCTGTTAGCCGAGAGACCAGTGGGGCCGTTGCGCCTTGTGGTCGTCCGGCTGTCCCCCCCCAGGTGAGCAGGCCGGCACCTGACCGCCCCTGTCGGTGTTGGCAAAGGATCCAGGAGCCGGGCGAGTCGGTCATCGTGCTTTGTCGTACTACACTTATCCCGTGTGGAGATCCACGAGTCTGCCCGGCGCCACAACG
>DAHWPS010000147.1:0-7405 GCA_027342785.1 Acidimicrobiaceae bacterium
GCCGCCGCTGATCGACGACCACTTGGGGCGCCGGAACGGTCCCATCCCGGCTACTCCTTGCGGCCCGGCGAGCTCCAGATCGAGCCGACGACGTCGAGATAGGGCGTGCCCGACTCGATGGTGAGGTGGGCGAGGAGGAAGCTGGCGAACGCGGCGTAGCAGGTCTCACGGCCGTGGGCGTCGACCGCTGCGCAGAGCTCACCGGCGAACCGGCCGAGGTGCGCGGTGATGAACCGCTGCTCGGCGGCACGCAGCTCCTTGGCAACGTCGGGCTCGGACTCGCTCCACGCTGCGGCCTCGCGTTCACAGAGGAAGCACAGGAGCTCGGCCTCGGTCGCGACGTGGTCGGGCAGGTCGTGATGATCGGGGCTCTGGGATAGCCCGAGCTCCTCGTAGGCCGCGGCGACGGCGACGGTGGAAGGGCCGTTGATGATGAGCTTCCCGCTCATGGGATCCACATCGGTCCACACCGACTCGTATGGCGATGCCGGCGGGTTCTCCGGTCCGACGAACAGCCTGGCGTGGTCGACCGCCAGCTCCTCCAAGACAGCCGGCGCGTCCACTCCGGCACGGAGCTCGACGTAGCGGTGCAATGCGAGCAGCGCCGGGTCGTAGAGCTCTCGATTGGCGTCGAGCCACGACGTCGCCCATCGAAGGTCGTCCTCGACGGCACCGGAGACGAGCTGGTCCACCCAGTCTTCGTCCGGTCCGTAGAAGGCCTCGGAGAGCCGCCGCCACGCCATCGCCCGTCGACGAGCGGCCTCCGCGAGGAGCTCCCACGCCTGGCGCAGCCCAGCCGGCGTCTCCCCGTCTCCCGGGGCCGCGGCCGGCTCGCTCACCTCGCGCTCGCTCACCCCGCGCCCGCTCACCACGTGCCCGGCGATCTCTGCCGGCCGTCTGCACCGGGACCCGCAGACAATCGCGCTGTGGCTGGCAGCACGTTGTCGACCCGGCTCATGCTGAGGCCCGGTGCCGGTATCCCCGCCCCGGCCCCTCGCATCGACGCGGGGGCACTCGCAGGCGCGGCACCAGGATCCGAGAGCGGGCTGTCGGGGGCAGCGGCCGACGGTTGCATCGGCAAGAACCGCAGACCGACGATGACGAGCAGTGCCCACAGGGCGCAGAAGGCGATGACGATCGACCATTCGAGCCAGGTCGGCCCGTAGTGGCCGAGCTGCACGAAGGAGGACCGCGTCGGCAGGAAGGGCGACACCCCCGACGTGACGGCGCCGCCGGTGGTGAGCTGCTGCGGAGTGCCGAGCGAGATGCCAGGTGGGTAGCCGAGGTTCGGGTAGCGCAGGCCACCGAGCATGAGCTGGGTCCGCATGAAGGCCGTGCTCACGAGGACCAGCGCTGAGGCACCCGCGGCAACACGCCATCTGGACCTGCCCCAGGGCGCGATCACCAACGCGAGCCCGGCGGCCGCAGTCCCGATCTCCCCCCAGAAGACCCAGGCGTAAGAGCCGAGGGCCATCTGCGCCAGCGCGTCCCAGTCGCCAGGCACTCGGCCGGCGCTGATCGTGACGACGTCGGCGATGATGAGGAACAGCTCCAGAGCGATCGACACGGCGAGGAACCCTGACAGCCACCGGAGGGCGTCAGAGCCGATCTCGACCCTGCCGAGCCGCTCCAGGACGATGAGGGTGACCAGCACCAGCGCGATGCCCGACACGATGGCCGAGGCGACGAACCACGGCGCCATCACCGTCGAGTACCAGTAGGGGTGTGCGGGCTGGGTTCCGATGATCCACGCGGTGATCGAGTGCAGCCCGAAGGCGAGCGGGAGGGCGAAGTACGCGCCGGCGACGATGAGGCGCCGATCGCGGCGCAGGGCCTTCTCGTCGTTTCGCGTGAACCCGAACGCCAACCAGCTGTGTCGCGCCGCCAGGTCGCTGCGCATGTGGACCCAGAGATAGGCAAGGTTGAACGCCCCGTAGAAGAGGACGACGATGACGTCCCAGATCATGGGCGAGGACCAGTTGGCGAAGACGAACATGTGCCAGAAACGCTGTGGCTCGCCCAGGTCGGGGAAGATGAGCAGGCCCGCGATCGTGATCGTCACCAGGCTCACCAAGATGGCGTAGCGCGAGAGGTGCTCGACCTTGCGGACGTGGAAGATGGTGCCCACCGACGCGACGATCATGCCTCCGGCGGACGCGCCCACGAAGAACATGAAGGCGATGATGTAGAGACCCCAGATCTGCACGTCGCGCATCGCGGTCACGCCGATGCCGTTCGAGATCTCGTAGCTGTACGCCCACCCCCCGTAGACCACGATGGCCAGGAGGGCAGCGACGCTGAGCCGCCCCCAGGTGAGCATGGGCCGGCGCGAGCGTGGTTCATGTGCGGCAGTCGTCATGGCAGCCTCCTCGTGGCCTTCGGCTGGCTCGTCGGGGACGTCGATGTCTTCTCGGCGTCGGTACGGACGCCGGGGCCTCTTCGGATGGCGGCCATCAGTCCACCACCGTGCCGGACAGGTAGCGGCGTGTCGGATTGACGAAGAGCGGGGCGATCGGCGTCTGCGATCCGCCGTTTCCTCTCGTCTTCGGGGGGATGTAGTAGACCTTCGGGTCCGTCCCCAGGTCCGGCCGGACCTGGCTGACCGCGGCGTGGCGCACGAGGAGCGACACCTCGCTCTCAGGGTCGTTCAGGTCCCCGAAGAACCTTGCCCGTGCCGGGCAGACCTCGATGCAGAACGGCTGCATGCCATTGTCCACCCGTTGGTAGCAGAAGTCGCACTTCTCCACGACGCCCTTGGGTCGAGGCGGCTTGGCAGGCGAGCCCACGTGGTAGACGTCCCCGGTATCGATGCTCTCATTCGCCGGAACCTGCTCGGGCACGCTCCAGTTGAACACCCGCATGTTGTATGGACAGGCGATCATGCAGTACCGGCAGCCGATGCACCGTTCCCAGTCCATCATCACGATCCCGTCCTCGCGCTTGTAGGTCGCGGCCGTAGGGCACACCTCCGTGCATGGCGGATTGTCGCAATGGAAGCAATTCACCGGCATGTAGGCGAGCGACAGGTTCGGGTACTCCCCCACGGGCTCGTCGATACCGCCGGTAGCCGTGACGTCCATACCCGTCGGGTCCTCGTGAACGGTCAGGATCCGGTTCCACCACAGTCCGAGCGGTTCGTTGTTGTTGGACTTGCACGCGACGGAGCAGCTCCAGCATCCGATGCAGCGGTCCTGGTCGATGACCATCCCCCACCGGGCCTTCGGATAGGGGGTCTCTTCGTGACGGCCGTAAGGATTGGCCGGGTAGGTGAGATCCGTCGTCTCCATCTCAGCCTTCCACCTTTCGGACTTCGACCAGGTTGTCGAAATAGGAACCGTTCATCGTCAGCTGGTTGACCCAGTTGTTGGTCAGATCGGAATACCCCGTATCGTCTCTGGTCTGGAAACGCTGCCAACCCTTCGGAAGACTGAGCATCCCCGGACGCATCTTTCCCGACACCCTGGCTACAGCAATCGTCTTTCCCTGGTCATTGAAGATCTCCACATAGTCCCCCTGGCGAATGCCACGGGCACGCGCATCGACGGCAGCGATGTCGACGTACGGTTCGGGGTTCACTTCTCGAAGCCACGGAACGTCGAACCAGGTCGTGTGGATACGCCAGCGGGAGTGCTCTTGCATATAGACGAGGGGGTACTTCTTGTGAAGGGGATTCGTGGGCCACGCCTCGATCGGCGGCTGCCACTGCGGAAGCGGGTCGACCCCCGAGCTGACGGGGATGAAGCCGCCAGATGGATAGTTCACCACCACCCGCTCCGAGTACGGCTCCAAACGACCGGTCGGGGTCTCGAACACGTCGCTGGTATTGCCCACATAGATAGGCTTCGTCAGGCGAACCACGCCGTTCTTCCGGTACGTGGCGAGGATGTCAGGACCTGTTGGGCCGAGGGAGGCTGCCGTCGCGACCATGATGTCGTCCGCGACCTGCCGCTCGGTCCTGGCGAAGTACTTGCCGTAGCCCAACTTCTTCGCCACCATTCCATACGCGTGATAGTCGGATTTTGCCTCGTACGGGGGCTTGATCGCTCTCTCGGTTCGGACGACGTACGGGTGGCTCAGACCACCCACCAAGTCGTCGTTCTCGAACCAGTGGGTCACCGGCAGGACGATGTCCGCCATCCGGACGGTGTCGGTCGGCATGGATTCGGAGACCACGATTAGCTCCAGCTTCGACTCATCCTTCAGCAGTTTCCGGAACCGCTTCGTCTGTTGGTTGTTGCTGGCCGCGTTGCTCATGTTGAACCAGATCGCCTTGATCGGCCAGGGAACCTCGACCGGATCTTTCCTGAGCCCCTTTGCCGGGTCCTTCTCGTCCACAGGGACGAGGATCTTCGTCTTGCCCGTATCAATCGCGTCGTACGCAGCCATGATCGGCAGCGATGCGACAGCGGGGAGGGCGTTCGTCGGCTGTACGAGCAGCAGCAACGCAGCGCCACCGCCGATGCCGAGCTCGGCTCCAGATCGCCCGAAGTTGTGCGTGAGCGCGGCCATCGTCGTGACCGCTCTTCCAGTCATATCCCCATTCCACCAGCGGTCTACCCCCATGCTCGGGAAGATGAACGACTTCTTGGTCGCCACATACGTCCTTGCCAGCCACCGAACGTCTTCCGGGCTCACGCCCGTGTACTCCTGGGCACGCTCGGGCGACCAGTCGGCCACGCGATCAGCCAAGAGCTGAAATGCGGGCCGGACCGTCACTCCATTGACGTTGAACGTCCCCGTCAATGCTGGCACAGTGGCCTGGGCAGCGGGTAGCGCAGAACCACTCGTTCGGTCCCACACCATGATGTTCGTGCCCGCTCCTGTCCGAAGGAACATGCCATCGTCTTCCCGCACTAAGAATGGGAGCGTCGTGTGCGAAATGACGAATGCCTCGTCATAGAGCTTCTCGGTCATGAGCACGTTGATGAGCGACAGGCCGAATGCAGGATCGGATCCAGGGCGGAGCGGGATCCACTTGGTGGCCTTGGACGCGGTGATCGAGAAGTTCGGGTCAACCACCACCAGCGATGCGCCTCGGTCCAAGGCGTCGGCAACGAAGTGCCACTCTTGCACCTGGGCCTCGGTAAGGTTGTTCCCCCACATGATGAGCAGATCCGCGTTGGACATATCAAGCGACTCATTGCCGCCGAGCCAGCTGGTGCCAAGCCCCACCTGGAACCCGCCGAGCGTGAACGCTTCGTCAACCGCTAGCCCGATACTCGTGCCCCCAAACGCGCTTCCCAGCGTGCTCGCAGCGTATCCCGCGACCGAGCCGTAGTTGCCACTGCCTGACATGAATGCAAACGCCTTGGAGCCGTAGCGATCACGGATGCTCCTCATGGAATCGGCGATCGTAGTGGTCGCTTCGTCCCAGCTGATCCGCTTCCATTTCCCCGAGCCACGTGGACCAACCCGCTTCATCGGGAACTTGAGCCGGGCAGGGCTGTAGACCCACTGGGCGTGCGAAAGACCCCGAAGGCAGATCCGGTTGTAGCGAGCCTCCGGTAACGGGTGCATCGCCGTCTTGGTCAACCGCCCGTCGCGGACGTGCGCCTCGACGAAGCACGCCTGCCAGCAATTGTTCGAGCACACGTCGTTGAACACCTGCTCTTTCACCCGCACGACGTTGCCCGCGGTCGACGAGGTCGAGGCGGCGGTGAGCGCCTTCACGACGGGCTTCTTCGACAACCCGCCGGCGAGCCCGAGGTGCGAGGCGACGACGGCTCCGCCGCCCACGGCCGCCGTGCCTTCAAGGAAGACCCGGCGCGAGATGCTCTTGCCCAGGAAGGTCGTCTGGGAGCCGGGTGCCCGGTCGAAGCTGGACGTCTCGGGGGCCGTCATGAGCGCTCTCCTCCATTCGGTGCCGTCGCGGCGGGTCGTTCCATCAGGTGCTCCTGCTGCATGCTGTCGAAGAGCGGCAGGGGGATCCGCCTGCGAACGATCGCCCGCGCCCTGCGGTCGATCTCGACGCTGATGGCCTGGAGCGCTCGGGCAGCCGGATCGTCAGGGTCCTCGGCGAAGATCGGCCGTCCCCCGTCTGCACCGCTGCGAAGAGCCGCGGAGACCGGCACCCGGCCGAGCAGTGGCACACCGAGCGCGTCGGCGATCGACTGCCCTCCCGATTCGCCGAAGATCTCCGTGGGCGTCCCGCAGTGCGAGCAGACGAACCCCGACATGTTCTCCACGACCCCGATCAGACGCAGCTTGGCCCGGGTGGCCATGCGGCCCGCCCGCTCGGCCACCCGAGAGGCGACCTCCTGCGGGGTCGTGACGACGACCACGTTGGCTCCGGGGATGAGGCTGGCGAGCGAGATCGGCACATCGCCGGTGCCCGGCGGCAGGTCGACGATCAAGGTGTCGAGCTTTCCCCAGTACACGCCGGAGACGAACTGCTGGATGGCCTCGTGGAGCATCGGTCCCCGCCACACCACCGGGGACCCCTCGTCAGCGAGGAAGCCGATGGAGACGGCCTTGATGCCCCGCACTCGCTCGGGAAGTAACAGGTCGCCGATGCCCACGGGCTCCCCGTCACTGCCGAGCATCCGCGGCACGGAATAGCCCCACACGTCGCCATCGAGCAGGCCGACCTGCTTGCCCTGCGCCGCGAGCGCCTGGGCGACGTTCACCGCTACCGTCGACTTACCGACTCCCCCTTTCCCCGAGGTGACGAGGATCACCTTCGTGGAACCGTCGGAGAAGTAGGGCGGCTCTTCGGGCTGGCGGACCCGCAGGGCCGCCGCTGCCGCGCGTTCTTCATCAGGGGTCATCGCCCCGAAGCGCACCTCGACCCGTTCGACCCCATCGACATCGGCGAGCGCACCGGCGACCGCGTCGGCAACCGCGTCTCGTGCGTGCACCTGGGCCGGCGCCAGCGCCAGCTCCACCTCGACAGACGACTCGTCGACGCCGACGCTGCGGATCATGTGCAGCTCACCGAGCGCAGCGCCCGTCTGCGGGTCGGCGACCGCGCCCACCGCGCCGACAATCGCGGCGGTGGCCTGGTCAGCTGTCTCGGACTGTCCTGGCACATCCCGTGCTCGTCCCGGGCAATCCACTCGTTCAATGTAAGTTTCGCCTGACGAGGCGACCAGGGCCGGAAGTCCTTATTGCCCAGAAGTCCTTATTGCTCGCGATCTCCTTGCATGCCTACGTGTGCACGCGCGTCGAAGGTCGGCATGAGCACGCGCGCGGCGCGTGCCTCGTCGAGACGGCCGACCGGCGTGGTTCGGGGCGCGGCGTGCGCCGCCTCGACGCCTCCGGGCTCCGTCGCCTCGGTGGCGATGCGCTCGAACGCGTCGGCGAGCGCCTCGAGCGTCTGGAGGCTCTCGGTCTCGGTCGGCTCCACCATGAGCGCCTCGTCCACCACGAGGGGGAAGTAGACGGTCGGGGCGTGAAAGCCTTCTTC
>DAHWPS010000152.1:0-2427 GCA_027342785.1 Acidimicrobiaceae bacterium
GCCGAGGGCCTCGGTCACCCCGATGCGGCCGGGGTCGTCCACGAGGGGCTCCCCGTGGCGGCGGACGCAGGCCATGGCCGTTGCCCACCCCACCCCGAACTCCCGGGCGACCTGGGCGACTGCGTGACCGTCTTCGCCGACCCGACGGCAGATCTCACGAGCCGCTCGGTGGGTCAGGCACCCCTCGATCGCCGGCGTCTGCTCTGTGAAGCTCTTCGCCGCGCAGTCGGGGTCGGTGCAGATCCACCGGCGCTTGCGCCACACCAGGCGCACCGGCCGGCCGCCGGCCGGCAGGTCACGAACCTGGACGCGGCTCCGCCCGTGCCCGGTCGCCTTCACGCCGCAGCTCGGACAGCCGGCCACCGTCGCCGTCGTCTCGACAAGCACCCACACCTCGCCGCCCTCCTCACTCTGGGAGAGGACGACGAAGCCCTCCATCCCCAGCAGCGCGCTGGCATCGCTACTACGGTCACCCATGCCCTGTGTCCTCCGTTCTCGCTGGTCTCTAACCGCAAGAATCGGGGGGCACGGGGCCCTGGTGGTGGATGCCTATGGGCGGGTCACCGGTCTGGCACCGCCCCACGCCTCAACGCGAAGAGATTCCCTAACGCTTGTCAAGGTTCCGTTCGCTCGGCTGCAAGGGCGCGACGTATCACCCGATGGTCCAACGATTCGATTGGACTGCGGCAATCGTTAGCGGGTGAGCCGTCCTCGGTGTGTGGCGGCAGAGTGCGACCGAGAGCGGCGCCGGACGTCCTCAGAGACCGCGTACGTGGCGGCCGACCTTGCTCCCTCTGCTTTGGTGACGGGTGTGCCGTCGACGTCGCGCAGCTCGTAGAAGGCGCCGGTGGTGAGCGTGGACCACGTCCTCGCCACGAGCTTCCGTGCCACCGCGCAATTGGCCTTCGTATGACAGTGGCCCCGTTCGACCATCAGGCGCCTGTAGAACTCGGCCAGCTGCGGGTCACGGACCCGAGCGACGTTGGCAGCCTGGTAGAAGGCGAGCCGAAGCACCGAGGGACCTTCCTTGGTGATCCCCCGTGATGGTGATGCCGTCTGCCCGCTGGCCCAGTTCGACGGATTGAGGCCAACGTAGGCCTGGGCCTGCTTGGCCGAGCCGAAGTGGCTGCAGTTGCCGAGAAAGGCCCGGACGACAGGGCCGGTGCGCGGACCCATGCCGGGAACCGACAGCAACAACCTGTCGTCGCCATAGATCTCCTCCCAGTAGCGCTGGGCCTGCACGCCGGCTCGCTCGACTCGCTCCTCGCCCGCTGCAAGGTCGGCGACCAACTCGGCCACCTCCCAGCCCAGGGCTTCGAAGTCCAGGTGTCCCTCCCAGAAGTCCGTCCACCGCCCAGCGGCGTCACGAATTGCCGTCGCTCGTCGCTCGACGTCGGCCACTCCTCGCGTGTGTGCGGCCACCACCTCGAGGATCGACGAGGTTCTGGCTCGGGCCAACGCGTCCACTCTCGGCCAGCGAGTGAGTATGCCGATTGCCGTCGAACGGGACCCTGAGCAGGCATCCCACACGTCGGGGAAGGCCCACCGGGCGAGCGAGATGACTCGTCGCAGGCAGCGATTCGCGTCCACGATGGCCTTGCCTCGCCGCTGGACCGCTCGGCGAAGGGCCAGCTCCGGCGCAGTCGGGATGCGCGCTGGAGCCAGTTCGAAGAACTCTCCGGCCCGTGACAGCACCTGGGCGTCGATGGGGTCGGACTTGTTCTTGCCAGCGAGCGCCGAGCGAAGTCGGGCTGAGTGCCGATTGCCGACAAGGGCCAGGTCCACTCCGGCCTGCTCCAGTGTGACGGCCAGCGGCAGCCATGTCATCGACGTCGGCTCCGCCACTGCCATGGCACCTGGCCATGTGCTCAATCGCTTCGCCAGCGCATCAAGTCCGGCCAGCGTTGGCCCGGCCGTGAAGTCGTCGATGACCTCGCCGGCCCGGCCCGCCTCAGGGCGTCGGACGATGATGTGATGCTTGGCCACCACCGCCGCGTCGATGCCGATTGCCACCGCGCCGCTACCCTCGCGTCTAGCCACTCGAGGGTCCTCCTTTCTCTCCGGGTTCGCCGGCTCCTCTGGTTGGAGCTCGCCAGCGTTCCTCCTGTGCGATGGGAGGGCCCGCGAGTGCGCTACACGCCCTCACGCGCTCGATGTCCTTCGCCGCTCGCCAAGACCAGGCGGCCACCAGTGGTCACCCATGCTTGTGGGTCATCCGATGCTCCGACCGCGCCGATCCGAGCTCCCGCTCGTCGACGTGGCCCATCAATTCCCTCAACCGAGTCTGCTCGGGACGAGAACCTCGGCGACGATCTCTTTCACGAGCCCGAAGCTCAGCCGAAATCCGTCACCGCCGAGGTTCCTCCCGAAACCACCGTAGGTGGCTCGCCGCCCCGAAAGGCGACTCCCTCAGTGATACAAGCCGCT
>DAHWPS010000181.1:0-23503 GCA_027342785.1 Acidimicrobiaceae bacterium
GCTCCCTCCGAAGAGGCTCTTGACGCCCCGCTCAGCCCGCCGCCTCTCGACGACGAACCGGGGCCTGCTACCGGGCTCTCCGGCGTTTACCCGGACGGGACTCTCACCCGCTGGGCTGATCCAGTTTTCAGGACGCACCACGTCCCCATGCTACCGCCCCTCCCTGCCGCCGCCGAGCTATCAGGCGTTGTCCTGCCGTTCCCCAAACCATCAGGAAACATCTCAGAACGTGTTTGACAAGGCCTCATGGGGCTCCGCTCGTAGCCCAGGGGCGGCGACCTGACGGTGCGAGGCGACGGGTCATGAGGCCGACCATCGCCCACTTCACCATCGCCTCAGATGTCTCGATGAGCCGCTCGTAGTCGTGGTCGAGCCAGTGAGCCGCTAGCGCGAGAACGCTTCATGCTGCTCCCGCAGCGTCACGCCATCCACGTGGAGGCCCTGACCGCCACATGCTCGGCTCGCTGGCACCGGGTGACGTAGCGACGTGCCGGAGCCGCCCCTCGAAGGCGAGATGCGCCGTGCGCCACAACGTAGGGGGCTCTGACACCAAGGTGCTCGGCTAGCCGCACTTCTGGCTACACTGCGATCATGACCACCGTGCCGCTGGGGGAGGTAAAGGATCGGCTCTCGGAGTACATCGCCGGCGTGGAGCGCACGCATGATCGGGTGATGATCACCCGCCACGGTCGGCCCGCCGCCGTGCTCATCTCAGCCGACGACCTCGCCGCGCTCGAAGAGACGGTCGACATCTTGACCACGCCAGGCGCTCCAGAAGCCATCGCCGAGGGGCTCGCCGACCTGGCAGCTGGGCGAGTGGCGGACAACGAGGCCCTGCGTGCTCGCTTCGCTCCTCGGTGAGCCGCCCGTACGAGGTTCGCATATCGGCTCGCGCCGAGCGTGATCTCCTCCGCATCCCGGAGAAGATCGCTGCCGCCTGCCTCGACTTCATCTTCGGCCCCCTGGCTGACGATCCGTACCGGCTCGGCGGAGCACTCAGCGGCCAACTGGCTGGCCTGCGCTCCGCTCGGCGCGGGAGCTACCGGGTCGTCTACAGCGTCGACGATGAGCTGCTGCGTATCGACATCGTTCACACCGATCATCGGGGCGACGTGTACCGTTGAGCCGTGGCTGTGTCGACGTTCGCGTTATCCCGCAGCTCAGAGTTCAAGTAATCCATCACCGGGCCCCTGTGGTTGTGTCTACTCCATCGCGGCTCCCTTCGCCCGCCGGAGTGGGCCGATGAGCTCGGCGATCTGACCGGCGAGGCGCTCGGCCGAAGGCCGGCCGAGCTCTGACGCGACCACGACCTCGCGCTGACCGCGCCGGATCCGGACGAGCCAGACCCTCCCCCCTACAACATCGTCCCCGAGCTGCTCGTCGCCTTTGCCGCTGCTGGCGTGGACACCTACACGGTGGCCTCGTGGCTGGCTACCAGCCAAGACGAGCTCGATGGCCGGACCCCGGCATCCGTGCTCGGGGATCCAACTGTCGCCGGAGTCCTACGGGCAGCCGCCGAGCGCACCGCGGCCCGTCTGAGCCACTGACCGCACCGCCCGAGGACCTCAGCGGGTTCCCGACCCGGGTCATCCCCAAGAGGAGGTAGGAAACTGAGTCGAGAAGTGCGTCTTCGTGCGGATAGCCGCCTCGACGACGAGGCTCAGCTGCTCCTGCGGCTTGGCAACGACCGTGACCCGGTCATGGCACTGCGGCTGGCCCTGCTCAGTGCTCCTCTCTATCGAGTGGTTCGGGGCTACGAACGCGCAGGTGCTGTAACCGTTTCGGCACTGGTCGTGAATGACGACCGTGAAGCCGCCGTGCTGGCGAAGGGGGAAGGCTACGAAGCGTTTGGTCTGGCCTCCGTGCGTCGGCTGCGGTCGCTCGGATACGAGCTCGTCGCTACCGAAATCGTCGACGACGGGCTCCCGCTTCCGTTCTCGAATCGTCACGTGGACGTGATCGTCTGCACCTACCCCGAGAGCGAGGAGCTCTACGAGCCCACGTTGCCGAAGGCGGATCGCAAGCGGGTCCGCGAGCAAGTCCTGCCGGCCTACGAGGCCGCGCTCGAGGCATTCGAGCCGAGACACCAGATCGAGGAGGAGTAACATGGAGCATGTGGGGCTGCCCCTTCTCGCCGCTGACCTTGCCTTCGTCAAGGCCAATGGCGGCCGGGCCTATTCGGGCCTTGCCGACTGGGACTACGACGAGGAGCTCCACGCCGGAGACCACGTCATGGTCGCGGACGGCAGCCGCGGACCAACCGAAGCCGTCGTCGAGGAAATCCGTCCCGACGGCACGATCGTCCTGAACGTCCTCGCCTTCACAAAGCGGGCACGCTCAGTCGCATGAGAAGACGGCCGGGTTGTTCGCCCCGGCCGTCTCTACGTCAAGGTGAGCGACGCCGCGGTGGCGAGCACCGACAACGTGGGCGACTTGGTGGCGGTCGACCTAGACACCGCCGGGGATCCGGTGGGCATCGAGGTGCTGAAGGCTCCCGGTGCGCGCCGTCGGGCCCGGTGATTACAGGTTGCTCGATCCATGAAGAAGCCCCAGGTCTACGGTCATACTGGCTCTGGCCGTCCCATCACCGATACCGAGATCGAAGCTCTCGCCGCCGAAGCCGAGGCTGGCTAGACGTGGAGAAGCTGCTCGCCCGCCGTGGCAGGCGGGGCCGGCCCTCGCTGGGCTCTGCCCCGGCCAGCGTCGAATCGGTACGCCTCGATCCTGAACTGCGGGAAAAGCTCGTCGAGCGTGCACAGATGACCGGGACGACGACCTCGGAGGTCATCCGCGAAGCCATTCGGCAGTTCCTCCAGGCAAGCTGACCTCCATGACCTCCATTACGCGGTGCCCGACCAGTCGAAGGCTCGCTCGGTCAGCTCACGCAGCTCGCCGTCGCGGTCGGCTCGCAGCATTTCGAGCATCATGAGGCCGCTGTAGACGTCGGCCCGGCGCCGCGCTACAAGGGGAAGCCGGCCCGGACTCAGCTTGCGCTCCAACAGCTCGCCCACCGAGAGGAGCTTCGCGAGCTTCTCTAGCCGGGCGGCAGGTACGTCGCCCTTGTGCTCCCATTGCTCGACTGCCCGGCGCTTCACGCCGGACAAGTCGGCAATCTCGCCGGTGTTCAGATCGAACTGCCACGCTCACTTGTGCTGCTCGGCTCCGCCGTGTAGCGCTGTCGGTCGGCTCCGCCGTGGAGCGCTCGCACTTCACAGGCATCGAAGCCATCACCCGCAACGAACCACGATTGCTCCGCGGAGCGCGCCGTTGCGCACTCGAGCACGGTGGCGTAGCCGCTATCGTGGGAACGCTTCATGCTGCTCCCGCAGCGTCACGCCGAAAGTACCGGTCGTCGAAGTAGAGCGTGGTCACAGTCGCCATTGACTGCCCAAGACATAGTCCGAACTCGTATCAGATCTACGCCTGAACCGGTCCGTGTCATCTCAACGCCTCGCTACTGAAGCTTCTGTGGCCTCTCAGTATAGGCCTGGTAGCCCTGAAGTTCGGCGAATCGGCTGCCGTAATGTGGAACCTGGCCGACGGCGGCAAGCGCCGGCCGCCGTCGGCGTCTTCGCAAAACGAGCAGGCCGATGCACGCCAGATACAGTAGGAGCAGGAAAGCCGACGCCAACGCGGACACTTCGACGATGGACTGGGGGGAGTAGAGGATGAGGATGTTCGTCGGCCCTCCGGCCTGTACGAACCAGGCGTTCGCGTACGAATTGGCGAGATAGGGACCGGCGAGAGCGGGAGAGTGCTGGGTCTCGATCGACAGGCACGCGACCGATGCGAGTGGGCACGATGGCACTCGGGATACCAGGCGCGCCGACCAGCCTGAAGAAGTCGCCACATTGAGCACCACCCAGCCGGTGAAGCCGGCCGGAAGACGGGCCGAATATGCGGTGGAGGAAAGCTGGACAAAATGCAACGACTGTGGTGGAGAGGGAGGAACAACGGGTTCTGAAATCCTAGGCAATCCAGGGTGAGGGGAGACCACGGTTGCGCAATCCGGACCTACCGACTGAGCGAGAGACTCCCAGGAGGAGGTCTTCCGGAACATGACGACCGGGGTGGCGTACATAGGTGCATCGATGCAGCCGCCAAGACGGTAAATGGCCAGAGGACCCCGTTGCTTGACGAGTTGGTAGTCGGGAGAAGAGGCAAGCGCACCCCGGACCACTGTTACCGGCAACAGGTGGTCGGGCTTTGGATTGATATCCGACCGAACCACGACGAAGCGGGCGCCCAGGATGCGCGGAAGCTCTGAAGCCTCGGGGCCTTCGGGGAACCGGGCAAGCTCCCTGAGGATCGACGGCGATGCGGCAGTTCCGGACGTCATGGAGATCGAATGGGGGTCCATGATGTCCATGGGGTCCACGCCCCGGTAACCGTGACGCCAGAGGTAGCTGATCCCCTGATCGGTGACCGGGGCCACGATCGCTCTTGACTCAGGTCCGCCCAGTGCATCGATCGTGGTCGACAGGGAGCTGTACTGCTCGGGCGGTGCGACGCGGTAGCTGCCGAACTGCGGTGTGGAAAACACGGAGCCCGAGATCGTCGGCCAGCCGCATACGACGAGGAGCGCTATGCCGATCGGCAGGGCTGCCGGTCGCAGGCGCGAACCGGTCAGGCGAGTCGAGATCTCCGAGGCCGTCACTCCGACGAGCAAGGCGATCGCGAGCAGGTAGATGAAGCCACACATTTCGTACGTATTGCGAAGCGAGCCTGCTAATTGGAAACGACGGATGACGTCGCCGAGGAGGAAGCCTCCCGGAGGTGACGATCCCTTCGCCAGGAAGACGCCCGCGATACCGAGCGCGGTCAGATAGAGGGAGGAGCCGTTGCGCCGGAGAAGGAGGGCCGAGAAGCCGAGCAGTGGAAGGAGGAACAACAGCGAGAGAAAGGGTCCCGAACGGTATGGCCATCCGAGGGAGAGGCCACCCTGGAGGTAGTACCCGTTGAGCGACCGGAACACGTTCGAAATATCCGTGTATGCGCTCGAACCCACGAAGTTGGCGTAGTTCGCCGCCGCCGTGAGCCCGGGGCCCGACAGGGCGGAGGGGCCCTGGAGGGCAAGCGGTATCATCCAGTAGACGTTTGCGACAATCATCCCGCCAGAGCCGAGGAGGAACCTCCGACCCACGGGACGCCGCCCGCCCACCCAGGCCATGTAAGCAGAGTCGGCGAGGATCATCACCGCGATGACGACGGCGAGACCGGGAGAGACGAAGCACTCCGCGAACCAGGGCATTGCAATGACAAGGACCACCACGTGTCGGAATTGGCCAGTCCCGTAGTACTTGCGGAGCAGCGCCAGGCTCAGCGGAAGCAGGGCGAAGAAGAGCTGATAGGTCAGCAGGTATCGGTGCCACACGTTGATCGTCGTGAAGGGGGCCAACAGGTAGACCAGCGACGAAATGAGGGGCGCGACAGAATCGGCTCGGCAGTGGTGGCGCGCCAGCGACATGACCGATACGGCCGCGACGACCATGGAACTCCAGTACACGCCGGCTTCCAGGGCCCACGCGGGAATGCCGAGCTTCCAGAAGAGATCGATAGTGCCCCAGAACGGCCATCCGGCTACCAGCTCGGGATGGGTACCTCCCAGCGCGGCGTTGTTCCATATCTGCCACGACCACGCGAAGTCCACGTCGGGCCGCAGGAAGGAGGGTCCCTGGTCGCCGGCCCCGAGCAGTACACCTCCGTGGAACCAGATCGCGACGAGGGCGGTGGCGACGCCCACCACGATCCACTCGGGTCTCCGCCAGAGTGATCCGGACCGCTTGGGGAACAACACCCCATCGAGACTGCCGTGTAGGAATTGCAAGAAGGAGAGCGGTTTCCGCGAAGCCAGCGCGACGAGACCATAGTAGGCCGCGTAGACCGGCCACATCAGCGCGAAGAGCGAAGGCCGGGTTCCGTGTCGACGCATGAACAGGATGCGGTTTCGACCGATCCAGTAGGACCGAGAGGCGAGATGCCGTCGCTGTTGCGACACGGCGGTGGGAGTATGGTGGCGGGCTCGGGCCGAGGGAACACAGTAGGTGTACAGGTTTGCTTCCGCGGACCGCAGGCAGAAGTCGCTGTCCTCGTATGTGGCGAAATAGTCCGTATCGAAGCCGGCGGTAACGTCGAGCGCGGCGCGGGTCACGGCGATGACGGAAGGTGCCACTCCCACCCGGAACGGCTCCGATCCGGAGACTTCGGTGACGAAGCTGACCCGTCCGGAACGGGTGTCGATGTTCGTACCTGCTGCCCAGATCCTGCCCAGGGATTCCGAATAGGTGATCAGCGCAGTGGCGACTCCTGCGTCGTCGTGGGTCGCGAGAAAGCCGGCGAGTTCCCGGAGACACAGTCGGTCGAGAACGACGTCTTCGTCGACGAAGACGACGATGTCGCTGGACGGCAGGGCCCGCATCCCGGCATTACGGCCTTCGCAGATGCCGAGGTTCTTGTCAGGACGCAGGATGGCGACGGGTGATCCGGGATGATGATCGATTCGGGCGCGACCCACGGAGTTGTCCACCACGACAAGCTCCAGGGAGTGACCTGCTGGGAGGTCCGAGCCGAGGACGGACTCGATGCACTCGGCGGCGATTCCGCTGTCGCGGTAGGCAGGAATGACAACTCCGATGGATATGCCTGTGCCTTCGGTCATCGCGACGACTTCGCGAGCGCACCGTTGATCGCACGGCCGATATCGACACAGCGATTGTCCCAGTCCCATTGCTCGGCGAGCTGACGAGCTTGCAGGCTGAGTTGCAGTCGGTCAGGCGAATCATCGAGAAGTGAGACGATCGCGTCCGCGAAGCGGTCGAGGTCGTAGGCGGGAACCTTCTTCATTCCCTGTGGATAGTAGGTGACCAATTCCGGGAGGTCGAAGGACACGCCAGGCAGTCCGCAGGCGAAGGCCTCGCAGGCTGCCATACCCCCACTGTCGTAGAGGGAGGGATGGAGGACCACCCTCGACCGTTTCACGATTCGGAATTTCTCGCGTCCGTCGAGAAATCCGTGGAAGTCGATGAGCTCGGTCAAATCTGCGCGGTCGCGCATCTCGACAAGGTCGGCGAGGAGAGGGCCGTCACCGATGATTGCCAGGCGCGAACCTGGCCGGATAAGCTGGACTCGGGACCAGATGTCGATCAGCTGGCGGACCCCCTTCTGGACGTGCAGTCGCCCGATGAAGACTCCGTCGTAGGAAGGACCGGAACCGGGTTCCGTCGAATCGGCCAGCGCGACGTCCACTCCCCCGCGGACGACGATGACCCGGGAGGCCGGCACGCCATAGTGACACAGGCGATCCCTATCGTGCTCCCCGGTGACCAGTATGGCATCCGCGAAGTGGATAATCAGGGGAAGCGACAGTCTCTGGGAAAGCCAGTAGAACGCGTCGGTGACGCGGGGAATTCCGGATCTCCACCTGCCCTCGAATCCCCTGTGGGGCGGGGGAGCGAACATGTAGAACCCTGCAATCCACGAAGCACGGTGCCGGAGCTTCGCTGCGGCTGCCGCCAGGGCGTCCGGCCAGAAATCGGAGGCGGAATAGACGATAGTCTCTCCCGGGATGTTGGGTAGCGCATGGCGGGCACGGCGGAGAGAATGGAGCGTAAGCCGGAGATAGTGGCTGAGCCGGTTCCGAGGAGCCGGTTCAAGTGGCCATTCTGTGACAAGAGAAGAGTCGATGCCATTACGGAGGCACATCGTCTTGCCCTCTTGTGTGACGGCAATCGAGAGAGGCTGTCCCTGAGAGGCCCATCGACGGGACAGTTCGAGGAATATACGGTCGCCCCCGCTGAGCCCTCCGCCCTGTGCGTACATCGCGATCACATGGAGGTTCCCCGGCAGTGGAGTCGTCACGGGAAGAGCCTTCGGAGGATCATCTCGGCGTTGGAGTCGGAGTACTCCGCGAGTGCACGGGTGCGGGCCGCCGCTCCCATGCGCACGACCGTGTCGGGATCGCTCCGGAGCCTTCTGATCGCATCGACGATCTCGCCCACGTCGGGTTCCACCAGTAGACCGATGTCGGGGGTGACGACCTCGGGAATCCCTCCACGCCGAGCGGCGATGATCGCGGTTCCGCAAGCCATGGCTTCCAGGATCACGCGCCCGAATCCCTCCTGCGACGGCGACGGTACCAGCAGAACGTCGGCCGAGGAGTAAAGGGCGGGCAGCGCATCCTGGGTGACCGCTCCAAGGTATCTCACCGGAGTTTCCCCATGAAACTCCCGGATGTGGCGCTCCTCAGGACCGGTGCCGGCAAAGAGAAACTCGACGTCACCGTCAGCCAGAGTACGGGCCGCGTCGAGCGCGAGGCGGACACCCTTTTCGGGGATAAGCCTTCCGACGAAGAGGACGGTGAACTTCCCGGGGGAGCGCTCAGCGATCGAGGGTGAGGTGCGGAGGGCCGGCTGGAACCGCTTCACGTCGACCCAGTATCGGAATCGATGGACGCGCTCGGGGGGGATGCCCAGGGAGCCGACCTGAGAGCAGACGCGTTCGGAGAGGCACAGTACAGCGTCCGCAGAAGTGAGGATCCCCCTGACCGTGCGCCGGGCAAGTGGCGACGAGAAGCCGATATCGGAATGGAGTGCCACACATCGCCGGCGGCGGGGAAAGACCAGAGCGCTTGCTGCTGCCGCGGCGAGCCCTTGCGGGTAGACGATTTCAGCACGATTGCGGCGCGCTCGCATTGCGACCATGAGCATGGCGGGAAACGAATAGAGGAAGCCGACGACCGGTACTCGTGCAAGCTGGTAGAACCACCCCTGGCCGACCCATCCGTAGCGATGGATCGTGAGGTGCGCCCGGCGCTCGAGACGGGGTCCCTTGAAGGGTGTCGTTATGGGTTGGAGGGTATGGACATCGACTTCGACGCCTTGTCCCGCCAGGTACGAAGTGAGGTCGTCAAGATGAGTCTCCAGTCCACCGATGTTCGGGCGGTAACCGAGTGCGATAATCAGTACCGCGCGGTGCGCAGGTGTCATCGAGGGCAGTTCAACGGGGAGGATTCCCGTGCAGACCGAGTGGGGTGGATCTCGTAGCCACCGTTCCGAGTCGGTGGCTCGCATGGGGGACTTTGATCCCGACGCCGTCGCCTCCAGAATTGATGCCGACGGCGAGGCAGGTTCCAGGTTGCGGACAGGCCACACCATAGAGGATGGAGGCGTTCTGTACGCTCGGAAGCATATGCCATCGCGATCCGTCCCACTGCTCCGCCAAACCTACCTGTGAATAGGAAGTGCCAACGGCAATGCACAGGTTCGTTGCCGGACACGTGACGTCCTCGAGCAAGTCACTTCCTGCCAGCAAGTCTGGGCCATTCCAGTAAGATCCGTTCCAGCGGAGCACGAGACCTTGTGCCGGAAGCCCTTGGCCGACGGCGACACAATCGAGAGACGAAGGGCAGGCAATGCCCGAGAGCTGCACCACGTTGCGAAATCGAGCCGCCAGCTTCCACGAACCGTTGTGCCATTCGGCAATGGCGGCCGTATCGGAGCGCTGCTGAGCCAGCGCGAAGCAGGTCCGGGAGGAGGGGCACGCGAGGGCAGCAAGTCTGGCAACCCCCCGTACCTTGAGCGGCGGATGCCAGGTGGCTCCATTCCACGTCGTGTAGACCGCGTGCCCGTATATGTCGTAGCCGACGGCCAGGCACATGCGGTCGGTCGGGCAGGCCACGCCGGAGAGTACCTCGGAGCCCGCGATTGGCTTCGCGGAACCTGCTGGCGATCCCCCGATCTTGGCAATGGCACCTTGGGGCGCTCCTGTCTGCCCCGCGGCGAGGCAGGTCCGGCTGGACGGGCAGGTGATCCCGAAGAGGGCGTAGGTGCCAGCCACCGGTGTCACCGGACCCCACCTCCCACGGTCCCATGCGGCCAGGACGCCGTGGCCGTTCCCGTCCTGCCCGATTGCCAGGCATCTCGCCGGAGAAGGACAGACCACCGCGCTCAACTTCCCAGCGCCACCGATGCTGTCCGGAGCGGGCAGGGTTGCGTACCAGGCAGCAGCACCTACCGCGAACGCGACGAGGGCGGTTACCGCAACGTACCGGTACCTCCAGAGCCGGCGAAGACCTCTCCGTAGCATCCAAGTGAGTGTATCCATCGTGATCGCGAGTCAGATCAGAGCCGACGCCGGCCCTTCGATCCGACAAGCGGGAACCATCGGCCGCTCTCGTGGTCCGAGGCGGAGCCATCCAGGCGACGAACACCGAGGAGCCCCGCCGAGGTGGCGGGGTCGTGGCCGAACACGACGCCCACGAGCGCCGACGCGACGGTTGCGATCGAGCCGACCGGGAAAGGCCGTCTCGCGCGGCCCTGCGGGCCCCAGGCCCATCGCGCGCCCAACCCCGTCACCGAGAATCCCAGTGATTCGATTTCCGAAGCAGACCACTCGCATTTGTGCTCCATATGAGGATCGTGATCTGCCGTAGAAGGCTCCGCTCCCTCGCCGTTGGGAGTGGTCACGACGACACGGTGCTTCGCAACCCTGGCGAACTCGTTCATCGCCAGGAGAGCCGCCTCTTTGGCAAGGTGCTCGATGACCTCGCACGAGAGAACCTGGTCGAACGACGCATCTCGAAAAGGGAGCCGGTCGAGCGAAGCCACCACGAAGGAGGCATGAACACCCAGCGACCGAGCTGTCGAGAGCTTGGCAGGGTCGATGTCGAGACCGACGATCCACTGGCCGGGCTTCGCAATGTTGCGCGCCATCGCCCCGTCGCCGCATCCGGCGTCCAGAAGGGAGGTGGCGCCGTCCAGCTCACGCCTCAGCCACCATGAGAACGTGAGGGGCATACGCCCGAGAAGGCTATTCAATGTGACCCTCAGCAAAGTTACGTCATCCTCGCCTTGCCGGGATGTGGAGGCAGATCAGCGAGGACAAGCCTCCACGCCAGAAGCTTGCCCGGGAGGAGCGACTGTTCAACTCGCGAAGAATTCCCCGTGTCCGGAACTCTCGTCCTGCCCTGGGAGACCGGCAGCACGATTGGCCAATACGAGCATGAGGCCCACCGTAATCAGGAGGAACGCGTAGGCGCCCAGGTCGTCTGCGATCGAGGTCTGGTGGAAGGCGTCGAGTATGGCCATCAGTACGAAGCACAGACCGGCAGACACCAGGGGAACGCCGGGCACAGTCCTCGTCGCGACCAGAAGCACCGCCACGAATGCGGCTACGCCCGCGGCTGATCCGACGGTGAGGCCGAATCCCGTCCCGATTAGGGGAGGGGCCACGGCCCGAAACAGGTTCTTGCCCGGGACTTCGGTCCCGGTCCGGTCCGAGCCAGCTTGACGGTAGAGCCGGTTGCCGGACCAGCTGTCCTTCACGAGCGCGATGGTATCTTGTCGGCCATGCGCCGTCAACGGCCACCGGGTCGTCGACCAGGTCCGTGAGGTTCATGACCACCTCCACCCTCTGCCAAAGGGTAGGGCAGTGGCTCTGGACGAGGCGCAGCAGCGACGTGTCAGTGGCGAGCACGCGGTCGCACCGTCCCACGGCCAGGAGGCATCGACTGCGCTGGTGGAACCGCCACGCAGGCAGCGCAAGCGCACCCAGTTGCTCCCCTGGGTACCACTGCCGGTACTCCTCGACGTAGGGGATCTTCCAATAGACAGCGTCCGAGCTAGCGGCCACCTGTCGGCCCGACCACCACCACGGCACCCGTTCGAGATATTGGAAGTGCAGGTGGGTGCAGCAGTCGGCGGCAGCGCGCCTGGCCAGGGTCCTGCCCAACACGGGTAGAGGTGCCGGCTCAGCCACCACCCGGATCTCGTCCCACGTCCCTTGCCAACGCCGAGGGCCACGCGGGTACACAGTGACGTCGGCACCCAGCCCGCTGACAATGGTGGCCAGGTTGAGGAGGTGGCGTTCGGCCCCACCCTCGACCAGGTTGCCGGCATCGTCGACAAACGACTCGGTGATGCACCCCACATGGGGGCGCGGAGTGCTCCGGTGTGACACCTCGACCATCAGCGGTCCGTCCGACCGAAGGACACCGTGCCAAGCTGATCCGGCAGCACTCCGTATCGCCAGCGCTCTACCAGCCCGGCCTCCGCCAACGTGGCGAAGAGCTGGTCGACCTGCGCCAGCGGCGCCGAGTGGTATTCGACCACGAGGCAATCGATGCGGCGCAGCGTGGCTACCGGCGCCGACACCACGATGTCGTACTCGCCGCCCCCACAATCCACCTTTACCAGATCGACCGAGCCGTCGATCGAATACATCACGTCGTCGAAGCCCACCACGTCGGCCAAGTCGCCGGCCGCTTCGGCCGATCCGGACACCAGCTCACTGCCAAGCAGCGTCTGCCTACCGATAAGAATGTCCCGACCTGCCCGACCTGCCCGACCTGCCCGGCCGCCGACCGCAGCCTGCGCCACCGTGACCCGGTCCGCCAGGCCGTTCCCAGCGAGGTTCCGCCGCAGGTACGCCACCCGATCGGCGGACGGTTCGAACGCGGTGACCTCCGCCCCGGGCACCGCTTTCGCCAACGCGACGGTGAACAACCCGATATGGGCACCGATGTCGAGGACCCGGCATACCGTCCCCCGCAGCTCCGAAGCGAGCCCGTGCAGCCTGTAGCAGTCGTCGACCACCGCCTCGACGATGGCCCACCAGACGAAATCCGTGGCCTGTGCCACGCGACGCAATCCGTCCTTGTCAGCGAACGTCACGTCACCAACCAGATTCGGGGCCAGGAACCCGACGGCGAGGCGCACCAGTGCGCGACCGCTCTGATGCATGGTCCGGCAGATCTTGACGCTCAACACGACGGATCGCCCAGACGACGACCTCGATGGACAAGGCTCCGTTCGACAAGGGGCCCTGCCCAATGCAACCGAGTAGTCGGTGACGGCACCGACGGTCCGGCTCCTGCCAACCGGGACCATGCTGACTTGCCGTGGGCAGCTCGCCCCGAACCGTCATGTCCAGCTACCCGGGCGACCGTAGCGGTGGCCGAGCGCCACCGCTACCGCCAGCGCCTCACCCGCCTTCAGGGCGATCAGCCCTGCCCCACGCCAGTTGAGCAGTTTCCGGGGCTGGCGTAGCCACGGCCGCCGGCTCGCCTGCCGCAGGGCCGCTACGCCCCGCTTGGCGAGGTAACGCCGGACGCCTTCCGCGTAGTACGCCTTCTTCCGGCAGGCGTCGAGGTAGCTGATGGTGCCCTCGTCGTGCTCGATGACCGCCATCGTACGGACCACCGGGGCCAGCTGGCGCGCCGACTCGCTCAGGTCCCAGTCCTCGGGGCCGGTGAGCTGCTCGTCGAACCCACCGGTCCGGTCGAAGACATCCCAGCGGAAGAACCGCGCCGCCTCGATGGCGTCCGAGCCGTCGTAGAACGAGCGCTCAAAGGCCCGCACCTCCACCCAGAACCCGCTCCCCACCGTGCGCTCCGGGACGATGACCGAGCCCGCCCCGGATCGCAGCGCCGCGACCACCTCCTCCACCACCGTCGGCTGCAAGATCATGTCGGCATCGACAAAACCCACGATCTCCGCCGGGAACGAACGGGCACCGTGGTTGCGCTGTGCGGACCGCTCCGGCCCCATGTCGAGCACCGCATCTGCCCCAGCCTCGGCGATCGCCCGCGTGCGATCGGTCGAACCGTTGTCGACCACCACGACCGTGGAGGCCAGTGTCTGCCCACGAATCGACTGGAGGCACCGGTCAATTGTCCGTTCGGAGTTCCTGGTCGGCACGACTATGGTCACCTGACGGTCCGACTCGGGCAATGCCGTGCTGCTGGTCACCCTGGTGTCGCGCGGCTCGCCAGAGTAGCTTCGGAGAGATCCGGGGCGATTCCTGGCGCATAGGCAGACTGACGTCGTGGCAGACCAGACACACCAAGGAGGGCCTCGGCCACCTCGTCCCAGGGAAGCACCCTGCCTTCCCCTCGCTCGGTCAGAAGTGCCGCCTCCCCCGTCAGCGCTTGGGCAACCCGCTCGGCAAGTGCTTGCGGCTGCGGCCGAACGTTTGCGCCTCCGTGGGCGGCGAGTGAGTCCCGCAGGCCGGCGACGTCGTAGCCGACTGCCGGCGTGCCAACCTGGGCCGCCTCGGTGACCCCGAGCCCCCATCCCTCGCGCACCGAGGTCATCACGAGGACATGGGCACGCGCGAGCAGATCGTGCTTCGTAGCATCGTCTACATGACCGAAGAACGTCGCCCCGGTGGGCGCATTACGCTGGAGGGCGGCTTGCATCGGGCCTACCCCCACCATCCAGAGCTGGGCGTCGGGAATGCGACGCCGGACCTGGCAGAACGCATGGATCACGTGCTCCGGGCGCTTGTTGGCGCTGAGCCGCCCCACATAGATCATCGTCGGACGTGGTTCCTTCGGTGGCAGGCACCCGCCGGATAACGCAGGGGGCGAGTAACCTACGGGCACGACAGTGACCTGGGTTAGCCCATAATGCTCGAGTGACTGCTTGCTCGATAGGGACACCGTAACTGTCGGCACCCGCCGGTACTGGCGCAGCCACCATGGCTCGAGAACGTAACGGCCGAGGATGGCCACCGGCAGAGGCGTTTCGTACAACCAGACCTCACGTGCAACCTGATACACGAGTGCCAGCACGGGAGCGTCGTCCACATATCGCGGGGCCAGGAACGGGCGGGTATTGACCTGGTCGATCACGAGGTCGTATCGCCCATGGCCCTCCGATTCGTAGAAGCGCCGCGCCTCGCGATAGACGCTGTGGCGCCCACCGCGTCGTAGAATCCTTGCTCCGCCTGCATGGTCCTCGACTGGACGGCCGTCCACACGGCTCGTGAAGATCGTGACCTCGTGACCGGCGGCGATCCACTCACGCGCCACACGGTCTGTGTACACCTCGGCTCCACCGGCACAGGGGTGGGCGAGATCGCGCCATGTGAGAACCAGTATTCGCACTTCAGCTCCTGATGCCCTCAGCGAGTGGTGCAATGCCGAACGTCGCGATCTCGTCGGCCCCAAGCTCGGAGAGACCAAGTGTCGTAGGCACCTGGTCGTACCAGCGCAGCACGCGGAGCCGGTAGAAGATGGCGAAGGTGTCGAGCAGCGTGAGCCACACCGCCCTGGTGGAGATCGTGCTCGTGAGGCGCTCATCGATCCGCACCGGCGCTTCGAAGAACCTGCGATACCCGAGGCGGCGTGCCACCACGAGCAGCTCCAAGTCGAACGCGAAGCGCTTCTCCACCATACGGGCCAGCACGTCGGCTAGCACCTCGCGCCGTACGATCTTCAGGCCCGTCTGGGTGTCGCGCACCTCAAGGTGGAACAGCAGGCGCACGAGCTGCTGGAAGCCCCACGAGTAGAGCCGGCGCAGCGGGGGATACGCGACCTCGGACATCGGGTGGCGCTTCGAGCCGAGCACCACATCTGGGTCATGCGATCGGAGCAGGGAGACGAACGAGGCGACCTGCCCTGCCGGAAGGTCGCCGTCCGCGTCGATGAAGCCGAGGTAGGCGCCCCGCCCCATCGAGAGCCCGACGCGGAGCGCCTGGCCCTTCCCCCAGTTTCGCTCGAGCCGCACGCAGCGGATATGAGGCGAGAGTGCCTCGAGTGCCTCGTCGCAGCCGTCGGTGGAGCCATCCGAGACGGCAATGATCTCGTAACTGACATCGCTTCGCTCGAGCACCTCGCAAAGCGCACGCAGGTTCGGGCAGAGGCGCGGCCCTGGGTTGTAGTAGGGCACCACGAAGCTGAGATCGAGCGCGGGCGCGTCAACCGCCCAGAGCTCCCCGGTGCTCGGCCCGAGGTCGGCAAGCTCGCCCGCAGCCTCGTGCCTTCGCAAAGCAGGCACGAGCATCACCACCACCAGGCCGCCCGCCAGCACCAGCATCGCCCAGGCCAGGCTGAGCGGGCTCCCGTGGAAGGCTGCGATCAGCACTACCGCGCCGGCCGCGCCGGCCCAACAGCCCGTTGCTACGCGCGAGTGGCGTGCGACATGGACGTAGACAAGCTGGCCGATGACTGCCATAGCCGCTGCGGCGATCCCGAGGACCCGGACCACCGGTGCCGCAGGCGCGTAAGCCGGCCCGAAGACCACCGACACCACCAGCCCCGGCAGCGCCGCCATCACGAGTGCCGCCAGGCCGCCGAGCACAGCTATGAGGCCGAGGGACTGGCGCAGCACCTTCGTCGGGTCCGAGCCGGCAGCCCTCGCAGCGGCGAGCCGCGGGAAGGCGATCACCCCGACCGCACCCGGCAGGAACAGTGATATGCGCGCTGCGGTCGCACCGGCAACGTAGTAGCCGGCCTGCAGGGCCGGCAGGTAGTGGCGCGCGAGGAGGGAGTCGATCATCGTGAACAGTGCGAACCCCCCGAGCCCGACGAGCGACAGCGCCGCCGGGCCAAGCCTCACTCCGAGGTTGGCAGCTCCCTCACGCATGCCGAGCTGGCGGCGAAGCGGCCAGGCGAGCATGCCGAGCATGAGCACTGCGGACGCGACGCTCGCGAGCAGCGCTCCGTCGATACCCATGCCGAGGCCGACGAGCGCCACCCCCACCACGAGGCGGGCGGTCGTGCCGATGAGTGTCGCTGCAGCTACCGCGCGGAAGCGCCGCTCACCGATCAGCACCCCCTGGGGGACGAGCCCGGCGATGCTGGGTGCCAGGTAGAGCGCGAGCAGCACGACCGGCACGAGCGAGGAGAGGTGGAGGAAGCTCGACAGCAGCGGGCTCAGCGCGCCAGTGACAGCGAGCACAACCAGCCCGACCACGCCCGCCGCAAGGAAGGCCTTGCCGGCGACCACCCGCGACCTCGCAGTCGCCTCGCGCTCAGCGACAGCCTGGGTGACTGCGAGCTGCAGGCCGCCGACGACGACGCCGATCACGGCCACCATACCGAGCAGCGAGCCGAGCGCCCCGTAGTGGGCGGCGCCGAGCATCCGGCTCATCACCACGTTGAAGACGAAGTTGACCCCGTTCACCGCCATCATCGCGACGAACAGCACCAAGGCGCCGTCGCTCGTGAGCTCTGCCCGGCGGGCCGTGTCGAACGCCGCCGCGATTCGCCGCTTCATCGCTCGCCTACCGAAGCCCTAGCCACCGGCTTGCACCGGCCTTCCTACGACCCGCTCAGGGCTGCCGCCATGCCGACGATGGGCTGGTTCAGCTTGATACCTCCCATGGATCCCTCGAAGGGGGCGTTGAAGGAGAAGATGCCACCGTCCGAAGCAACCAGCCAGTAGCCGCCCGTCAGCGGGTCGGCAGCCATGCCGACGACGGGCTTGTTGAGCGGCTTGCCCAGCATGGAGCCGTAGAACTTGGCGTCCCCGAAGACGTACACGTTGCCGTTCGACCCAACCAGGAAGTAACCGCCCCCGTCTGGCGTGGCAGCCATGCCGACAATGTCGCTTACCGGGCAGCCGAAGTGAGGCGTCGCGCAGACCCCCGGTACCGAGCCGAAGAAGCCCGCGTTCCCGAAGGAGAAGATGCCTCCGTCCTTCGCAACCAGCCAGTAACCGCCCCCGTCAGGCGTAGAGGCCATGCCGACGATCGGTTGGCTGAGCGGCTTGCCACCCATCGATCCGTAGAACGGAGCGTTGAAGGAGAAGATGCCACCGTCCGAAGCGACCTCCCAGTAGCCACCGGTCGCCGGGTCTTCAGCCATGCCCACTACGGGCTTGTTGAGCGGCTTGCCACCCATCGAGCCGTAGAACGGGGCGTTGAAGGAGAAGATCCCTCCGTCCGAAGCAACCTCGTGGTACCCGAACAGCGAAGGAGGCGGCGGCGTCACTGGCGCCACGTAGGTGAAGCGGTCAGCCGAGCTTGTTGCGCTCGTGCCGGTCGGGGTCGTGACCGTGATGTCGACCGTGCCGGTACCTGCCGGTGACACCGCGCTCAGATCGCTCGATGAGACGACACTGAAGCTCTTCGCAGGGGTGGTGCCGAAGTCGACGGCGGTCGCCCCGGTGAAGTTCGTGCCTGTGACGGTGACCGTAGTGCCACCCGATGTCGGCCCTGAGCTCGGGCTTATCGCCGTCACAGTCGGAGCAGGCGTCACTGGCGCCACGTAGGTGAAGCGGTCAGCGGAGCTTGTTGCGCTCGTGCCGGTCGGGGTCGTGACCGTGATGTCGACTGTGCCGGTACCTGCCGGTGACACCGCGCTCAGACCGGTCGAGGAGACGACGCTGAAGCTCTTAGCAGCGGTGGTGCCGAAGTCGACGGCGGTAGCCCCGGTGAAGTTCGTGCCTGTGACGGTGACCGTAGTGCCACCCGATGTCGGCCCCGAGGTCGGGCTTATCGCCGTCACAGTCGGTGAGCTACCAACCGCGAGCACCGTGCCCGTGAGCTGCGAGAGGCTCGGGGAGCTGGTCGTAGTGACAGTGATCGTCACGCACGCGGGCGGGCCCGAGCTGAACGTCTGGTTGGAGACGTCCTCCCACCCACCTGCGCCACTGTTGGCAGAGGGGTTCCACCACGTGACCGCATCACCGCTGTTCAAGTTGCAATTCTTTATCGTGAGGGAGGTGAAGGTGTTGCCCGCCGACACCCTGATGTCGAAGTACTCCCCGTTGGCAGAGAAGGTGGGCGTACCGACGGGGTCAGAGCTGAACTGCGACACCGTTATCCCACCAATCCCGGTCCCGGATGCGGTGGTGCCGTCGTTGGTAGCGCTGGCAGTACCGCTCTGAGTGGTCGAGGATCCGTTCGAAGAGCTGCTGGCTCCAGAAGGCGGCGGGGGCGGCGTAGAGCTCGGCGGCGCGGTTGTGGTAGTGGTCGGCGACGGCGGTGGCGGGCTCGGCGGCGTCGTGCAGCCTGAGTAGCCGTAGCCAGAGCCAGGGGCGGTAGTGCCAGGATAGGGGCTGGCCACGGAGGTCTGGTAGCCATATCCACTAGCAGTGGAGTTCGGGCCGCAGCTCGTGGTGTAGTTGGTCGGTGCGAGGAGCGCACTGGCCATGCCCGCGCCTAACACGCTCGCGGCGATGGCAATCTGGAGGGGCCGACGACGGATGAACCCTAACGCTGAACGTACAGAAGCCATCTTCCACTCCTCACCAAGTCACTTGGTTCTTGCAGTCACGCCCCCCGACGCAACAGCCGACGATCCGGCCTTGCTACCAAGCCCCTTGTTCGGAGCAACTTCTTTGCAGCATACATGTGCCTGGCCCGCGGGTCAACCCCCTGCCTAGTCAGAAAGCCCGGCTTGGCACTCGCCGCGTATGCTGGCGCTCCTTGAGCTGGCTGCGTGCCCACCTAGCGTCCCACCCGACGATCGTGCTGTGGGCGGCAGCGCTCCTTGCCGCCGCGCTCGTCGTCGCTCCGCTCAGCGCACCCGGCTGGCTATTGCTGCTCGACTGGGTCCCCGGGCCGCACATCCCCCTACTCCCCCCGGCTCTCTACGGCCTCCACGGCGGGCTCGCGCTCGGGCTCCCCACGGGCCTCACCATCGGCCTGCTCGCGCACTTGATCGGGCCGGCTCTCAACTGGCTCGTGCTCGCGGCGGTGTTCCCAGTCGCGATGCTGAGCGTCGCCCGCCTCGTCGGGCGCAGCCTGCCCGAGCGCATGGGCGCAGCGCTTCTCTACGGGGTGAACCCATTCGTGCTGCAGCGGCTCTTCGCCGGCCAGCCCGTCATCCTCCTCGCCTACGGGATCCTCCCCCTGGTCGTGCGCTCGCTCGTCAGCGCGCCAGATGCCACCGGGGTGCGGCGCTTCGCGCCGGTGGCGTGGATGGCGCTACTCATTGCGATCGCCCCGCAGTTCGCCTGGATCTCGGGCGTCGTGCTCGTCGCCGTGGTCGCCTGGCGGCGCTTTCGCCCGAGGGTGCTCGCCTGGGCGGCCGTCGTGCTCGGCATCCTCGGGGTGTCGTGTGTTTACCTGCTCGTCCCGACCCTCGGGCATGCGCCAGCGGTCGTGCTCCCGAGGGTGATGCTCTCGGACTTCGCGACTCTCGCGATCCCGGGGAAGGGCCTGTACCTCACGACGGCCGGGCTCTACGGGTTCTGGCGCCCTGGGGCCCTCGGCGCGCCCTACGTTACGGGCGGGTGGCCCTTCGTGCTGCTCGCGATCTTGCTCGTCGCGGCCGGCGGTGCCTACAGCTCACTCCGTGATCCAAGCCGCCGCCCGCTCGCAGTCGTGGTCCTCTCCTCGGGCGCAGCGGGCTACCTGCTCGCGCTCGGCGCCCAAGGCCCGACCGGGGCGCTCTTTCGCTTCGCTTACCTGCATGTCCCGTTGTTCGCGCTCATGCGCGAGGCGGAGATCTTCGCCGCTCTCGTCGCGCTCGCCTACGCCGTGTGCTTCGGCTGGGGGATCGGCTACCTGGTCGGCCTCGCGAGGGCCCGCCGCGGCAAGGTCGCCGCCGTGGCCCTCGCGTTCGTCCTTCCCCTCGGGTACACCCCGACGATCTTCTGGGGCCTCGATGGAACGGTCGCCCCGAGCCACATCCCGCGCTCGTGGGCGCTCGCCGACCACATCATGGGGAGCGGGGCGGCGGGTGCGCCGGCGGCAAGTGGGCCGGCGGGGGGCGGGCCGGGCAAGGTGCTCTTCCTCCCCTGGCACGAATACCTCGGGTTTCCCTTCACCGGCGGGCGCACGATCGCCAACCCGGCACCCGCGTTCTTCCGCCGCCAGGTGATCGCGGGGGACAACGTGCAGCTCCCGCACCTCGCGACCCAGTCGACCTCGCCCCGGGGAGCGTTCCTCGACTTCCTCGTAGCCGAAGACCACGCTACCCATCACCTGGGTGCGCTCCTCGCTCCCCTCGGCGTGCGCTACGTCGCTTTGGCGAAGACCGTCGACTGGCGAAGCTATGGCTGGCTCTCCCACCAGGTGGACCTGACCCGTATCCTCGACACCCGGAGCCTCGAGCTCTGGCGAAACGACGTGCCCGTGAGATTGGGCGCCAGGGTGCGGGGGATGAAGAGCGTCGCGAACTGGTCGAGCCTCGTCGCCCTTGCCGGGCGGCCCGGCTTTGCCACGACCGCATACCGGGTGGTGCATGCCGGACCAGGACCGGTTATCACCGCTGGTGCGAGCCCCATAACAAGCGGCGCGCACTTCGTAACCGGCAGTGCGCGCCCCGTCACTCCCCGCCAGGCCGCATCGGGAGCCAGAGGCACCAGCCCCGTGCGCCAGCTCTCTGCCACCTCGTACGCGCTCCCCCGGGGACAGGGCCGTTGGGTAGAGCTCGCGGCTACCTTCCAGCGCGGCTGGCAGGCGGGCCCTGCCAGGGCCGTCGAGCTAGCCGAGGGCAACATGGCCTTCCAGGTGGGCCCTGGTGCCTCCGTAGCCCGATACACGCCCTGGAGGTGGATCGAGATCGGCTATGGCGCCTCCGCGCTCGTGCTCGGCATCCTCGTCGCGCTGCTCGCGCGTGGCGCGTGGAGCGAGCGCCGCCGGCGCTCGCGGGCGCCATGAGGAGCGCTCCGGCGCGCAACACACGACTCCTTGCCGGACCTGCCTGATTGCCGGACCTGCTTGTCGGACCTGACGGCTCTGCCGGCAGGGACGACCCGGCCGAGACCCGGCCTGGCGCCGCAGGCGGGAGCGGGGGCTCGGCCGGCCACCAGGCGCGATGCCACGCCGGGATCCACCTCCGGTGTGCACCGAGGTCAAGGCGGCGTGGTGCCTCTTCGAAGCGCGCTGCCGCCCTTTCCCATCCGAGCGGCACGAACCTTCACCGCCGTCAGCACATGCTCGCCGTGCCCCCCGAGCGACGGCTCGTTTCGCTGCGGGTGCGCTACTGGTCCTAGTGGCCGCTTGGCGCCTGCCCACACTTGCGGCACCCCCCGACGGTGGTGATGCCGATAGCCGACGCGCCACTATCAGCGTGCCTCCAACCGCGTCGAGGAGTCGTAACAGAGTCGGAAGAGAGGGCGTGACCTGGCCTGACTCGATTCGAGACAGGTCGGCCTGGTCCACCCCGGCACGCTTCGCCGCCTGACGCTGTGAGAGGTTCGCCGCCGCTCGCAGCTCAGCTAGCCTGGCGGTCACCTGACGGGCCTCGTGCATTGCCCCAAAGGCTTCATCAACGATGTGCTCCCGTGTCAGCTGGTCAAGCCGCTGATCCGGATTGTGGACCCTTCACCCTGCGCTTGTCGGAAAGCCCTGATGCCACGTCGCCATACGTGGCTAGAACCGTGCGTCCCTCTGCTGCTCGCTCGAGGTCCTCGACTTGGCGTGCGAAGTCAGGTGGCTCAGCTCGCCGTGGCCAGGCGCCCCGACTTCGCCGCCTCGGCGCCGCTTATCTGCTGGAAGTGCACCTGGTTGTCCTCGTCGACAGCCACGACACGCACCCAGGACCACGACCGGTCAGTGCCAGCACGCAGCACAGCGCCAGGCTTCACCCGCTCAGGGTGCGCTGCCTTCGAAAGCAGCGCCCAGTTCAGGCCGTCGTCGTCCTCGCAGTTGAGGTCGGCTCTCAGGTCGAGCTCCATGTCAGGCATCTCCTTCAGGTGGCTCGTAGTGGACGTTTCGTACAAGACGGTGTGGGCACCCCACCATTAGGGCCACCAGTTGGACCTTGTCCTCGTGCACCACATCGTAGTGGGGCGACTGGCCCGTGTCCCACAGCTCCAAACCTGCCTCGAGCAAGTCACCGGCCGTGAACACGGCAAGCCACTCGTGCCTCGCCAGCTTCTGGGCGGCGATAGTGGCGATAGTGTCGAGCACCATGCCGTTCACCTCGGCAAACACCGAGACACCGTAGAAACCGTAGACGGCGAAGTTGTCGCCGGCTGCCTCGGTCAGTTCGTCCGGGTTGAGCTCGTCGCCACGAAGCACCAGGGCGGTAGTGGGTGGCAGAGGCTCGTCACGTCGCTTCCGTTGTCTCGGTTGGCCCATCGCACTACCGCTCTCGAGCAGCCAACAGGGCCAAGAAGGCAGCGGGTGTATAGACGGGGATCTGGTTGGCCATGTCCTCGAGGTGGGCGTCACCGGACACGATCACGGCTCGAGCGGCTTCCGCCAGCGAGATCAAGTAGTCGTCGTCAGGGTCCGGTGACTTGACGGCTGGAGGACCCGCTCGGTCGTCCACGAGCTCGGATTGCCGGCGAAGCAGCTCCAGGAGCTCTGCCGCCTCGCGTTGGGTCACCCGTTGGGCGATCTTCGGGTAGCCGAGCACTCGTTCGAGCTCGTCGAGCAGCGCCGGGGAGACCACCAGCTCGTAGGCACCGTCCAGCCACAGGCGAAACACCCTGGCCGGGCTGCCATTGCGAGAAAGCACGGCCGACACGATGACGTTCGGGTCGAGGACCGCCCGCACCTCGGTGCCCTGGTTTCAGGCCTTGGAGGGCCGCGCCGTGTGCTGCGCTTCGACGGCCAGCGCCATGGCCTCGTCCTCGCCGAGATCGTTCTTCGCCCACAGGCGCTCCAGCAGATCGAGGCCCAAGTCACGCCGGAGCGCCTCTTCGATCACCGCGCTGTCGCCCTTCCCCATCCGAGCGGCGCGAACCTTCACCGCCGTCAGCACATGCTCGTCGATCGTCAGAGTCGTGCGCGTCTTCGCCATTTACGCATCATAGCATCGTGATGCCATGGGGCGCGTAGGAACTCCACCGTGCTTGGTCGTGTTCGCTGCGCTCTACTC
>DAHWPS010000194.1:0-1920 GCA_027342785.1 Acidimicrobiaceae bacterium
GGTGGCGCGGGCCACCTGGGGGTCGGTCTCGCCCGCAGAGCTGTGCTCGCCGATGTCGGCGGGGATGCCGTAGAGCTTGTCGAAGGCGGCTTTCCAGCTTCTCGCCCCCGAGCCGCCGGTGTGGACGAGAGTCTCGTCGACATCGAAGAGCACGACGAGGGGCTTGGTGGTCTCGGTCGGTGTCGTCATCTCCGCCCCGTCAGGCCTTCTTCTCGTCGTGGCCGCCGAAGCCCTTGCGCATGGCCGAGAGCACTTTGTCGGCGAAGTCGTCGAGACCCCGGGAGGCGAATCGCGAGTAGAGCGCGGTGGTGAGCACCGGGGCGGGGACCCCTTCGTCGATCGCGGCGATCGAGGTCCATCGGCCTTCGCCGGAGTCCGACACCCGCCCGGCGTACTCCGCGAGATCAGGCGAGTCGTAAAGGGCGGTCGCGGTCAGGTCCAACAGCCAGGACTCGACGACGCTGCCGCGCCGCCACACCTCGGCGACCGCGGTGGTGTCGATGTCGTACTGGTAGAACTCGGGGGATTCCATCGGGGCCGTCTCGGCGTCGGACTCGGTGCTCTTCTTGCCGGCATTCGCGTTGTGCAAGACGTTGAGACCCTCGGCGAAGGCCGCCATCATCCCGTACTCGACGCCGTTGTGGACCATCTTCACGAAATGCCCTGCCCCGTTCGGCCCGCAATGCAAGAAGCCGTGCTCGGCCGGGTCGGGCTCCCCGCGGCGCCCCGGGGTCCGGGGTGCCGAATCGATCCCGGGGGCGATCGTGGAAAAAATCGGTGCGAGATGCTCGACGACGTCGTTCTCGCCGCCGATCATGAGGCAGTAGCCCCGGTCGATCCCCCACACCCCGCCGCTCGTCCCGCAGTCGACCAGGTGGATGCCCGCTTTGGACAGCTTTGCAGCGCGGGCGATGTCGTCTCGGTAATAGGAGTTGCCCCCGTCGATGATCATGTCTCCTTGTTCCATGTGGGAGGCCACGTCTTCGATGGTCGTGCCGGTGATCTCGCCGGAGGGCACCATCACCCATACGGCACGGGGAGCGGCCAGCTTGCCGACGAACTCCTCGACCGATCTCGCTCCGGTGGCACCCTCGGACTCGAGATCATTGATGGCGTCGGGGTTCACGTCGAAGACGACGCAGGTGTGGCCGTCGCGC
Organism: Acidimicrobiaceae bacterium; assembly: GCA_027342785.1. Lineage (GTDB taxonomy): Bacteria > Actinomycetota > Acidimicrobiia > Acidimicrobiales > RAAP-2 > JAJYWF01. The sequence continues at coordinate 1,158 of DAHWPS010000194.1, forward strand.
ATCAGGCGGCGAACGATGTTCGCTCCCATCCGTCCGAGGCCGACCACGCCGAGCTGCATCGGGTCGTCCGTTGGCATATCTGTTCTCCTTCATGTCGAGCTGTTGGTCCGTGCTGGTGAGGGTCAGTCCGTTCAGCTGTCGGTCCCGACCGGATCGGTGATGGCCGTGTGCACCGGCGTCAGTCCTCCGGGCTCTTCACATCGGGGAGCCACGGCAGCTGCCACGGCGGATGGCCCCTCAAAAGGTCGTCAGCCTGAGGTGGGCCCCACGACCCCTGCGGGTAGCGCAGGGGTGCAGGTGGACGGTCCACCAGCGGGGCGAGGACCCTCCAGGTTTCCTCCACCACGTCCTCTCGGGTGAACAGCGAACGGTCGCCGACAAGGGCATCGTGCAGCAGGCGCTCGTAGGGCTCGGGGGGGCTGCCGAGCTCGGCGGCGAAGGGGAGCTCCATGTGCACCTCTCTCGATGCTCTGCCTTCTGGGCCCTTGGACAGCATCAGCAGGCGCAGGCCCGGGTCGGGGTCGATCCGGAGGATCAGCTCGTTGGCATTGGTGTGGCGTGGCTCGTCCAAGAAGGACAGCCGTGGAGGGCGGCGGAAGATCACTCGCACCTCGGTGGCACACGCTGCGAGCGCTTTTCCGGCCCGGATGAAGAACGGGACGCCCGCCCAGCGCCAGTTCTGCACCTCGAGGCGCAGCGCCACGTAGGTTTCGGTCACTGATCCCCTCTTCACTCCGGGGACCTTCGAGTAGCCGGCGTACTG
>DAHWPS010000201.1:0-6048 GCA_027342785.1 Acidimicrobiaceae bacterium
GGCCTCGGGGCACTCAACGTTCGGGGTGCCCAGCTGGTGACGCGAGACTATGTCGTGCGGACGATCGAGGCGGAGAGACTCGACGACGGTGGTGTCTCACGGGTCGACGTCCGAGTGGCCAACATCCTCTCGTACACCGTCCTGAAGATCCTGGCGTTTCAAGATCGGCACGAGAACAAGGATGCATACGACCTCATCTACTGCCTGCTGAACTTTGGGGACGGCCCGCACGATGCCGGCCGGGTCGCGGCTGAGAGCGCGATCCTCGATGAGGAGCAGGTCATCGAGTCACTGCGACTGCTCGCAGAGCGATTCGAGTCTGTTGAGCATGATGGCCCACGTGCCTACGGCGCATTCCTGAGCGAGTCGGGCGATGAAGACGAAGCTGCACGGCTACGGCAGGAGGCGGTTGCAGTCGTGCGCGACTTCCTGCGAGGACCGGGTCGCTAACGGCTTTCCGCGTGTAGCCACGCTTCACGAGCCCCCGCCGTCGACGTTGTCGACTCTGGGGGTATTCACTTGAGCCGACTGCCCCTGGCCACGAGGCTGGCTTGTGATGCGAAGTCCCTGGTGGCCGCCCTGCGGGTCGGGTCAGATGAATACCCCAGGTCGACTCATTGAATATGGACGCACCGCAGGGACTTTGATTGGAGCAACAATTGTTGGGACGGCTGTTGGGAACAAGGTACCAGCGAGGTACGACAGTCGGGGGGCGGAATCCGCTTCCACCAGGGAAAATGATTGAGCCTGGGAGGAGAATCGAACTCCTGACCTACGCATTACGAGTGCGTTGCTCTGCCGACTGAGCTACCCAGGCCGGTCGCCACATCCTCGATGTGGCGAACCTCAGAATGCTAGGCGATCCGAGCTACGCCCTTGGCCTCTCGGCTGTGCGTTGGAATGCCTGCAGGAAATCGCCGATCAGGTCCACCGTGTTCTCGATGCCCGGACTCACCCGGATGAGGCCATCGCTCAGGCCAGCTGCCCGCCGGAGCTCGGGTGGCACCTGGCGATGGGTCGTAGACGCAGGATGGCAGGCGAGGCTGTGAGTCCCGCCAAGTGATGCGCCGATCCAGGCGACCTCGAGCCGGGAGCACCACCTTGCTGCCGCTCCAGCTCCTTGCGCCATCTCGAAGGAAAGCATGCTCCCAAAACGACCGCCGAACTGCTTGCTTGCGGTGGCGTGGTCCCGGTGTCTCTCGATACCGGGATAGTGGACGGCCGAGACCTCGTCTCGTGTCAAGAGGAGCCCCACGAGGGCTTCCGCGTTGGCGCACATGCGCTCCATCCGGAGCTCGAGAGTCTCGACCCCGCGCAGGCACAGCCAGGCATCGAAAGGCGGCATTGCACCGCCCGTGTCGAGCGCCACCTTGCGGACCGCGTCACGGTCTCTCCTTGAACAGCAGACTGCGCCCGCCACGACGTCGGAGTGTCCCGCGATCATCTTCGTGACAGAGTGGATGACGAACCGGAAACCGTAGTCGCCCGGGTTGCAAAGCAACGGTGAGGCGAAGGTGTTGTCGACGGCGGCCGGGACGCCGGCTCGGGCGCAGGCTTCCCCGAGTGATGCGAGGTCGGCCACTGTGCAAAGGGGATTGGCAATCGTCTCGCAGTAAAAGAGGGAGGCTCCGGGAAGCGCCTGCTCGACGGCTTCGACATCGTGCGGGTCGACGAACACGACCTCGACCCCGTAGCGAGGAAGCACACTCGCGAACAGCGAGTAGGTGCCACCATAAAGCTCCTTGCTCGCCACGATGCGGTCGCCGGCAGCCGCCTGGCTGAGACAGACGGCGTGGATCGCCGACATGCCTGAGGAGAAGGCGAAGCAGGCCTCCGTCTGCTCAAGAGACGCCAACACCGTCTCGAAGGCCTCCACCGTAGGATTGCCGTATCCCCTCCCGTAGGCATATCCAGCCTTCGTGCCCGCCAAGACGTCAGCGAACTCCTCACCCGAGTCGAAACCCCACGTGGATGTCTGGTAGATCGGCACGCTCGCCGGCTGCTGGGTGACGGCGCACACACGCGCCCCGTGGACCGCTCTCGTGCTGAAACCCTCCGCCAATTGATCTCGTCGGTCCGCTGTCATGCCAGCACCTTGGTGCGAAGCTCACGTTTCAGCACCTTGCCCGCCGGGTTGCGAGGCAGTTCACCGTCGTAGAAAAAAATGTGGGTGGGTACCTTGAAGGCCGCGATCCTCGCCGCTAGATGCGCCTGCAGCTCGTCAGCGCTGAGCTGGCAGCCGGGTTTCACGACGACAACGGCTCCCACCTCCTCGCCGAGCACCTCGTGCGGCACGCCTATGACGGCCGCGTCGGCAACCGCCTGGTGCTCGAAGATGGCTGCCTCCACCTCCGCCGAATAGACGTTCTCGCCACCCCGGATCACCATGTCCTTGGCCCGGTCCACGATGTAGATGAAGCCCTCTTCGTCCACCTTGGCGACGTCACCAGAGTGGAGCCAGCCATCGCTGAAGCTGAGGGCGGTGGCTTCCGGCTTGTTCCAGTAGCCCCGCACCACGTTCGGTCCCTTGATCCAGAGCTCGCCGGTCTCTCCCGGCGGCACGTCCTCCCCGTTCGGACCGACGATGCGAATGTCGACGACCGGCACCGGCGGTCCGACCGAGTCAGGCTTCCGGAAGTAGTCCTCACCCGAATTGAGGCTCGTCACCGAGGAGGTCTCGGTGAGCCCGTAACCGTTCGATGCGCTCCCTGAGGGGAAGTGCTGTCTGATCTTTCTCAGCAGCTCCGGCGGAGCTGGGGCTCCTCCGTAGGCAATGGCCCGCACGCTTGAAGTGTCCCTCTTCGCGAAGTCAGGCGACTCGATGACCTGCCAGGCAACGGTCGGCACCCCACCAAAGATCGTGATGCGCTCCCTCTCGATCAGCTCGAGAGCTCGCTCGGGGACGAAGCGCCTCATCATCACGAGCTTTCCGCCGATCGTCGTGTTCGGCACGAGGATTGCGTGACAGCCGGTGGCATGGAAGAGCGGCACCGTCAAGAGATAGGCGCTCTGCTCGCCGCCGGAGGTCTGCTCGAGGTGTTCGGCGCTGGCGGTGAGCGAGCCTCTCGCGTTCACGAAACCGAGGCTCATCAGGTTGGTGCAGATGTTGCGTTGGGTGCCGAGCGCTCCCTTCGGCTTTCCTGTAGTGCCGGAGGTATAGAAGATCGTGGCGTTGTCGTCAGGGGAAATCTCGGCTGCGGGAAGCGTCGGTTCGCTGGTGGCGAAGACCGCCAGCACCGATTCGAACCTCTCAACCTCTCCGGACGAGACGAGGGCAGCTGCAGTCTCGAAGCGGTCCTCTTCGTCGATCCTGGCGACCAGGCAGCTCTCGAGACCTCCGTTGCGAAGCTCCGGAAGCTCTCCCGCAAGGCGCTCAAGGCGTTCGGCGTCGAGCACCGCCAACTTCGAGCCCGAGTCCGACAGGCCGTAGGAGAGCTCAGGGCCAGTCCACCATGCGTTGAGCGGAACCACAACCGCGCCGACAGCAGCCGCTCCCCAAAAGGCGATCACCCACTCGGGGTAGTTGCGCATGGCTATGGCCACCCGGTCTCCTGCCCCGACGCCGTAGCGCTCGGCGAGGGCGGTGGCAAAACTGGCGGCCATCTGGAAGTGCTCCGCGAAGGTGAGGCGGTCATCTTCGTAGACGAGAAATGTCCGATCCCCGTGACCACGGGAGAGCTCGAGCAGCGAGCGGAGTGAGGGCGGGCAGTTCTTCCAGACCTTTGTCGGGCGGCCGTCGACGATCGCCTCGGAGACCTCCCACATCTCTCCGGCAGCGGTCAGCCGGGCGGTCGCTTCTGCGATGCTGAGAGCCATTGGGACGGAGCGTACCTGTACTCGCGGCTTGCCAGCTCGGGCCTACTTCCCGGTGACCGCCTGGCCACGGGCCAGCTCGCGCACGAAGCGGCTCAGCTCCGCCTTGTTGAGAGCGCCCAGGTAGTCTGCGACCACACGGCCCTTGGCGTTCACGAAGACCGTGTAGGGAAGCCCAGGGGCGTTGTACTTGATCGCCAGGGAGGCATTGTCTTTGCCGACCGGGTAGGTGGCCCCTGCCTTGTGCAACAGAGCGAGAGCTTGGCTGGGCGAGCTGTCGTTGGTGTCGACACCGACGAAGGGCACGATGTGCTCGCGGGCGACGCTCGCCACCGCCTTCAGCTCCCTCTGGCAAGCGGTGCACCAAGAGGCCCAGAAGTTGACGACCATGGGATGGCCTGTGGCCCCGCCGACAGAGACCGGCGCTCCTCCTCCGAGCCGGCCGAGCCTGGCAGCGGGAGCCATCGGTCGGTGGCCAGCCTTGTAGGTGAGGAGCTGGTCGAGCGAGCTCGAGCTGAGCCTGGTGTTGGTCGTGACAGCAAGGACGGCCGCCAGCACGAGCCCAGCGAGGGCGATGATGCCGGCGGCTAGCAGAGCGTAGAAAAATCGGGGCATGCGCCGAGCCTCGGATGGAGAGGTTGCCGGGCTGTTCGACACCTCACGATGCTATGTCTGAGCCCCGCGGCGGGGTAGTCACCCTCGCTCGCTTCAATGCCGCAAGAGGCTCTCGGCCACGGTCGCGATCCCGCTTCCCCACTCCTTCAGCGTGGGCGCCGGCAGGAAGGCGGTGCCGGCAGAGGTGTGATCGACCGTAGGCTGAGCCAGGTAGCGCTCGAGCCCGTGAGAGTTGATGAAATAGATGAGCGACGTGTGGATGATGTCGCCCTTCGGGTTGGGTGCGGAGACGGCAATGCTGTAATCGCGCCAGACGGCCTTGAGCTGCAGCGTGGAGCCGGTGAAGAAGTGCCAGTCCGGAATTGTCGAAAGCCCGTGCTCGCGCGTGAAGGCCATCATGTACCGCGGGGCCTCGAAGTACTGGTTGACGTTCACCGCTGCGAAAACGACATCCTTGGCCTTCGTTCCAAGATCGTGGTACGCGTCAACGAACTCTTGGGCGACGAGCGGGCAGATGTCGGTGCAATGAGGGTCCATGAACTCGAGGACCACGACCTTGCCCCTCAGGTCGGAGAGCGAGAGCGCTCGGCTGTGTTGGTCGACGAGGCGAAAGCCCGGCGCCGCCCTGGGCGGGACAGGCGCGAGCGCCATTAGGTTCGCCGTCTTGGTCGAGACAGCCGCCGGAATGCCGGTCGGGCGAGGGCCGCTGTTGACCGCCCCTGCAGACGAGCTGTTGTGCCGCAGGATGAGCCAGACGTCCACCCCTCCGAAAGCGAGGGCGAGGACGACGAGAACCACGAGGATCCGCAAGTGGTTGCGCCGAAGGCCCTCCCGCTTGGTCAGGCCCGAGGCCGGAAAGGACGATTGTGCCGACGTTTCCACGTGCCACAAGGCTACCAACCAGCGGAGCGACCCAGGTAGGCGCCAGAGCGTGGTGGGATCGCCTAGGCGGCGAGAACGGCTCGGGGAAAAGCGGAGGGAGTGGGATTCGAACCCACGGGGCTCATCACCCGACGGTTTTCAAGACCGTTGCATTCGTCCGCTCTGCCATCCCTCCAACTGGGAAAACTCTAGCGTACGGGCATCTACCCCACAATTTCACCCCATAATTCCTGGTAAGGTCTCCACATGGCCAGGATACGGGAGGTCAAGCCCGGAGTCTGGGAGGTAACGGTCGCCGCCGGCCGCGATCCGCGGACGGGCCGCTATGGGCAGGTGAGCCGCCATGTGCACGGGACGCGCCGGACAGCCAACGAGGCAGCGGCCGCGATCCTGACGGAGCTCAAGCGTGCGGGCGGCGTCGCCTCGAAGGACTCAGTCAGCCACCTCCTTGACCGGTATCTCGAACATGCGCGGACACGTGGGCTGGCGCCAAAGACTCTCCTTGGCTACGAGCTACTGGCCCGGCAAGCCAAGGCAGAGCTGGGCAACATCGAGCTCCGAAAGCTCTCGGCTGCCAAGCTTGACCGCTACTACGCCGAACTCATCGACCGAGGGCTCTCGGCCACCACCGTCCAGCATCACCATGCCTTCTTGCGCGGGGCCTTGCGACAGGCAGTGAAGTGGGGCTGGCTCCCTCGTTCACCGGCCGACGCTGCTTCTCCGCCTCGGAGCGAAGCA
>DAHWPS010000212.1:0-3879 GCA_027342785.1 Acidimicrobiaceae bacterium
GACGGAAGAGATCGGCGCATAGCCGAACGGCCTGAACTTGTGGAGAGCTGGATGCGCGGAGACGTGCATGTCCAGTTCGGAGGACGGGCCGGAGAAACGGGTCAGCTGAAAGGCTGACACCGCGCTCCGGTCCGATCCTACGCGAGGCTGCTCACCGGTTACCGGTGGGCCTTCGCCGAGGACACCGTGCGCCTGGGGGCTGCTTTCAGGGCAGGGGTGGCTGGCCGGGGCGTGCCCCGGGCGGTGCTGGTCGACCGGGGGGCGGCCTTTGTCGACGCGCAGTTCCACCGTGCCTGTGCGGTGCTCGGCGCCCGGCTCATCCACGCCTCCCCCAGGGCAGCCGCTACGAAGGGCAAGATAGAGCGCTTCTTCAGGGAAGTGAGGGCCCAGTTCCTGGTCGAGCTCGAAGCGAGGGGCGGCGCGGCGAGCCTTGCCGAGCTGAACGAGCTCTTCAGCGCGTGGGTGGAGGTGGTCTACCACCGCCGCGAGCACTCGGAGACGAAAGAGGCACCCATCGAGCGCTTCGGCCGTGGCGGGCCGCCTGACTTGCCTTCGCCCGCGCTGTTGCACGAGGCCTTCTTGTGGTCCGAGCGTCGCCGGGTGTCGAAGACGGCGCAGGTGAGCCTCCACAACAACGCCTTCGAGGTCGACCCCGCGTTGGTGGGGCGCCAAATCGACCTGATTTTCGACCCCTTCGACTTATCAGACATAGAGGTGCGCTTCGAGGGACGGGCGATGGGCAAAGCCAAGCCGGTGGTGATAACCCGGCGCACGCACCCGAAAGCCCGCCCCGAGGCTGCCCCGGCACCGGCGCCGACTGGCATCGACTACCTCTCTTTGGTCGCCCAGAGACGGGAGGCCGAGCTTCGCGGCGCGCCCCTCAGCTACGCGGCGCTCAACGACGAGCCAGCAGATGACGCGAAGCCCGAAGAAGGCGAGGAGGTCCCCGGGGAGGGCGCGGAGGTGGCAGGGTGAGCATCGAGCGCGTACGTAGCCATTACGGGTTCTCCCGCATGCCTTTTTCCAAAGACCTGGCCCCTGGCATGCTGCACCTCCACCGCTCTCACCAAGAGGCGGTCGCACGCATCAGCTGGTGCGTGGCAGAACAAGCCATAGGCGTCGTCACCGGCGAGTGCGGCTCTGGCAAGACCGTGGCGGCACGCGCAGCGCTGTCGGCGCTCGACGCTTCTCGGCACACCGTCGTCTACCTCGGCACCCCCGGGGTCGGCACGAGGGGCACCTACTCAGCCATCGTCTCGGCGCTCGGCGCCACGCCGCACTTCCACCTGGCCTCGCTCATCCCCCAGGCCCAGGACATGCTCCTCGCCGAGGCCACCGAGAGGGGCAAGTCGGTCGTCGTCACATGCGACGAGGCGCACCTCGTCTCGCCCGAGACCTTGGAAGGCCTGCGCTGCTTGGCAAACGCCGGCATGGACCAGTCGAGCCCTTTCTGCCTGCTGCTGCTCGGGCAGCCGACCTTGCGCCGGCGCCTGAAGATGGGCCCCTCCGTGGCGCTCGACCAGCGCGTCTCACTGCGCTACGCGATGGCCGGCATGGACGCGGCCGAGTGTGCGAGTTACGTCCGCCACCACTTGTCCATAGCGGGCCGCTCCGACACGATCTTCTCGGACGACGCGCTCGGCATCGTCCACCAGGTCTCACGAGGCCTGCCGAGGCTCGTGAACAACCTGGCGGTCCAGTGCCTCGTGGCGGCTTATGCCGTCAAGAAGTCGGTCGTCGACGAGAGCGCAGCGCGCGCGGCGGTGGCGGAGGTGAGCGCGGAGTGAGCACCCCTGGCCAGACGCGCCTCACCGTGTGCTTCGAGCTGCTCCCCGGCGTGCTCCCCGAGCTCGTCGTCACCAGGCTCCTCGACCGTTACCTGGAGCTCAGGGACATCGGGGCCCAGATCAAGGACCTCAAGCTCGACCTGTCACTCGACGAGTTCAAACCGCCCTTGCCTCGGCCCTATGGCCCGGACCTCCCGCAAATAGCACCCGACTGACGAACGCAGACCCACCCCGACGGCGCCGGGAGCGGCTTTTTGGCTGCACCGGCGCCGCTTTTCGCGCCTGCCAAAGGATCGTCGTTAGGTTCAGCCACATGTTCAGTGCGCCACCGAAGTCCAGCACCTCTCAGCCCAATCTTGAGCGTCACCGCAGTCCTGGACGAGCGTGTCGCCCAACACGACCTGCCCGATAGGCATGCCACGTCTTGGCACGTTGAGTCCGCTTCATCGTGAAGGTGGCCTCGGTGATCGCCACCTCCGTTCGCGCTTGGTCGATCCGCTATGTGACAAGCGACCCTGCTCCAGGACAAACAGTAGCGGACGCTGAAGAAGCGCCCGCTACGAACGTCTTTTGGTATTTGGGCTGAACGACGTGCGTTACTTGTCGTGCTCCGTCATCTTGAGGAAGGCCTCACGCTCACAGCTGGAGGCCAGGTCGTCAATTGAGCGCATGATACTGTACTTCCACCAGTGTGCGCGCACGTTCTCCATGCGGATAGTGGCCTCGAGAGCGGCTTTGCCGGTAGGTCGCTCCATCTTGGCTCGCGCCGCGGTCCGCCGTATGGTTACGAGTGTGGCTACCAGGAGCGTGGCAGCCATGATCGCAATGATGAGCAAGAACATCAGTCGGGTCCGCTGTTGTCGTGGAGAGTGCTCTGGTACAGCCGATGCGCCGTCTTGGCCAGGCTCGCGGCAATCGGGGCAGCGTAGGGCTTGCCATTCCTAGCCGCCCACTGGGCCGCCTGCTGATCGATCTCAACTTCAAGATCACTCGGGAGCGAGTAAGTGGTGGGCCAGTCCCTGGGCTTCGCATGGCGACGACGAGCGCGGTCGAGGCGCCGAAGCCCGGGAATCGTTGCTAGCCCTGTCACGAAGGAGCCAGCAGCGATGAGTCCGGTCTTGATCTCGTTCACGCTCTGGTGGACGATGGACGGATCGGGTCCGATGATATGCATCATCTCAGTGACGAGCCCGGGGCGGACCGTTTTCGATCAGTGTGGTCGTCTGGTGCAGGCCGATTGCCGTCATGTGCGCGGCGATGTACTGGTTGGTGGCGCTGCCGTTGGCCATCTCAATGAGGTGGTCGCTCATGTGCATGAGTCGCTCGCCTGCGAAGCCGATCGTCTCGGTGATGGCCGCGGTCCAGATCTTCTTGACCTCAATGTCCTGAAAGGCGTCGATGCCAACGCCGTAGACGACCTCTTGGGCTCGCTGCAGTTGAATGGCAGCTCGGTTGTCCGGTTGGTTCCGACGGTCCGGAAAGAGGGCCATTATTATCTCTCCTTTCTGGTAGGGCTAGTTGTGTTGCTGAGGTTGAGGATGTCGAAATGAAGCGTGGGCGGGAGAAGGGCTTTGAGCTGAGGCAGGGTGTAAAGCTTATGGACAGTCGCCGCCGCCGAGCTGCGGTCCGGCTGTGCGACGGATATCCAGCCTGCGGCGCGTCCCTCGTGGTGGATCATGCGTTGGAGTGACTGCTCCTCCTGTTGGAGCTGCTGCGTCAGACAGTCGATGGTGACCCGCTGTCGAATGCCCGAGTGGTTGCTTGTGTCAGCCTCGACTCGGCCGAGAAGCTCGTAAGCCATCTCGACACGGGGAGATATGTGTGGCCGCGTCGCCACCGTTGGTGTGAACCTGCTCGACGAGCAGCAGCATTCGCCCGCTCGACATATATGACATCCGTCACACCCGTGACTTTGGCAGGGGTGATCCGGCCAAGGCACGAAACTACTCATATCTTCCTCCAGGTTGCGCCATCAAGTGGTCAGTTGCCACTCTAGCGCCGCATCGGCGGCGATGCAAGCGCAACGCGCTACTTAGACGACCTAAACGTCCGCCCGCGAGTCAGCGCCGACGACGGTAGACCTCCGGCCGCC
>DAHWPS010000221.1:0-77212 GCA_027342785.1 Acidimicrobiaceae bacterium
AGCCACTCGTGGACGACCGTCCGCCCGTCCGTGCCAACTTCGGCCACCCGGACGACCCCCCGGTCCAGCAGGTCGATCGTCGCCTCGACCGCCTCGGTGCCTGCCCCCGGCTCGAGGCCCCCGCCAGCCGAGCGCTCCCACAGCTCCTCGATGACCGGAGCGAGCTCGGCGGGCTCTCCGGCGCCGGGCCCCGCAGAGCCAGGAGGAGGCGGTGCTGGCGAAGGGGCTGGGGACGGCGGATGCGTGGGCACGCCCAGACTGTAGCCAGCCCCGTCAGGCTCGGGGTCAAGCCCCCCCGGCGCTCGACAGGCGTTCGACGGCGAGCCGGAGGCGCACCATGGGCTGGACGACGGCGATACGAACGTAGCCTCGGCCGGCTTCGCCGTAGAGCTCACCCGGGCTCACGAGGAGGCCACCTGCCCGGGCGAAGTGCTCGGTCATCGCCCACTCGTCAGGCCAGCGGCTCGGCACTTTCACCCACAGGTAGAACCCCCCCTGGGGCAGGGGCGTCGGGTAACCGAGCCCTGCGAGCTGGCCGGCCAGGAAGGAAAGCCGTTCGTGGTACCGGCGACGCTGGGCAGCGACATGGTCGTCGTCGGCCAGCGCCACCGCCGCTGCCGCCTGCACCGGGCCTGGGACCATGAGCCCGGCGTGCTGGCGCACGCCGCGCAGGTAGGCGACCAGCTCGGCATCGCCGGCGAAGAAGCCTGCTCGAACACCGGCCATGTTGGATCGCTTCGACAGCGAGTGGACGGCCACGACCCCGTCGGGCCCCGACTGGAGGATCGAGCGGGGCGGTCCATCCCAGGTGAACTCCGCGTAGCACTCGTCGGAGAACACCAAGACGCCGTGCTCGCGACCCCATCCGGCCGCCCGCCCGAGATCGGTCAGGCCCCCCGTCGGATTGGACGGCGAGCACGTCCACAAGAGCAGGGCACGCCGGGCGTCGGCGGGCGACACGGCTTCGAGCGCCATGCCGCTGCCGTCGGAGGCAGATGGCGGGACTGCCACCGCCCGGCACCCGGCCAGCTCGGCGCTCATGGCGTAGGTCGGGTACGAGACGGCCGGGTACAGCACGGTGTCGCGGCCTGGATCCCTCCTGTGGAGGAAGTGCGCGGTCGAGGCCACCAATTCCTTGGTGCCAACGCAAGCCGCGACTGTGCCCGGCTCGACTGTCACCTCGAAGCGGCGTCGGAGCCAGTCAGCCGCAGCCCGGCGGAGTGCTGGTCCGCCGGCAGATGCCGGGTACCCTCGCTCGGTCCCCGAGACAGCAAGGGCCCGTACCGCAGCAGGCGGCGGCGCGTCGCACGGGGTCCCGATCGAGCAGTCCACCACCCCGCCGGGCAGCCCCTCCGCCAACTCCCTCAGGCCGTCGAGACGGTCGTAGGGGTACGGGGGCAGGCGGAAGGCCTCCCCTCCGCTCACGCCGGTCACGGTCATGCCGGCACCACGGCGAAGTGCCGGAAGCGGGCACAACCGGCTTCGTCCAGCACCACGTGGACCCGGGCCGAATCGATGCCGGGGTCTTCGCTCAGCACTTCGCCCTCGCGGTGGACGGCCGCCAGCACATCTCCCCGTGACCAGGGGATCACCAGCTCGACCACGCGGTCGCCGACCCGCAGGCGATCGGCGATGGCCTCGAGAAGATCCTCGATCCCGCTCCCCGACCGGGCCGAGATCGCGAGCGCGGATCCGGCGTCGCCAGCGGCGAGAGCCGATCCCGAGAGCCGGTCCGACTTGTTCACCACCAGCAGCTCGGGAACGCTGCCGGCACCGATCTCTTCGAGAACGAGGCGGACGGCGTCGATCTGTCCCTGCGGGTCCACCGCCGCGCCGTCAACCACGTGCAATAGCAAGTCGGCGAGGCAGACCGTCTCGAGGGTGGAGCGGAATGCTTCGACCAGCTCGTGCGGGAGCTTTCGGACAAACCCCACCGTGTCGGTGACCAGGACCGTCTCACCGCCTGGCATCGCCATCTGCCGGGTCCGGGGGTCCAAGGTGACGAAGAGCCGATCTCCGACGGCGACCCCGGCTCCGGTGAGACGGTTCATCAACGTCGACTTTCCCGCGTTCGTGTACCCCACCAGGGCGAGCTGGCGATGACGGCCACGGTGCCGCCGGCGCCGCTGCACTTGTCGGGTCCGTTCCACGGCGCGCAGCTCGGACTCCAAGTGCTGCATCCGGCGCACCAGGCGCCTCCGGTCCGCCTCGAGCTGGGTCTCTCCCGGTCCCCGGGTGCCGATCCCACCAGCCTGCTGGCTCAAGTCGCTCCTCCGGCCGCGCAACCTGGGCAGGCGGTAGCGCAAGAGCGCCAGCTCGACTTGGGCTCGACCTTCGGGGCTCCTGGCGTTCTGGGCGAAGATGTCGAGTATGACCGCCGTGCGGTCGATGGCCGTCCGGCCGAGCACGCTCTCGAGGCTGCGCTGCTGCGCCGGGGTGAGCTCATCGTCGAATACGACGGTGTCGGCATCGACCGCTTCGGCGAGAGCGGCCAGTTGGTCGGCTTTTCCCCTCCCGACATAGGTCGCGGGGTCGGGGCGGCTCCGGCGCTGGACGACCCGTCCTGCCACGTCGGCGCCTGCGGTGGCCACCAGGTGGGCCAGCTCGTCCAAGTTGGCCTCCACCTCGTCCGGGTCGACGCCCGGATGCACCATGCCGACGATGACGATGCGCTCCCGGAAACGGCGGTCGATGAGCGTGCCGGCGGGGGGTCCGGTCATCAGTTCGCGTCCAGCAGCTTCGGATCGAGGAGCACCCGGGCCACACGGTGCACCGGACCGCCGAGGACCACCGGATCCAAGGGACCCGCACCGAGGGTCACCTCGAGCACCCCGCCGGGATTGCACACCCGTACGCGGTCCCCCACGAGGCCCCACGCACGTGCGGCGGCAGCGGCGGCGCAGCTCCCGGTGCCGCACGCGAGGGTCTCGCCCACCCCGCGTTCCCAGACCCTGAGGAGCAGCTCGCCGGGAGCCTCCCCCGGAGCGATGAACTCCACGTTCGTTCCTCCGGGCGTCTCGGCGTCGAGGCGTGCCCCGACTCCGGCCACAGCCGGGTCGCTCGGGAGCGTCGGGCTCCACACGACGACGTGAGGGTTCCCGGCGTCGACCGCTCGTGCCCTGGCAGCGTCGGGCAGGTCGGTCCGCTCGCCGCCCAGGCGGACGACGCCCATGTCCACCGCCGCCCATGCCTGCGCGGGCCGGTAGCAAACGGTCTTCACGCCGGCAGCGGTCGCCACCGTCACCGTAGGGGGCGACGCCATCTGCACGTCGACGGCCGCCTGCACCAGGCAGCGGATGCCGTTCCCGCTCATCTCGGCCACGCTGCCGTCCGCGTTCCACAGTTCCATGGACACGTCGGCACCCTCTCGGGACCCGCCCAGCCGGATGAGCCCGTCGGCACCGACACCCCGGTGGCGGTCGCATACGGCCCGCACCATCTCGGCATCGATGCCGATCCGGCGCTCCGAGTCGGCGAGGACGAGGAAGTCGTTCCCGGCGCCCTCGTGCTTCGTGAGCTCCAGAGGTCTTTCGAGGTCGGCGTGCACTCCTCCAGTCTCGCGCTCGCCGCTCTCACCCCGCGCGGCCAGTCCCCTGGCCGGCAAGCCGGCAACGATCGAGCACCTCGCCCACGCGCTCGACGGCATCTTCGCCCGGAACCAGCCACTCGATGCGCGGATCCCGGCGGAACCAGGACCACTGGCGCCTGGCCAGCGCACGGGTCCGCCGGATGGCTTCGTCGACACACTCCTCGAGCGCCACCCCGCGCTCGAGATGGGCGAGGACCTCGCGGTAGCCGAGCGCCTGGCGAGCCGTGCGAGAAAGGCCGCCTTCCCCGCCGGCAAGGCGCCTGACCTCTTCCACCAGCCCCTCGTCCATCCACCGGCGCATCCGATCCTCGATCCGCCGGTCCACGAGCTCGGGGTCGAACGGAATGCCGAGCATGGCAGTGCCGACCGGCCGGTACGACTCGAGCCCTGGGCCAAACGAAGAGAACGGGCGCCCGGAGCCCAGCGTGACTTCGAGCGCCCGCACGATGCGCCGCCGATTGCCCGGACCGATCCGCGAAGCCGCCAGCGGATCGGCAACCTCCAGGCGCTGGTAGAGACGGACGAGACCCCCTGGGAGGTCGGCTTCGTGCTCCAGGCGGGACGCCACCTCGGGCCAGCGTCCCGGCAGCGCCAGCCCGTCCACCACCGATCGCAGGTAGAGCCCGGTGCCACCGACCAACAGGGCCAGGTGCCGTCGGGCGGCAATGCTCACGAGGGCGCGCCGGGCGAGACGCTGGTAGTCGGCCACCGTGAACTCCTCGGAAGGGTCTGCGACATCGACCAAGTGGTGAGGTACGGCCCGGCGGACCGGCTCTGACGGCTTGGCCGTCGCCACGTCCATCCCCCGGTACACGCTCATCGAGTCCACCGAGACGATCTCGACCCACGGACGGACACGGGCGACGGCCAGCGCCACGTCGGATTTGCCCGAGGCAGTGGTCCCGACCAGCGCGAGCGCCGCGACCTCCGGCGGCGCCTCCACGCTCAGCCGGCCGCCACCGGGATCCTCGTACGATGCCGCGGACGCGAGGTCACCCGTACCAGCGACCCGCTCAGATGGTGCGCCCCTGCCTTGTGCACCGACACGTCGGCGAACGTCCCCACCGGCACGCCGCCGGCGCCCTCGGCCGAGAAGTGCACCAGCTTGCCTTGGGCGGTCCGGCCGGTGACCAGGGAGGGCTCGCGCCGGTTCGCGCCTTCGACCAGGACCTCTTCGACCCGGCCCACCCGGGCGCGGTGGCGGGCGAGCGCCGAGCGCTCGACCACGACCCGCAGCCTCTCGAAACGCTCCGAGACGACGGCCGGGTCGACGGCAAGGTCGGCCATGGCGGCTGCTCTGGTCCCTGGACGCGGCGAGTAGATGAACGTGTAGGCACTGTCGTACCCGGCTTCGGCGACCACGGCCAGCGTCTCGGCAAAGTCCTCTTCGGACTCCCCTGGGAACCCGACGATCACGTCCGTAGTGACCGCCAGGTCTGGGATCGCCGCGCGCGCTGCGTCCAGGCGTTCGAGGTAACGCCGGGCCGTGTAGCCGCGTCGCATGGCCACCAGCACCCGATCGCTCCCGGCCTGGAGCGGGAGGTGGAGCTGGGGGCAGACGGCCTCCACTTCGGCCATCGCAGCGATCGTCTCGGACCGCAGGTCCTTTGGATGCGGGCTGGTGAAGCGCACGCGGCGGATCCCCTCCACGCCGCCGACGGCCCGCAGGAGCTCGGCGAACAGCGGCCGGCGGCGGGTGATGTCGCGTCCGTAGGAGTTCACGTTCTGCCCGAGCAGGGTCACCTCGACGACACCGCGCGCCGCAAGTTGCCGCACCTCCCCGACGATGTCCTCCATCGGTCTGCTGACTTCGGGGCCGCGGACCGATGGGACGATGCAGAACGCGCACGAGTTGTCGCAGCCGGTCTGGATGGTGACCCAGGCGGCGTGAGGCAGCCCGCGGCGGGTCTGGGGGGCTGCCACGGCCGATGTCCCGATCGCGCCGACGTGAGCCGCCGCAGCCGGCTCAGGTGTGGGTCGGGCGGCCATCCCCGCCTCGACGATCTCCACCAGCGGGCCCTGGCGTGCCGCCGCCCGCAGCAGTTCGGGTGCGCGCTCGAGGTTATGGGTGCCGAAGACGACGTCGACGTGTGCAGCCCGCTGCCTCACCAGCTCACGGTCCTTCTGGGCCAGGCAGCCGCATACGGCGATCTGCATGCCCGGCTTGGCGTCGCGCAAGGATTTTAGCTGGCCGAGATGGCCGTAGAGCCGGTTGTCGGCGTTCTCGCGAATGCAGCAGGTATTGAGGAGCACCACGTCCGCGTCGCCGATGTCGTCGGCGGGCTCGAGGCCGTCGGCGACCAGCAGCGCGGCCAGCCGCTCCGAGTCGTGCTCGTTCATCTGGCAGCCGAACGTGCGGATGGCGAATTTCCGGGCCACCTGGGCATCCTACGCCCGGCGGGAGGGATGCCGACCCATCTGCGCCCGGTGGCGCGTTCAGCGGTCGGCGGCGCGTTCAGCGGTCGGCGGCGCGCCAGGCGTCGAAGTCGAAGACCCGGCGATCCCCTCCGGGCTCGGTGCCGGGCGACTCACCCTGGCCGCCCTCCGAGCGCACCTCCGCGTCCGTCATTGTCTCGGCGATCTCGACGTTCTCCAGGCGGGCTTCGTCACCGGTCACCAGACCGATCCGGTCAGGATGCAGCACGAGCACCTCACCGGGCACGCTCGCTTCGACCAAGCCTTCCCGTGCGGCCCGGCGAACGGCCGGTGCCTCTGTCCGGGTGCAGATGCCGAGAAGCGTCGGGCCGGCTCCCGACCAGCAGACGGCCCGAGCCCCCCCGCCGAGCAGGCTGCTCAGGAGCATCGGCGCCTCGGGGAACAAGGGGCTGCGGTAGTCCTGGTGCAGCCGGTCCTCGGCCGCTTCTCTCACGAGCACCCGATGGTCGGCCAGCCCGGCGAGGAGCATCCCAAGCCGTCCCAGGTTGAACGCTGCCGCCTCGCGGGAGACCTGTGCGGGGAGGACCTGGCGAGCCTTTGCGGTCGGCAGGCTCCGTTCGGGCACGACGGCGACGAGGACCAGCGCCGGATCGATCGGCATCTTGGCGACGCGAACCGCACCGCGCACCATGCCGGCGACCACCAGCCCACCGACGACGCTTGCCGCGGCGTTCTCAGGATGGCCGTCCACGTGGGCGGCAACAGCCAGGGGGTCCCGGGAACCGGCGGCGGCAGCGGCAGCCAGAGCTGCCGAAGAACCGAGACCCCTTGCAACCGGTACCTGCGATCGGACCGTGATGGCGAGCCGGTCGTGGCCGACCACGTCCATCGCGACCCGGGCGGCCAGATGACCGGCATCGTCGGACATGCCGGCGCCCTCGCCCTCGCTCCGGACGATCAGCCGCGCGGCCGGCTCGACTTCTACCTCGACGTACCTGTCCACGGCGAGGGCCAAGGCGTCGAACCCCGGGCCGAGGTTGGCGGCAGAAGCGGGGGCCCGGGCACGCATCAGCCCTCACAGTAGGCCGTCACGGGCGACTGGCGCTCAAAGACGCTCCGAGGTGCGCACCGGGAGCGCCACCTGCTGCTGGCCCAAGGTGAGCAGCACCGTGCCGACCGAGAAACCGGCTCGTGCCCCCAGCTTGGGCCGGTGGGTGACCACGAGGGTCTCGGTGACCTGCTGGCCGGGCATCGCCAGGACGGACCCGGCCGAGGCGACCACTCCGGGCACGTGCCGGTGGCCGAGACCGACGGTGGCCACCCGGTCTCCTGCCGAGAGGGGTTGGACGGCCTCGACCGCTGCGAGGGCGGCCTGTGCCAACCCGAGGTCGATCTCGCCGCAGCGTTGCAGCACGTTCGGCCCCTGCTGGGAGGTCACCACGGCCAGCGCCTCGACGCTCCGACCGTCCACAGACGACTCGTAGGCGAGGATGTCGCCTCCTCCGGCTGCTGTGGTGAACCCCGATTTCACCCCCACGACACCGGGCACGCCTCCTGTGCTGCCCTGGAGCAGCGGCGTGTAGGTGGCGACCGTGCCGGCCACCGGCACGGTGTACGACGGCATGCTCACCGCCTGGGCGAACGCCGGCTCCTCCATCGCCACCGTCGTGACCTTCAAGAGATCCGCCGCAGTCGAGACCGACTGGGGTGTGAACCCGCTGGCGTCGGCGTAGTGGGTCTGGGTCATCCCGAGCGCGGCCGCCGTCGCGTTCATCTTGGCCACGAACGCCCCGAGCGACCCGGCATCCCAACAGGCGAGTGCGTACGCCAGGTCGTTCGCCGAATGGACGAGCATGGCATCGATCATCTGACGCTCGGTCAGGACCTCCCCGGCGGTCACCTCGACGCTCGACTGGTCGGTCACGGTGTCTGTGGCGTAGTCGGCGGCGTCGGCCGGAGTGATCGTGATGTCAGGACCGGACTGGTCACCGGTGAGAGGGTGATCGCGCAAGACGATGTACGCGGTCATCACCTTGGTCATGCTGGCGATCGGCACGGGCTGCTCCGAACCGCTCTGGGTCGCATACCCGACGGTTGGGATGGCCACCGCAGCCTCCCCTGTCGCCGGCCATGGCAGGGACACCGGAGAGGACGGGACGCTGCGGGTCGCGGCCAAGTCCGGATGGACGGTCGCCACCAGGACCGCAGGTCGCGGGCTCGGCGACATCAAGTTGACCGCAGGCACGCCCACGACGACGGCCAGCACTGCGAGCACCGCGGCACCCGCAACCGATCGCCGTACCGCAAGGCGGCGCCGGTCCGGCCTGGCGAGCCGGCTGTCCTGCCGCCCGTTCGATCGACGCGGACCTCGGACCCAGTCGACGTCGGGGTGCCCGAGACCAGAAGTTCTCCGCGGCTGACTGGACCCGTTCCCGTAGGGTGGGCGACCGAAGCGATCGGGGCGCGTCTGGCGTGTCATGGATCCATCGTCTTGCTTGCCTGCCCTCGCTCAGCGGGGACGGGATTCCAGCTCTTCGACGGTCATGAGGACCGCCCGGGCTTTGGAGCCCTCGGAGGGACCGACCACGCCCCGCCTCTCCAAGAGGTCCATGAGGCGACCGGCCCGGGCGAATCCTACCCGTAACTTGCGCTGGAGCATCGACGTGGAGCCGCTCTGGCTCCGGACGACCAGCTCCATTGCCTCGCCCAGGAGCTCGTCGTCGTCGGCTGTGGCCCCTGGTGGTTCCAGCAGATCTGCGTCCACGCCGTCGACGACGGTCACCGGCTCCGAGACGCCGCCCTGGCGTCGCCAATGGGCCACGACCGCTCGTACCTCTGCCTCGGAGACCCACGGTCCCTGGAGACGGATCGGGTTGCTGGAGGACGCGGTCACCAGGAGCATGTCGCCCTTTCCCACGAGACGTTCGGCCCCCGGCTGGTCCAGGATGACCCTGCTGTCGGCAAGCGAAGACACCGAGAACGCCATGCGGCTCGGGACGTTGGCCTTGATGACACCGGTGATGACGTCGACCGCAGGGCGTTGGGTGGCCAGCACCAGGTGGATGCCGACCGCCCGGGCCATCTGGGCAATCCGGCACACCGAGTCTTCGACGTCCCGGGCGGCCACCATCATGAGATCGTTCAGCTCGTCGACAACGACAAGGATGTACGGGAGGCGTTCGGGTGGTGGCTCGTCGGACACCGATCCACCTCCTCCACCGACCGGGGCCTCGTTCACACCTGTGCTCGCCGGAACCGGGCTGGCCAGGTCGCCCAGTTCTGCCAGCTCGCCCTGGTCTGCCAGCTCGCCCTCGTCTGCCAGCTCGCCCAGTACCGCCGGGTCCGTCAGCTCGGCTTGCTCCCCCGACTCCGCCGGCTCGGCCAGCTCGATGACGTCGTTGTAGCTCGTGATGTCACGAGCGCCGCAGGCGGCCAGGACGTCGTAGCGCCGCTCCATCTCCTTCACCGCCCAGGCGAGGGCGTTCGCCGCCTTCTTCGGGTCCACGACGACGGGGGCAAGAAGATGTGGCAGGCCGTTGTACTGCCCGAGCTCGACCCGCTTGGGGTCGACAAGGATCATCCGCACCTCGTCGGGCGTCGAGCGCATGAGGATCGACGTCACGAGGGAGTTGATGCAGGAGGACTTCCCGGCTCCGGTGGCGCCCGAGATGAGCACGTGGGGCATCTCGGCCACATTCGCCATGTACGGTCGCCCGGCGATGTCTCGGCCCAGTGCCACTTCGAGAGGGTGCCGGGCATCGGCTGCCTCGGCAGAGCTCAGGATGTCGCCCAGGCAGACGAGCTGGCGACGCCGGTTGGGGACTTCGACACCGATCGCCGACTTGCCGGGGATCGGAGCCAGGATGCGCACGTCCGAGGAGGCCATTGCGTAGGCGATGTCCTTGGAAAGACTGGTGACCCGCGCGACCTTCACCCCGGGTCCGAGCTCGAGCTCGAACCGGGTGACGGTCGGACCCACCGTGCGTCCCACCAGACGGGTGTCGACGCCGTGCGCGGCGAGAGCCGCCACCAGGTCCGAGCCGGCCTCGTCGAGCTGCCGCTCGTCCATCCGATGGTTGGCCGACCGCTGGAGGATCTCGATCGGCGGCAGTTTCCACTGCCCGGGCTCACGGCCGCGCTCCCCACCAAGGCTGCCGTCACCGGACTGCGCGCCCGAGGCGAGGCTCGCGGTCTCACCGGCCCCGACCCCGGCCACCCCCAAGTGGTCCGGCCCGCCCTCCGTAACAGCGTCGGGCGCGACCTCGCGGCCGTGCTCGGGGTCGGGGTCGGGGTCGGGGTCGAGAGCGCGCACGAGCGGTGGTGGGAGGTCAAGGTCGCTCTCGAACGGCTGCCGGCCTGCAGGACTCGGGGACGGCGCCTCGCCCTCGGCGCGCCCTGCCCGGTGCGCCGGTGTCCCGCCCCACCAACCCACCAGCCGGTGCCCGGCAACGGTGAGCCCCCTGCCGGCACGGCGCGCCAATTCGGACAGTGGCACACCGGTCGACAGGACGGTCCCGGCGGTCGCGAGGGCGACCAGCACGACCACCGCGCCAGCCGTTCCCAATCCCAGTTCGAGCGGTCGGCCGACACCGGCACCGATCCATCCACCGGCGGCTCGGAGCGGGCCGAGCGCCCCACCCAGGCGTGGTGAGCCGCCGGCCAGCTCGGCGAGACCGCTCACCGCGACGATCCCGACCACCGCCCCGATCCCGGCACGCGTCGGTTCGAGCCGGTGGCGCCCGGCCACGACGACCGAGCCCGCGACAACGAGCACCGGCGGGAGCAGAAACCTCGTCCACCCGACGATCGCACCGAGCCCCAGGTCGACATCGCGGCCCACCGAGCCGGCCGCGGCGCCGTAGACGGCAAGCCCCAAGAGCACCCCGAGGGTCACCATCGCGATCGCCCAGACGTCGGTTGCCAAGTCCGAGAACAGACCCCCGCGCTCTGGAGCCGGCTCTGGCCGAGACCGCCGGCCGCTCCCGGCCGTCCGAGCCTTCGCCGGCGGTGTGGCGCGGTTCCGTCCAGCACGCTTGGAAGCCGGTCGCGACCCGCTGCGCCCGTGCGTCGCCCGGCTTTTCGTCGTCACCACAACGTTCTCACGATACCGCTCGAGACCCCCTCCGAGGTGGACTTCCGGGAACGGACGTCCTGAGGCGAGTGTTCCGGTCAGACGACCATCACGATGGGCACGATCATCGGACGCCGGCGGGTCCGGTCGCCGACGAAGCGACCCAGGGCCTTGCGGACGTGCCGGCCCAGGACTTCCGAGTCGCGGGCGCCGTCGGCCATCGCAGCCTCGACGGCTGCTGAGACGACCTGCCCGGCCTCCTCCAGGAGGAGTTCGGCTTCGGTCGCGTGCACCCAGCCTTTCGTGGCGATCTGTGGCTTGGCGCTCAACGTGCCCCGAGACAGGTCGACGGTCACCACTGCCACCACGACGCCTTCCTCGGCCAGCGCCTTTCGATCCCGGAGCACACCGTGGCCGACGTCACCTACCGTGCCGTCGACGTACAGGTAGCCCCCGGGCACACGTCCATCGCGCCGCACGCCTTGCGCGTCGAGGAGCACCGCATCACCGTCCTCGCAAAGCAAGACGCGTTCGGGGGTCATTCCCATGCCGAGGGCAAGATTGGCGTGGTGGACCAGGTGACGGTACTCACCGTGCACGGGGATGAACGCCTCGGGCCGGGCCACCGAGTGCAACGTACGCAGCTCGCCCTGGCGGGCATGGCCGCTGACATGCACCGCTTCGGACCCCGAGTGGACAACCTCGGCACCCCTGCGGTGGAGGTCGTCGATCACCCGGCCGACCGACCATTCGTTGCCCGGGATGGGATGGGCGCTGATCACCACCACGTCGCCCTCCTTGATCCTGAGGCGCTTGCTCTCCCCGGTCGCCATGAGCGAGAGCGCCGACATCGGCTCACCTTGGGAGCCGGTCGAGATCACGCAGATCTCACCATCGGGAAGCGTCTCGACGGCCTCTGTGCCCACGAGCGACCCTTCGGGCACCCGCAGCAGACCGAGTTGCCTGGCCAGCTCGACGTTCTTGGTCATCGAGCGGCCGAGAGCCACGATCTTGCGACCGTTCCCCACGGCAGCATCGACGACCTGCTGGATCCGGTGGATGTGGCTCGCGAAGCAGGCCACCACCACCCTGCGGCCGGCACGTTCGGCGAACACCCGGCGCAAGGTCGCGCCGACGGTGCTCTCCGATTCGGTGTACCCGGGCTCTTCGGCGTTGGTCGAGTCGGCGAGGAGGAGGCGGATACCGTGCTCGCTCGCCAGCGCACCGATCCGGCCGAGATCAGTCCGCCGCCCGTCGACGGGCTCCAGGTCGATTTTGAAATCCCCCGAGTGGAGGATCACTCCCTGAGGGGTGTGGAACGCCAGGGCGAACGCGCTCGGCACCGAGTGGGTCACCGGTATGAACTCCACCTCGCACGGTCCGACCGTTCGACGCTCCCCGTCGGCGACCGGCACGTAACGAGCCCGGCTGCCGAGGCCGGCCTCGTCGATCCGGTTCCGGGCGAGCCCGAGCGAGAGCTCAGAGCCGTAGATCGGCACCTCGAGGTCGCGCAAGAGGAAGGCCAGGCCGCCGGTGTGGTCCTCGTGCCCGTGAGTGAGGACGACGGCGTCCACTCGATCCGCATTCTCTCGCAGGTACGTGAGGTCCGGCAGTACCAGGTCCACGCCGGGCATGTCGGGATCGGGGAACATGATGCCGCAGTCGAGCACCAGGATCCGCCCGTCGACTTCGATGCACGCGCAGTTCCTGCCGATCTCCCCCAAGCCGCCGAGGAACACGATGCGGACCGGCTCGGCCCCTCCCGTGCCGGCCTTCCCGGCCCCGGACCGGCGACGGCCCTCAGGCACCGAGATTGCCGGCTGTGCTCGGCGTAGAGAGCCGGGTGATGATCCGGCGAGCCTCGCCGTCGAGCTCAGGTGGCGCGCTCCCCATCGGAAGGCGGCACTGGCCGACGTCGAGGCCCTGGACCCTGCATGCAGCCTTCGCCGGGAGCGGGTTGGGAAACTCTTCGGAGGACTCGAAGGTGTACGACTCGATCAGCCGGCGGTTGATGTGCGCAGCGCGCGCGACGTCTCCCGCGGCGAAAGCGCTGATCATCTCCCGCATCTCCACCCCGGCCCAATGGGCGGCGACACTGACCACACCGACTGCCCCGACTGCCATAAGGGGGAGGGTGAGGCTGTCGTCGCCGCAGTAGACTTCGAAGGAGCTCGGCATCGCCGCCACGGTCCGAGCAGCGCCGGCAGGGTCGCCGGTCGCATCCTTCACCGCGACGACGTTCGAGGCTGCCTCGCTCACACGCACGAAGGTGCTCGTGTCGATCCGCCTGCCAGAGCGGATCGGGATGTCGTAGAGCATGACCGGCAGCGACGTCGCCCCGGCCACGGCGGTGAAGTGCTCGTAGAGCCCTTGCTGGGACGGACGGCTGTAGTAGGGGGTGACGACGAGGATGCCGTCGACGCCGGTCCCGGCTGCCCTCTTGGCCAGCTCGATCGAGTGCTGGGTGTCGTTCGTGCCCGCGCCGGCGATCACCGGCACCGTGACTGCCTCGGCCACCGCCCGCCACAGGTCCGCCTTCTCCGGATCGGTGAGCACCATTCCCTCGCCGGTGGTGCCCGCCACCACCAGACCGTCGCTCCCGTGGCCGGCCAGCCACCGGGCGAGAACGGCTGCGGCGTCGAGGTCCAGGACGCCTTGGGCGTCGAACGGGGTGACCATCGCCGTCACGACCGAGCCGAAGCGCGCGCGATGGTCGTGAGCGGTCATCGTCCCGTCACGCTACCAGGAGGGACGTCGTGCACGACAAGGATTGCGCTCAGCGCCGCGCCGTCACGCGACTTGACGGTCCACCGGCGAGCCGTCGGCGAACGCGTCGGCCTCCTCGGTGGAGTCCGAGAGGTGCTCGAACGCGATGGCACCCATCTCGGTGAACTTGGCACGGAGCCAGCCGTCCGCCGCGTCGAGTAGACCGAGCTTCTTCAAGTTGGGCACGATCTTGGAGAACAGAAGGATCTGGAACTCATCGCGCTCGGGCGCCTGGGAGACGACTTTGAGGACGTCGTCCTTGGGAACTCCCAGCCGTTCCCACACCTCTTGCATGAGCATCCGGTCTTTCATCCGGATGGCTGCCTCGAAGGCGAACTCCTGGCGCACGCGTAGTTCGGATGCCGAAAGCTCCTGGTAGAGCTCTTGGAGGCTGAGCACACCGAACGCCACATGGCGCGCCTCGTCCGCCATCACGTAACGCAAGAGCTGTTTGAGGAGCGGCTCGGTGGTCATCGCATGGATAAACCCGAACGCAGCGAGCGCCAGACCCTCCACCATGATCTGCATGCCCAGGTACGTCATGTCCCACCTGGAGTCGGCGAGGATGTCGTCGAGCAGCAGACCGAGATGCCCGTTCAACGGGTAGTGCCCCGACAGCTTCTCGTCGAGGTACTTGGAGAACACCTCGACGTGCCGGGCCTCGTCCATCACCTGCGTGGCCGCGTAGTACTTGGCGTCGATCCACGGGACGGTCTCGACGATCTTCGCCGTGCACAGCAGCGCTCCTTGCTCGCCGTGCATGAACTGCGAGAGGAGCCAGTTCTGGTTCTCGATGCCGAACCGGAGCCAGTCCTTCTCGTCCCACTTTGCCAGGACGGTGCCCGAGAAGTCCGCCGTCGCCCACGCGAGGTTGTCCTGATTGGCCTCGGCGTTGGCCATCACGACCTTCTCCTGGTCGACCTCCGTGTCCCAGGGGAGATCGGTCTGGCCGTTCCACTGGGCCTTCTTGGCCTTCTCGTACAGCTTGTCCAGCTTCGACCGGGCGCCCTTCTCGTAGTCCCAGGTGAACTCGGCGGGGCAATTGTCGGTCACGAGGTGGCGCCCGTCGGACTCCTGACGGCCGACGACCGCCAGGATCGCGGCAAAGTCGTTGATCTCGTCGCGCCCGATGAGCTCGGCGTTGCTCCGCATCTCCGCTGCGGTCCCGCCGGCCGTCCCGTTGTCGGTGGTGGTCATCTGTTTTCCCCTTGTCTGTGTTTGGTCCTTCTCGGTGCTGGGCCCTCTACCTTTTCGTTTTCCAACTTTTCGACTTTCTCGCTCCAGCTCGGTGCGTGGCCCGAGCCGTCCCCGAGGCCGGCCGAAACGCGAGCCCGTCCACCCTCGACGCCATGGGCACGCGGCACGACCGCCGGCATCTCGCGAAGCGCCCTGATCCCGGGAATGACGAACGACCGCACGATCCGACGGGTGTCCTCAGGAGTGGTCAGATCGGCGCCACGGGCGGGAGTGAACAAGTACGAGACCACGATGCGAACTGCCCATTCGGCCGCACGCGCCGCCTGGTCGGGCTCGAGCCATCGACCGAAGAACGGTGCAGCGAAGGCGCTGGCCGAGTGCAGGAGGCGGTCCATCTCGGAGAAGGCCAGATGAGGCAGGACAACCTCGGGCTCGTGCTCGAGCAGGTAGCCCAAGGCTGCGTGGGCCGATAGGCGCCGAGCGGCCTCGATCATCCCGGCCACGAGCACGTCCTCCAAGTCTGAGGCCTCGCCCATGACCACGGCGAGCCCAGAGAAAAACCTCGCCACCTCGGTGTCCACCACGGCGTCGAACACGGCCTCCCGGCCACCTGGGAACGCCCGGTACACGGTAGCCCGGGAGAGGCCCGCCTGGCGGGCCAGGTCGTCCACCGTCGTCTTGCGGGTCCCGTGCCGGGCGATGCAGCGCAGGGCGGCGTCGACGACGCGCACGCGCGCAGTCGTCCGGTCGTCGGTCCCCAGGTACTTGACCTCGGCCAAAGGGGTGCCCGCCATCGCCGATCGATCGGGAGCGACCGCCGGTCGGAGCATGGGACGCGAGCCGGGCATCGGTGACACACTATGGCGAATCGTGTCTCATTGTCAAGCAGCGGCCGGCTGGGCTGCAAAGATGGGCCGATGACCGACGTCTACACCCACGGTCACCAAGAGCCGGTCCTGCGCGCGCACGAATGGCGGGACGCCGGCAATTCCGCCGGCTACCTCCTCGCCTCGCTACGGCCGGGCATGTCCCTCCTCGACGTCGGGTGCGGACCGGGCACCATCACCGCCGATCTCGCCGGCCGGGTGGCTCCGGGAACGACGGTCGGCATCGACGCCGCGCCGAGCGTGCTGGACCGGGCTCGCACTGCCGTCGGCGCCCCGGGGGCGGCACATGCCGCCTTCGCCTGTGCCAGCGTGTACGAGCTACCGCTCCCCGGTGGCACCTTCGACGTGGTCCACGCCCACCAGGTGCTCCAGCACCTCGTCCATCCGGTGGAGGCGCTCTCCGAGATGCGCCGGGTGCTGCGCCCCGGAGGCATCCTTGCCGTCCGGGACGCCGACTACGGATCGTTCGTGTGGTCGCCGGGCGATCCGATGCTCGACCGATGGATGGATCTCTACGTGGCGGTGACCCGGCGCAACGGCGCCGACGCGTACGCCGGCCGCCACCTGCCCGCCTGGGTCCGCGCTGCGGGGTTCCAAGAGGCGACCACCACCACGTCGACCTGGACGTTCTCGACGCCCGAGCAGCGCCGCTGGTGGGGCGCCGTGTGGGCCGACCGGACCCTGCACAGCTCGTTCGGAGCCCAAGCGCTCGAGTACGGTCTGGCCGACGAGGACGAGCTGGCCGGCATCGCCGCCGCCTGGCGGCGCTGGTCGTCGGCCGCAGAAGGGTTCTTCGCCTTCCTCCACGTCGAAGTCCTGGCCACTCGTTGACGGCGGGGTGGCCTCGCCGATGACCGCAACCGTCGTCCTCGCCCTGGCGAGCGCCGCCTGCTACGGCCTCGCCGCGGTTCTCCAGCACCAAGCTGCCGGCGAGCAGCCCCCCGAGCTCTCGTTGCGGCTCGGCCTGGTGGTCCAGCTCGTCCGGCACCCGAGATGGCTCTTCGGCAACGTGGTGGACCTGGCCGGGTTCATCCTCCAGCTCCTCGCTCTGCGCGCCGGCCCGCTCACCGTGGTCGAGCCGATCCTGGTCACCAGCCTCGTCTTCGCCCTGCCGGCTGCAGCCTGGCTGGCGCGCCGAAGGGTCGTCCTGGGCGAGCTGGCACCAGCCGTGGCCGTGGCCGGCGGCCTCGCACTGTTCCTCGCCGTGGCCCGCCCCCAGCCGGGCCACCTCCACGCGCCCGTCATCGCACTCGTGGCGAGCTCGATCGCTGTGGCAGCATTCGTCACTGGAACCCTCGCCATCGCTCGGCTCGTCGCACGCAGCGCGTCGGGTCTCCTACTGGCGGCGGGCGCCGGGGCGAGCTTCGGGTACATGGCGGCAGCCGCCTCCCTCACGTGGCAGGAGATCACTCACGGGGCCGCGCACGCGCTCGGCTCGTGGCCGCCATATGCCGTGGCCGTCAGCGGCATTGCGGGCATCCTCCTCACCCAGTCCGCCTTCAGTTCCGGCCGGCTGCGCCTATCACTGCCGATGATGACGGTCGTCCAGCCGGTCGTGGCCCTCACGATCGGCATCGTGGTGTTCGGCGAGCAGATCACCGCGCACGGCGCCGCACCGGTCTGGGAGAGCCTCGGTCTCGCGATCGCGATGGGCGCGGTGTTCCTCCTTGCCCGTCCGGCGGTCGGCGATTGACCGGTTCTGCCGGCGCCGGCGCCGGCGCCGACGCGTCGACGGGGACGATCCCGGCAAGCAGCTCGGCCTTGACGAGCCGGGCAACCTGCTCGGGGTCCTCCAGGTCCCAGCGCCCGGGTGAGGCGATGTAGGAGAGCACCATGCGGGCCAGGAAGTCGGCCGCCATCTCGATGTCGACGCCGGGAGCCAACGCGTGACGCTCCAAATAGGGTACCAATACCGCGGCGATGAGGGTCTGGGTGCCGGTGCTCTCGACGGTGAGGGTCGGGAGCAGGACCTCGGGCTCGGTCTCGAGGATCCGTTGGAGGACCTCGTGATCGCGGATCGCCCGGTGGGCGAACACGAGCCCGCGCTCCATCACCTCTTCGAGCGAGCCGGCCGTGTGGACCTCCTCGTAGAGCCGCTCGAAGAACCGGGCGTACTCCCAGGCCACCACGGCATTGACCAGCTCACCCCTGCCGCCTGGGAAGTAGCGGTAGACCGTCGCTCTCGACACGCCCGCCTCTCGAGCGGCGTCTTCGACCGTCGTCTTCGCAAGGCCCCACCGAGCCACGCAGTCGTAGGTGGCTTGGAGGATCCGGAGCCGAGTCTCTTCGGAGCGCTCCTGGTCGGTCCCGGTCACGGGTCCAAGGTTCACAGGCCCAAGATGCCCTCGAGCCCCACCGTGAGACCGGGGCGTCCCGGCACCGCCCTTACCGCAACGAGCACCCCATCCATGAAGGACCGCCGGTCGTAGGAGTCGTGGCGCACAGTGAGAGTCTGGCCGGGCGCTCCGAAGAGGACCTCCTCGTGGGCCACCAGGCCCTGCAGCCTCACCGAGTGGACCCGCACGCCGCCCGGGCCCTCACCTCCGCGGGCGCCTTCGAGCATCCAGCGGGTGGTCGGATCGGCGGCGAAGGACCCTGCACCTGCGCGCCTCCGCGCCGCGTCGATGACTTCGGCGGTGTGCAGGGCGGTACCCGAGGGAGCGTCGCGTTTCTCGTCGTGGTGCAGCTCGATGATCTCCGCGCCTCGCATGTAGGGGGCGGCCATCTCGCAGAACTTCATGAGGAGCACCGCTCCGATGGCGAAGTTCGGCGCGACCACTGCATTGGCCGTCCTCCCGTCGAACGCCCGGGACAGAGCGTCCAGGTCACCCTGGTCCAAGCCGGTCGTCCCCACGACGGCGTGGATACCTCTGGCAGCGCACCACGGGAGGGTCTCGCGTGCCGCTTCGGCAACCGTGAAGTCCACGACGATCTGAACGCGCGCTTCGATCAGCGCGTCGAGGGAGTCCTCGACCACGAGCTCGGGCACGGCATTGCCGGCCAACGAGCGCAATGTCACCCCCGCTGCCCCCGGATCGACGGCCGCGACGAGCAGCATGCCGCTCGCCGACGACACTGCCCGGCACACCTCTTGGCCCATCCGCCCAGCCGCGCCGACTACCCCCACTCGCAGCACCGGGTCCACGCTACTTCGCTCCGTCCCGCTCGCTGCCTTCGCAGGACGCGCTCGAGAGCCCGAGCCGGGCTGCGTCGACGGCGGGGGCGACCGGACCGACCACGGACAGGGTCCTGGGCGACGCCGCCAGATGCTCGGCGGCACGCCGGACGTCGTCGGGGCTCACCTCCTCGATGCGCGCGAGGATGCTGTCGATCGTCCTCACCTCGTGGTGGAGCAGGAGCGACGAACCGATCCAGCTCATCCGGGCTCCCGAATCCTCCATCGAGAGCAGCGCATCGGCGCGGAGGTTGGCTTTCGCCACCTCCATCTCCCTCGAAGTGACACCCTTGTCGGCCAGCAGCTCGATCTCCCCGACACTGATCTTCAGCACCTCGTCGAGATGCTCTGGAGCCGTCCCGGCCATGATGCACATCGAGCCGGTCTCCTCGAACGGGGTGCGTTCGGACCAGATCGAGTACGCCAGGCTCCGCTCCTCACGGACCTTCTGGAAGAGCCGGCTCGACAGACCACCACCGAGCACGTGGTTCAGCACCGAGAGCGCCCACCGCTCCTCGTCGAAGCGCGAGACCGACCGGCTCCCGATCACCACGTGCACCTGCTCGGTCTCACGGTGCTGCACCACCAAGGGCACGGGGGGGTCGACCGGTGCCGTCCTCTGCGGGGGGTGCCCTCCGCTCCAGTTCTCGAAACGAGCCTCAAGGGCTTCGGACACCGCCTCGTGTGAGCAGTCTCCGGCCACCGACACGACGATGTTCCCCGGCCGGTAGTGCTCGTCGAAGAACTGCCGGATGTCGTCACAGGTGATGGCCTCCACGCTCGAAGTCGACCCGAGCGTGTCACGTCCGAGGCCGTGCCCGGGGAACAGCGCGGCGTTCCACTGCTCGACCGACTGGTCCGACGGCTCGTCGGCATGCATGAGGATCTCGTCGAAGATCACTCTGCGCTCGGCCGCCACGTCGGTCTCGGTCAGCGCCGGCCGGCACATGATGTCGCTCAAGATGTCCAGGCCGAGCGGGAGGTCCCCGGCCAGGAGCCGCACGTGGAAATGGGTGTACTCCTTGGCGGTGTACGCGTTGCAGTCCCCACCGACTTCGTCGAGCGACTCTGCGATTGCCGCGGCTGAGCGCTGCTCGGTCCCTTTGAACAAGAGGTGCTCGAGGAAGTGCGATGCGCCCCCGAGCTCGACCGGCTCGTCACGCGAGCCGGTGCCCACCCAGAACCCCAGCGCCGCCGACCGCACGTAGGGCATCACCTCGCTCACCAGGAGGATCCCGCAGGAGAGGCGCTCGGTGCGCACCTCGCCGGCCACCGGCGATCGGGTCGACGCCGGCTGGATCAACGGGGGCCGGATCGATGCCTGCCGGGTCAACGGCGCCGGGATCGGTGCCGGGATCGCCGGCTGTCGCCATCCTCCCCGCTGCGCCCGGTGGCGTCTGCCCCGCTGGCAGCAGGTCCCAGGTCGCCAAGCTCGGCCTCGAGCTCGGCCTCGAACATGTCCTCGAAGGATGCGACCCGGGCGTCGGGGCCGCTCGACGCCGAGGAGCGCTCACCTTGACCACCGCCACCGGCGCGGGGTTCACGAGGCTCCGAGCGGCGGCCGCCATCCCGGCCGCCGGCAGCCGAGCGATCCCGTTCGGGCGGCCGGGAACCGGATCCCTCCCCGCCCCCCGGAGGTGCGGCTGCGAGTGAGAGCGATACCTTGCCCTGCGGGTCGATGTCGTCCACTCGGACTTCGATCGCCTCGCCCAGGGTGAGGACGTCTTCCACTTGGTTGACCCGCTTGCCTCCCGCCAGCATCGAGAGCTTCGAGATGTGCAGGAGGCCGTCCCTCCCCGGCAGGACGTTCACGAACGCCCCGAACTTCGTGAGGTTCACGACGCGGCCGGAGTACACGGCACCTACATCGGCCGTCGGAGGATCGAGGATCAACGAGATCCGGCGGCGGGCCTCCTCGACAGCGCTTGAGTCCTTTGCCCCGATGGTCACCGTGCCGACCATGCCATCGTCGTCGACGGCGATATCCGCGCCGGTCTCCTGCTGGAGCGTGTTGATGACCTTCCCCTTCGGACCGATCACCTCCCCGATCTTGTCGATCGGGATCTCGATCGAGACGATCTTGGGCGCGGTCGCCGCCACTTCGGATCGCGGCTCGGCAATGGCCGCCCGCATCACCTCGAGGATCTTGAGCCTTGCCTCTTTCGCCTGGAGGAGCGCCCGGCTCAGCACCTCGGCCGGCAGCCCGTCGATCTTGGTGTCAAGCTGGAGAGCGGTCACCGCGTCGGCCGTCCCGGCCACCTTGAAGTCCATGTCGCCGAACGCGTCCTCGGCACCGAGGATGTCGGTCAGCGTCACGTAGGTGCCGCCGTCGTAGACCAGCCCCATGGCGATGCCGGCGACCGGCGCCTTGATCGGCACACCGGCTGCCATCAGCGAGAGGGTCGATCCGCACACCGATGCCATCGAGGTCGAGCCGTTCGATGCCAGCACATCGGACACCACTCGCAGCGCGTAGGGGAACTCCTCCTGGCTGGGGACAACCGGGAGCAGCGCCCGTTCTGCCAGGAGGCCGTGGCCGATCTCCCGGCGCTTTGGTCCTCTCATGAAACCGGTCTCGCCGGTCGAGAACGGCGGGAAGTTGTAGTGGTGCATGTACCGCTTGGAGTCGTCGGGGCTGATCGTGTCGAGCATCTGGTCCATGCGAGGCATGCCCAGGGTCGTGACGTTGAGCACTTGGGTCTCACCCCGTT
Organism: Acidimicrobiaceae bacterium; assembly: GCA_027342785.1. Taxonomy (GTDB): domain Bacteria; phylum Actinomycetota; class Acidimicrobiia; order Acidimicrobiales; family RAAP-2; genus JAJYWF01. The sequence continues at coordinate 21,773 of DAHWPS010000221.1, forward strand.
CGAAGAGGGCCGAACCGTGAGCCGTGGGGAGCAGGTCGACCTCGGCTGACAGGGGGCGGATGTCGGAAGTCCCGCGCCCGTCGATGCGAACTCCCTCTGAGACGATCCGACTCCGAACGAGCTTCTTGGTGAGTGCGCGCAGCGCCGCCTTGACCTCGGCGGCGCGCTCGGGGAATTCGGGCTCAAGCTCGTTCATGACCGCTGCCGTGACCTCGCTTGTCGCCCGGGACCGCTCGGTCTTGTCGGCGATCGCATTGACCTGTGCCAGCCGTTCGCGAGCGACATCCTGGACTCGGGCCCACACGTCGTCCTCGTAGTCGGCGAAGATCGGAAGGGCGATGACCGGCAGAGCCCCGCGCTGCGCGATCACGGCGGCGACCAGGTCCCGCTGGAGATTGATCGATTCGCGGATCCACGTTTTGGCCGCCTCGAGACCCTCGGTCAGGACCTCCTCGGTGACCTTGGGCGCACCCGCCTCGTAGTACTTCCACGACCTCTCGGTCCCGCCCGCTTCGACCATCATGATGGCGATCTCGGCCGCCGCGTCCTCCCCGAGCGCGCGACCCGCCACGACCAGCTCGAAGGTCGACTCGTCCCCCTCTTGGTACGTCGGATGGGGGATCCACGATCCATCGGTGCCATAGGCGATCCGCACCGCGCCGATCGGGCCATCGAAGGGGATGCCCGACAGCATGAGCGCAGCAGACGCCGCGTTGATCGCCAGGACGTCGTGGGGGTTCTCCTGGTCGGCACCGAAGATCGTGCCGACGATGTGGACCTCGTTGCGAAAACCCTTGGGGAACGATGGCCGCAACGGACGGTCGATGAGCCGGCAGGTCAAGATGGCCTGGTCCGACGCTTTGCCCTCACGGCGGAAGAACGAGCCGGGGATCTTGCCTGCGGCGTAGGCCCGTTCTTCGATGTCGACGGTGAGCGGGAAGAAGTCAGCCCCTTCGCGGACGGAACGGGACGCGGTGGCCGTCGCGAGCAGGACCGTGTCTCCGATCCGAGCCAGGACTGCCCCGTCGGCCAGCTTCGCCAGCTTGCCGGTCTCGAAGGTAAGGGTGCGATCGGTCCCGGTAATGGGCGCCGACACGATGATGGCGTCAGCCATGGTGCTCCTATCTCTTCAGGGGCGCACCACGGCCGGTTCCCAGTCGTCGAACACCTCCGACCAGCGACGACCCGCCTGTGCAGGGGAGTGGGCCGGAGGGAGGGGATCGGCGACTGGCAGCCGACGGCTCGGCGTGCCCGCCTTTCTTTGTACGTCCGCCCGGCCTCAAGGCCGGGCGGCAGAGCTCGTGCTCGTTCATCGAGTGGTGGATACGCGGATTCCCAGGCGGGAGGTGATGCTCCGGTACCGCTCCACGTCGTTCTTTCGGACGTAGTCCAGCAGACGGCGGCGCCTGCCGATCAGCTTCATCAGGCCCCGCCGGGTGTGATGATCGCCCTTGTGCACCTTCAGGTGCTCGGTGAGATGGGTGATCCGCTCGGTGAGCAACGCGATCTGCACCTCGGGAGACCCGGTATCGGACTCGTGGAGGCGATAGCTGGCAATCGTGGCCTCTTTCTCGGGCATGTGCAGGGCGACCTCGGTGCTCTCCAGCGTAGGGGGACGGTGTCGAGCACCACCTTTCGGTGCTCGCCGGCTGCCGGATCCACGACGGCCTACGGCCCCGTGCACGGCTTCCGACCCGGTGTGATCGAGTGCCATGGTAGCAGACGTCTGGACGAAACGCCGGTCGAGCGGGGTCCGATGCACTTGAGGCGGCCCGAGCCTCCGGCCACCACCGCCCGGCCTGGCACACGCCGGCGCGATCGGATCACCCGCCTTTCGGGTCAGGATGGCCCGCTCGCCGGTCCGGACCCGGTGCTCGGGAGAGGAGGCGGTCGACCTGCGCCACGTCCCGGGCCATCTGGTCGACGAGATCTTCGATCCGCTCGAAACGCCGCTCGTCGCGGAGACGGTCCGCGAAAGCCAGCCGGACCCGCTGGCCATAGAGGTCCCCTTGGAAGCCAAGGATGTGTGCTTCGATCTGGGCCGGTGCGCCACCGTCTGCGGGGTCGTAGAACGTCGGCCGGCGGCCGACCGAGATCGCCGCCGGGCGCGGAAGACCGTCCGCGCAGGTGCACCAGCCGGCGTAGATGCCGACGCCGGGAACGGCGATCTCCGAAGGTACCGCGACGTTCGCCGTGGGAAATCCGAGCAGGCTCCCGCCGCGCCCGTCGCCTTTCACCACCGGGCCCCGCACCTCGTGCACATGCCCCAAGAGCGCTGCCGCCTCGGCCACCCGGCCCTCGGCCACGAGGCCCCGAATGCGGGTCGACGAGACGGGGGTACCGCCTTCAGCAGTCAATTCCACGCCGTCGACCTCGAATCCGTAGCGATGGCCCATGCTGCGGAGCAGTCCGACGTCGCCCATCCGACGGTGGCCGAAGTGGAAGTCCCCTCCGACGACCACGACTCGCGCGCCGAGGGTCTCCACCAGCGTCGAGGTCACGAACTGCTCCGCCGGCTCCTCGGCTCGGGAGGAGTCGAACGCCAGGACCAGCGTGGTGTCAACTCCACATGCCGCCAGCAGCTCGAGCTTCTGCTCGAGGTCGGTGAGGAGGGGTGGTGCCGACTCTGGCCGCACGACCGCCGCCGGGTGCCGATCGAACGTCACGACGACGCTCTCGACACTGAGCCGGTGAGCGTGCTCGAGCATCCGTTCGAGCAAACGCCGGTGGCCGAGGTGCACCCCGTCGTACGCCCCGACGGTGACGGCGCTCCCGCCTGCCCGCAGCGCGAAGTCGCCGGACCCGGTGACCTGCATCAGGGCTTCTCCTGCCTCTTCGCGCTACGAATGGTGTGATCGCGCACGGTTCGAACGTTAGACGCCGGTCAGCGTGCCGCCAGCACGACCGACGGGCGGATGCGATCGGTGCCAGTGGCCTCGTAGACGGCGAGGAGGCGGGCGCTCCCGTCCACCAGCGCCCACGGACCGTCGCCGGTCGCTCCGAGAGGCACACGGTCGAGGGGAAGACCGCGCGCGATCAGGTCGACGATCTCCGGCTTCACCTCCACCGGCGCGAGGTGGCGCAGTGCGTCCAGGGGCACGCGGACGGACCCGGGCCCGACGGCCGAGACCGGGCAGGCATCGTCGACGGTGAACTGACCGACTTCGACGCGTCGCAGGTTCTCGACATGGGCACCTCCGCCCAGCGCGACGCCGAGATCCGCCGCGAGGACGCGCACGTACGTCCCTGACGAGCAGGTCACTTCCATGGAGAACACCCCGCTGCGGGGCCCTGGATCGAGTGAGAGGCGATGGATGGTCACCGGCCGAGCTCGCCGTTCGACTTCGATGCCCCGACGGGCGAGCGCGTGGAGACGCTGGCCACCGACCTTCACGGCCGAGACCATCGGCGGGGTCTGGAGGATCTCCCCCACGAACGAGGCCGCCGCAGCCCGCACGTCGTCAAGGGTGACCGAGCTCATGTCCCAAGAGCCGACGACGTCTCCGGAGGCATCGAGCGTCGTCGTCGCTTCCCCGAGCACCACGTCGGCGACGTAGGTCTTCGGCAGAGGGGTGAGAAAGCGCAGGAGCCGGGTCGTGCGACCGACGCCCACAAGCAGCACTCCGGTGGCGTCTGGGTCGAGGGTGCCGGCATGGCCGACGCGCTTGGTGCCGAGAGCCTTGCGCACCCGAGCCACTACGTCGTGGGAGGTCCATCCTGCCTCCTTGTCCACGACAACCAGACCTGTCAACCCGGGGGTGGCCGCGTCCGACGCGCTCACGCGCCACCCCTGGCTGCTCGGGCATCATCGTGGGTGGGTTCGCCACCTGGAGGGAGGCTCTCCCCTGCACCGGACAAGCGGCGGAGCGCTGCTTCGATCCGCTCTCCGGCGAGGACGGCGGGATCGGCTTCGAAACGGAGCTTGGGAGTCCGCTTCATCCGGACCTGGCGTCCCACCTCCCGCTGGAGCTGGGTCCGGTGCTCTTCGAGCGCCTCGACAGCTCCCTCGGCCAATCCATCGAGGTACACGGTGGCACCCTGCAGGTCGGCCGCGGTGTCGACCGAGGTGATCGTCACCATGCGGAGTCGCTCGTCGCCGTCGGCAAGCCTCTCGATCCTTTCAGCGAGGATCTCTCGGAGAAGAGCGTTCACCCGGAGCGACCGGGGATACCCCGCGGCCCCTCCGGCGGAGCGACCCCTACCCTGGCGTCGTGATGCCATGCTGCGCTCCTCGGTGCCTCAACCGACGCGACCTCAGGTCCGAGAGAGCTCCCGCTCTTCGAAGGTCTCGATGACGTCGCCTTCCTTCAAGTCCTGATAGTCCGACAGTCCGATGCCGCACTCAAACCCGGACTGCACTTCGCGGACGTCGTCCTTGAAGCGACGGAGCGAGGTGATCGACCCCTTCCAGATGACGACGCCGTCTCGCAGGAACCTGACTTGCGATCCACGAGAGATCGTTCCCTCCCTGACGTAGCAACCCGCCACTGCTCCCACGCGGGGGATCCGGAAGACTTGCCGTACTTCGGCTTCGCCCGTCACGACCTCTTCGTACTCAGGCGCCAGGAGGCCGACCATCGCCGCTTCGATGTCCTCGAGAAGCTTGTAGATGACTTCGTAGGTCCTGATCTCCACACCGCTCGAGGAGGCCATCTCCCGCGCCCGTCGATCGGGACGGACGTTGAAGCCGATGATGGTGGCATTCGACGCCTTGGCCAGCTGCACGTCGTTCTCGGTGATTCCTCCGACGCCTCGATGGACGAAGCTGAGCTTGACGTCCTCACGCTCGAGCTTGCGCAGGCTCTCGACCACCGCTTCGAGGGAACCTTGCACGTCGGTCTTCACGACGAGGTTCAGCGTGGCTGTCTCACCTCGCCGAATCTGCTCGAAGAGGTCCTCGAGCTTGGCACCGGCGGTCGCCGACGCCACCGGCAGGTGCCCAGACAGGCGAAATCGTTGGGATCGGGCTTCGCCGAGGGTACGGGCCGTCGCCGGGTCCCGGGCGACCCGGAGCTCGTCGCCGGCTCGAGGAGGCTCGGAGAGCCCGAGCACCTGGACCGGCGTCGAAGGCGGCGCTTCTTTGACCTGCTCACCACGATCGTCCACCAACGCTTTCACCTTGCCCCAGGCGGCACCGGCCACCACCGGGTCGCCGACTCGGAGCGTCCCGCTCTCGACGATCACCGTGGCCACCGGTCCGCGGCCGTCTTCGAGGTTCGCCTCCAGTACGGTGCCCCTCGCTCGGCCTTCCGGGCTCGCGCGGAGCTCTTCGAGCTCGGCGACGAGAATGATCTGCTCCAAGAGGTCGTCGATGCCGGTCCCCACCAGCGCGGACACCTCGACGGTGATGGTGTCGCCACCCCAGGCTTCGGGCACCAGGCCGCGTTCGGAGAGCTGCTGGAGCACTCGTTCGGGATTCGCGTCCTCTCGGTCGATCTTGTTGACGGCGACGACGATCGGGACGTCAGCCGCGTTGGCGTGGTCGATCGCCTCGATCGTCTGAGGCATCACGCCGTCGTCGGCGGCCACCACCAACACGACGATGTCGGTCACGTCGGCCCCGCGAGCGCGCATGGCCGTAAAGGCAGCGTGACCAGGGGTATCGATAAACGTCACCGCGTGGCCCTGCCAGCTCACCTGGTATGCCCCGATGTGCTGGGTGATGCCACCCGCCTCTCCGGCGACGACATCGGTCGATCGGATCCTGTCGAGCAGCAGGGTCTTGCCGTGGTCGACGTGTCCCATGACGGTGACCACCGGCGGCCGCGGGCGCAAGTCGGCTTCGTCGACATCCTCCTCGTCGTCGATCTCGAAGTACTTCGCCAGCAGCTCCGCTTCACGCTCTTCGCCGGGATCGACCAGACGGATGTCCACGCCAAGCTCGGCGGCGAACAGCTCGATCATGTCGTCGGTCAGCGACTGGGTCGCCGTCACCATCTCACCTTGGAGCAGCAGGAACCGCACGACGTCTCCGGCTGATCGGTTCACCTTCGGCCCAAGGTCACGCGCGGTCGACCCGCGCTCGACGATGACCTCACCTTGAGGAACGGGAGCGGCGGACGGGGTGTACGCCGTGAGCTGGGTCGGCTCCAGCTCCTCCAAGTTGCGACGACGCCTACGGGACCGGCGCTGGGGCGGGCGCCGCCCCGGCGCACCACCTCGACCACCCGGGGGACCGCCGCCGACCGGACCGCCGCCTCCAGCGCGGCCGGGGAATCCCCCTGATGCACCGGGTCGGGCCGCAAAGCCGCTCGACGAACGCCCGGACGCGCCTGCGCCCGATGGCGGCCTCCCACCGGTCCTCGGCGGATAACTCCCACCGGAGGGTCGTGGTCGAGGCGAAGTGGACGTCGGTCGCCGCCCACCCATGCCCGGTGGGGGTGGGATGGGGCGACCGCTCGGACCAATCGGGGGGCGGATCGCAGGGGGCGCGGGCCGCTGCCCCCGGGGGGCCGCCTTCGAAGAAGGGGCCGCCTGAGGCCCAGCGTTGGGTCCCGAGGCAGATCCAGGGGGGGCTCCGAGGGCGGATCCCGGGTCGGTTCCCAGGTCAGGCTGCGAGGCGGCCGGTGCGGGTACCTCGGGGCTCGCTGGGACCCGGGCCGGACGAGACGCGGCGGCCGGTGCAGTCGCGGCCGGACGCAAGGGTGAAGCGGGTGGAGGGACGGCGGTTGGGGTCGCGGTCCCTCGACTGCTCACGAGGCGCGATGGCGGCGGAGCCCCGCCCTCCCTGGCGGTAGCGAGGGCCGGCTCTCCATCCCCCTCGCTGGGCTTCGCGGAAAGGGCCTCGGCCGGCCCCTTGTCCGCCGCTCTGGCCGGGGACTTGCGAGCCGGAGCCCTGGCCGGAGCCTTGCGGGCAGGAGGCTCGGAGGCCGGCTCCTCGGGCTGGACGGGGCGACGCAGCCCTTCGGCGTCCGCCTTCCTCCTCACTCGATCTGCCTGGGCATCTTCGATCGAAGAGGAATGGCTCTTCACCCCGATGCCCAGCGACAGGCAGAGGTCGAGTGCCTCTTTGTTCGTGAGCCCCAGTTCGCGGCCCAGTTCGTAGACGCGGATCTTTTTCGCCAACTCGCCTCAGTGTCCTTTGGGTGTCCGGCCGCCCTTCGGGCCACCGGGTCCTCCATCCTCCCACATCACCGACCCGCCCTCTTCCACTCCACGCGCCTCGCGGTAGTAGCCGGAGGCAACCATCCGTCTTCTCAGGTCGTCGATAGCCTCCTGGGGCACCGGCACGCCGAACGCAGTGGCGAACGCCCGCCTCCGCACGGCGTGATCCCAGCACCGGGGATCACCAGCACACAGCCACGCACCCCGCCCAGGCAGGTGGCGGCCGATACCGACGGTCCCATCGGCCTGCCGGCACAGGCGAACCAGGCGGTCGGCAGCCTGCGCCCGCCGGCAGCCGATGCACGTGCGCACCGGGTCGCCTGCTATGTGCCACCTTCTTCGGTGGACGCGCCACCAGCGTCCTCCGGGTCTCCGTCACCGTCGGCCCCATCTCCTGCGCCCGGCTCTCCGTCACCGTCGGACCCATCTCCTGCGCCCCGCTCTCCTGCTCCGGCGGCGGCATGGGACCACTCTTCGGCTGAGATCGCCTCACCGCCTTCAGCCGGCTTCCAGACCATCTCGCCGCGCTCGTCCTCCACCCATTCGCCTTCGGCCCACTCCTGTCCCTCGAAGCCCGCTTCTTCCTCCGCAAGCTGGGTCTCGCTCTTGATGTCGATACGCCACCCGGTGAGACGGGCCGCCAGGCGGGCGTTCTGACCCTCTTTGCCGATCGCCAGGGAGAGCTGGTAGTCGTTCACGATCACCGTGGCGGTGCCAGTCTCGTCATCGAGACGCACCTCGCGCACGCGCGCAGGAGCCAGAGCGCTCTGGATCAGCTCGACTGGATCGTCGGAGAAGGGCACCACGTCGACACGTTCCCCGCGCAGCTCGTTGGTGACCATCCGCACCCGCGATCCCCTGGCTCCGACACAGGCTCCCACCGGGTCGATGTTCGGGTCGTTGGACCACACCGCGATCTTCGTGCGATGGCCAGGTTCGCGCGCAGCTGCTTTGCTCTCGACCACCCCAGAGGAGATCTCGGGGACCTCCAGCTCGAAGAGCCGCTTGATCAGGCCGGGATGCGTGCGACTGACCACGATCTGGGGTCCTTTGCTCGTCTTGCGAACCTCGACGATGTACGCCTTCAAGCGGGCGCCGTGCTCGTAGCGCTCGTAGGACACCTGCTCGGCCTGGGGCAGGAGCGCTTCGACCTTCCCCAAGTCGAGCAGGGTGTAGCGGTTGTCGGTCTGCTGGACGATACCGGTGACGATGTCTCCCTCCCGTCCGGCGTACTCCTCGTACTTCATGTCGCGCTCGACCTCACGGATCCGCTGGAGGATTACCTGTTTGGCCGTCTGGGCAGCGATCCGGCCAAAGTCGTCCGGCGTGTCGTCCCACTCCTGGACGACGTTGCCCTCGTCGTCGAGCTCTTGACCGTAGACACGGATCTCACCGGAGTCCGGATCGATGGTCACCACAGCCTCTTCGGCCGCGTCAGGTCGTCTCTTATAGGCCGCGACCAGTGCGTTGGCCAAGGCATCCAGCAGGGTTTCGACCGAGATCCCCTTGTCCCTGGCAATCTGGCTCAGCGCGTCGAGGAATTCGAAATTGGTCTTGCTCATGGGGTGGTAACCCTCTCTGTCGTCGTGATCGGTGACACCGCGCCATGCGGATCTGCCCCGGATCGGCGGCTCACGGCTCCCGGCCCCCAGGTGAACACCGTCCGCGCGCGCTCGACATCGGCGAAGCAGAACTTGAGCTCGCCGGGTACGTCGTCGCCTTCGAGCACGAACCCGTCCTCGTCGACGCGGGCCAGACGCCCTCGAGCACGGCGCGGCTCGACACCGGGCACCGTCCGGACGGACACGACTTCGCCGACAGCCCGAGCGAAGTGCGCCGGGGTCCGCAGCCGCCGCTCGACTCCGGGGCTCGAAACTTCAAGGGTGTAGCGCCCCGGGAACGGATCGAGCTCGTCGAGGGCCCCCGATATCACTCGATGGGCGCCGGCGATCGAGTCGAGGTCCACCCCACCCGGCCGGTCAACCGTCACCTTCACGGTCCCTGCCGCGATCTCCACGTCCACGAGCTCGAGGTCACGCGACGCGAGGAGCCCGACCAGCACAGCGTTCAGTTCCTCTGCCATCGTCATCCCTCCTCTCGTTGCCTGCGGCTCTCTCTGGTCGCCCTTCAGGAGCCCCTCACCGGTGGCCGCGCTCGGCTCCAACGGGCTCGGAACGGGCAGCCGGCACCTCACCGACCTCGTCCCTCGGCGCCCCCGGCGGCAGGCAAAACGAAAGCGTGGGCCCCGGCCCACGCTTCGAACGTCCTGCACTTCAACCGGACAGCACGACGAGTATAGCAGGCTCGCCGGGCACTCGCCGGGCACTCGCCGGGCACTCTTGTCACACTTGCCACACCCGGGGTGCCCGCCGACTGCGGGTGTCAATAGGCCCGCCCGACGACCGCGACCAGCGATGTGTCCTCGTCGCTCGGACCGGCAAGACCGCCGTCCTCTCGGCGCAGGCAGCGCACGCTCAATCCCTGTGATGCCAGTCGCTCCTCACCGCCGAGCCCGATCGCCGCCCAAGGCACAAGGGCCAGGCCCGACGCCGCAGCCTCGATCGCAGCGTCGAGATCCGGCACGTCGACCGTCCGCGACCTGAGGGCCTCCTCCGCCTCCGCCCGCAGATCCGTGGTGACCTGGTCGAGGACCCGGGAGACGAAACCCAGCACCTCGTCGACGCCGACCCGGTGCTTGGTCCGGCGATGACGGACCACCACCGTCACGCTCTGCTCGGCCAAGTCGCGCGGACCCACCTCGATCCGCACGGGCACGCCCTTGCGCTCCCACTCGACCGACCGCCGTCCGAACCCCGAGCTGGTGCGATCGTCGACGCGGACCCGGCGTCCCGATGCCCTGAGGCCCTCGACGAGCGAACCGGCTGCCCGACGCACGGCCTCGTCGTCGCGCACGACCAGTACGACCACCTCGCTCGGGGCGAGGGCCGGTGGAAGCCGCAGGCCGTAGTCATCCCCGTGGGCCATCACCAACGCACCGACCAGGCGGGTCGACACCCCCCACGACGTCTGCCAAGGGTACTGGAGCTGGCCCGAGGCGTCGCTGAACTGGATGCCGAAGGCCCGGGCGAAGTTCTGGCCCAGCTCGTGGCTCGTTCCCATCTGCAGGGCTTTCCCGTCGCCCATCATGCCTTCACAGGTCCACGTCTGCTCAGCTCCGGCGAACCGCTCGCGAGCCGTCTTGTGCCCGGCGAGCACCGGGATGCCTGCGACTCCCTCCATGGTCTCGAGGTAGACGCCGGTGAGTATCCGGAGCGCGAACTCCCGAGCTTCTTCGCTGGTGGCATGGACCGTGTGCCCCTCTTGCCACAGGAATTCGGTCGTCCGGAGGAACAAGCGGGGTCGCAGCTCCCATCGCACCACGTTGGCCCATTGGTTCACCATCATCGGCAGGTCTCGGTGGCTGTGCACCCATTTGGCGAAGTAGTGGTTGATGACCGTCTCGCTGGTGGGACGCACCACCGCCGGCTCTTCCAAGCGCCGACCACCTCCATGGGTCACCACCGCGAGCTCGGGGCTGAACCCCTCGACGTGCCGGGCTTCGAGCTCGAGGAAAGATTGGGGGATGAGCAGGGGAAAGTACGCGTTCTCTACTCCGGCGTCCTTGATCCTTGCATCGAGCTCGGCTTGGAGATGCTCCCAGATCGCGTAGCCCCATGGCCTGATGACCATCGTTCCCCTGACCGGACCGTTGTCGGCCAGCTCGGCGCCGGCGATGACTTCCTGGTACCACTGGGGAAAGTCACTGCTGCGCGCCGTGAGCGTCCCGGCACTGCCCGGCGTCCGTTCGAGTCCCGTCGCGGACCCGTCGTCGAGGATCATGGATGCGCAGGTTATCGGGTTGCCGACGGTGCGCCGCCGGCAACCGGTGTTCCCCCTCGCTCAGGTGGACGCGCCGGTTGCGCCGGTTCGTCGGATCCGCTCGATGCGGACTGACGCGGCATTCGGATCGCTCCCGCCCTCTTCGAGCAACGCCTGACGATCGGCCTCTGCTTCCTCCTTGGCCGAGGAGTCGGCCGCGGCCAGGCGCGCTTCGACCCCCTCGGCAACGAGCTTCTCGGCTTCGGTCACCAGGGCTTCGACCATCTCGTCCTCGGGCACGACCCGTACGATCTCCCCGCGGATGAACAGGTGCCCCTTGTGGCGGCCCGCCGCGATACCGATGTCGGCGCTGCGCGCCTCTCCGGGTCCGTTCACGACACACCCCATCACTGCCACCTGGATGGGGAGGTTGCGATCTTCCAGCGCTTCCTGCGCCGCTTTCGCCACCGCGATCACGTCCACCTGTGCCCTCCCACACGACGGGCAGGCGATGAGATCGAGGCCTTTGCGCTCGCGTAGGCCGAGCGCTTCGAGGAGCTGGCGCCCTGCCCGCGCCTCCTCGACGGGATCGGCGGTGAGCGAGTAGCGGATGGTGTCCCCGATCCCCTCGCACAGCAGCGTGGCGATCCCGGCCGTCCCCTTGAGCAAGCCCGTAGGCGGCGGCCCCGCTTCGGTGACCCCCAGGTGCAAGGGGTGCTCGAACGTGTCGGCCGCCAGCCGGTACGCCGCGACCATCAAGGGGACCGACGACGCCTTGACCGAGATCTTCACATCCTCGAACCCAACCTCCTCGAAGTAGGAGAGCTCGTTCCGCGCTGATTCGACCAGCGCTTCGGGCGTCGCACCGCCATAGCGCTTGTAGATCTCAGGATGCAGCGAACCGGCGTTCACGCCGATGCGGATCGGCACGCCGCGATCACGGGCCTCGGAGGCCACGTGCTTGATCTCGCTCTCTTTCCGCAGGTTGCCCGGGTTGAGCCGAAGGCCGTGCACACCGGCCTCCAGCGCCGCCAGTGCCATCTCGTAGTGGAAGTGGATGTCGGCCACGATCGGCACGGGCGATCGTGGCACGATCTGGGCCAGCCCCTCGGCCGCGGCCGCCTCGTTGCAAGTGCACCTGACGATGTCGGCACCCCCAGCAGCCAGGGCATAGATCTGGGAGAGCGTGCCCTCCACGTCGGCCGTCCGGGTCGTGGTCATCGACTGGACCGACACCGGGGCCCCGCCGCCGATCGCCACGTCGCCCACATGGATCTGCCGAGTCGGCCGGCGAGGCGAGAGGAGATCGGCAGGGCGTTCCACGTCCCCATTCTGCCGCATGCCGGGCACGCACCGAGCGGCAGCAGAACGCGGTGCCCCGGGCGATCAGTGGAAGGGGTTCGCGATCGGGTGGGCGATGTCCAGGTAGAGCGCCGAGACCACGATCACGAGCAGCACGGCCGAGAAGGCGTAGACGACCGGCATCAGCTTGGCCGCGTCGGCCTGGTAGTAGGGCTGGCCTCGCCTGGTCCGTATCCTCTCGTACACGGCGATGGCCACATGCCCGCCGTCGAGCGGCAGCATCGGCAGCATGTTCAAGATCCCGAATGCGATGTTGAGGGCGATCAGCACCTCGATCAAGTAGAGGACGCCGCTCTCCTCGGCTTGGGTAGCGGTGCGGACCGCGCCGAAGATCGACTCGGCGCGCGTCCCGGTCCGAGCGCTCTGGGCCGCGGCTTTGGGGCTCAGGATGTCCCGGTAGAGGGACCCGACGCCTTCGGGAACCGCGCGTGCAGTCGCAGCCACGTCCCGGCCGACGTCGATCACCGACGTGCCCACCGCCCGCACCGGGCCCTCGCTGCTGAACACCGTGCTCTGGTCGACGGTGATCCCGACGATCCCGACCGTGTCCGAGGGGGTCTTACCCGGCCCCAGCGCCTCACCTGATGTCCCGACGCGGTGGCCGGCCTGCGGGGTCACCGTGACATCCCGTCGCTTGCCATCGCGCTCGACCGCGAGGGTCACCGGCCGGCCGGCCGAGGACTCGATGACGCCGACCAGTGCTGTCGGACGGTCCATGGCGCGCCCGTCGGCAGCAAGCACCACGTCACCGGGTCGCAAGCCCGCCTGCTGCGCCACCGTCTCGGCGTGACCGGGCCATGTCGCGAAGCCGGCGATGACCGTCTTCACGTCGGAGGTCGGCGCGCCGAAGTACAGCAGTGCTCCGTAGGCGAGGAGGAACGCCATGACGAAGTGCATGATCGAGCCCGCCGACGCGACGAGGATCCGGTTACGGAACGGCTGGCGCCGGTAGGTCCGCGGTTCGTCGCCGACGTCGACCTCCTCGAGGTTGGTCATCCCGGGGATCTTCACGTAACCGCCGAGCAAGATCGGCTTGATCCCGTAGTCGGTCTCGCCAAGCCGGACGGACCACAGGCGCGGGCCGAAGCCCACGAAGTACTCGGTCACCTTCATCCCGCTGAGCTTGGCGGTCACGAAGTGACCCAGCTCGTGCAGCATCACGATCAGGATGATGGCGACGATCACGATCAGCAGCGGCGTGAGGCCGAAGAACACGAAGACCGCGACGACCAGGCCCAGCACCAGCGCCATGCGCAGCAGCCCCTTCACGTCGGCACCGCCGCCCGGTGGAGCGACCGGGGAGCTGGATCGTGTCAAGCCGGTCGAGGAGGCAGAGGAGGACCTGCCCGGCGGCACCGGTCTCTCGGGACCCAGGATCCTCCGTGACGCGTTCATGCCGCTTCCCGGGCTCGGTTCACCAAGGTCTCAGCCAAGCGCCGCGCCTGCCGATCGGCTTCCAGGACGTCCTCGACCGACGAGAGGGTCCCGCCTGGGCATGCGTCAAGCGTGGCACGTACCACGTCGCCAATCGAGAGCCACGTGATCTCCCCTGCGAGAAAGGCGGCAACGGCGACCTCGTTCGCAGCGTTGAGCCATGCAGGGAAGGACCCTCCGGCCCGCCCGGCCTGGTAGGCCAAGTCGAGGCTGGTGAACGTCGAACGGTCGGGCGGCTCGAAGCTGAGGGTGCAGGCCGCCGACCAGTCCAGTCGGCCGAAGGGAGTGCCGATCCTCTCGGGCCACCCCATGGCGTAGCCGATTGCCAGGCGCATGTCCGGGTGGGAGAGCTGGGCGATGGTGGCCCCGTCGACGAACTCCACCATCGAGTGCACCACCGACTGGGGGTGGACGACCACCTCGATGCGATCGTAGGGGATCCCGAACAGCTCGTGGGCCTCGATCACCTCCAGGCCCTTGTTCATGAGCGTCGAAGAGTCAACGGTGATCTTCGGACCCATCGCCCAGGTGGGGTGGGCCAAGGCCTCCTCCACCTTCACCGAAGCCAACGAGTCGCGGGTACGCCCCCGAAACGGCCCCCCCGACGCGGTGAGCAGGAGCCGGGCAACCGCGACCGTGTCCGGCGTGGCCGCGTCGCTCCCGGTGAGCGCAGCCCGGGCCTGCCCGGCCAGGCACTGGTGCACGGCACAGTGCTCGGAGTCCACCGGGAGCAGCTCGGCACCTGGGGTCCTGCGAGCCTCTTGGACCACCGGGGCGCCGGCGATCAGCGACTCCTTGTTGGCCAGCGCCAGCCGCCGCCCCGCAGAGAGGGCAGCCAGGGTGACGGGGAGACCGGCGAAGCCGACGACGCCGTTCACGACCACGTCAGCCAGGGTTGCGGCGGCGCGCAGCCCGTCATCACCGGTCATCACCTCCACACCCGGCCCGACCCTGGCCGCGATCTCGCTCGCGTGCGACGGGTCGCCCACCACGACCAGCTCGGGGTGGAACCGGGCCGCTTGCTGGAGGAGGACTGTGAGCGAGCGATGGGCAGACAGGGCGACGACGCGGAACCTCTCGGGCTCGGCGGCGACGACATCGAGCGCCTGGAGGCCGATCGACCCGGTCGATCCCACCAGGCTCACCGTCTTCACTCCCATCGGGCCGTCCTTCCCACTCCCCGAACCTCCATCCAGCATGCCATCGGCGCCGGGTCTGGGTCCCTCACCCGAGGTGGAGTGCCCTCACCAAGAAGAAAGTGGCAGGGATGACGAAGAGGAGGCCGTCGACCCGGTCCAGCAGCCCTCCGTGCCCCGGCAGGATCCGGCCCATGTCCTTCAGGCCGAGGAAGCGCTTGACCAAGGACTCCGACAGGTCGCCGATCGGGGTGACAATTGCGACCACGATCCCGAGCGCCGCCGCCGAACCGTAGGTCCAGGGATGGAGCAAATGGACGATCAGGACCGCCGCGAGGATCGCAAGGACCGCGCCGCCGATGACGCCCTCCCAGGTCTTGCGGGGGCTGATCGACGGCGCCATCGGTCTGCGGCCGATCCAGACCCCGGTGGCAAGCGCACCGACGTCGTAGGCAACACCGGCAATGATCGCCCCCAGTAGAAACGCGATCCCGTGCCGATCGGGGAAGGCCGTCGGGTCCAGCAAGAGCGCGGCAAACGATCCGAGCACGGCGATCCAGCAGAACACGAGCAGCGTCGAGCTCGTGCTCTGCAACGGATCGGCCCTTCGGTCCACTCCCAACAGGTGCCAGAGGAAAAGGGAAACGACGAGGAGGACGAGCACCAGCGGCAGGGCCTGCTCTCCTCGATTGTACGTACCCACCAGCAGCCCGATGGTCGCGACCAGCCCCAGGAGGGTCGCCGGCCGGTGCCCCGCTCGCCGGAAAGCGCCGAACGCTTCGGCAGCGGCAAAGGTGACAATGACCGTGACCACCACCAGGGATGCGACGTTGCCGATCTTGAAGCAGACAAGGGTGACGATCCCGACGGCCAACCCACTCGCCGTCGCCAGGGGGACGTTCCTGCCGCTCCCTCCCTCTTCGGCCGCGCGGGCCTGGCCGGCGCCGTCAGCCGCGGGGACGCGGCGCGGCCCGGATCGCCCATCAGGCCGCGGAGCAACGCGCGCGCGCCGTGCCTCCGCAGACGGCTGACGCCGCTTCGCCGGCGTGGTGCTCGCGGGGCTCTCTTCTCCCTCGGGAGCCGTGCGCACGTCGGTTCCGTCGGGCTCGGACGGGCGGGCTTTCCCGGCCGCATCGGTGACCGCCGACGGATCCGGCTGCTCTGTCAGCTCCGCGGCCACCTCCTGCTCCTCCCCGGTCTCAACGGCTGCCCCTGCCGAACTGCTGAACGCTTCGGTGCTCGCGAACACCTCGGTGCTGCGACCCTCCTCGAAGGAAAAGAGGATCTCCGAAGGCGGCGGGGGCGCGGTAGTGCCTCCGACTGCCGGCATCATGATCGTGTCCTGGTCCCCCGCCCCTGTCGCGTCCCAGGTGGCTCCGGCAAGCTCGTCGCCTTGCGCCTCGTCGTCGCCTGTGCCCGGGAGCTCGAACGACCAGGGCTGCCGATCGGAGCTCCCCGAGTCGTCGAGCGACCCGAGCCGAGACTCTTCGTGGGCCAGGATCGATGGGTCGAACTCCTCCTCGTGAGCCTCCCAGTCGGCGTCGTGCTCCCGCCACGTCGGTCCGGGTAGCGAGGACCAGACGTCTTTCTCCTCGCCATCCTCGGCACTTGTGCGCAGCAGCACGGCCGGCACCTCGCCGGTCGGCGCTTCGGTCCAGTGGGGGAGATCGGAGTCCGCCGCTCCGACGCCGGCGTCGCCGACCTCGGCCACCCCACTGTCCGCCGGCAGCTCGACGTGCCCTTCGGTGGTGAGGCGCTGTGCCGTCACGTCCCCGGTGTGCTCAAGGGAGGTCGGCTCCTCGTGCTCCTCGTGCTCCACGTGCTCCTCGCCGGCCAGGCGACCCGCTCGCTCAGCTCCTACGATCCGCACCCGCCCGGTCGGCGGTCCGGTCTCGACGTTCTCTTCCTCGGGTCGTTCGCCGTCCATGATCTCCCGATCAGACCTCGAGGAGCTCTTGCTCTTTGTGGGCGAGGAGCTGGTCGACGAGGGCAATCTGCTCGTGGGTGATCTTCTCGACCTCCTTCTCGACACGCTCGAGCTCGTCGGAGGATATCGAGCCGTCCTTCTCCAAAGACTCCAGCTCGTGGCGGGTCGAGCGACGCAGGTTCCGGATCGCCACGCGGCCCTCCTCCGCCTTGTGGCGCACCACCTTGACCAGCTCCTTGCGACGCTCCTCGGTGAGGGGCGGGAACGCGAGGCGTACCACTGACCCGTCGTTCGTGGGGTTGATGCCCAAGTCCGATCCCTGCACGGCTTTTTCGATCGCGCCCAGCGCGCCCTTGTCGTAAGGGGTGATGACCAGGAGCATGGCGTCGGGAACGCTGAGGCCGGCCAGCTGGCGGATCGGCGTGGGTACCCCGTAGTAGTCCACCACGAGGTGCTCGACCACGGATGGAGTGGCTCGGCCGGTCCGCACCGAGCCGAACTCGGAGCGGACGTGGTCGATGGCCTTGGCCATCTTGTCGCGGGCGTCTTCGACGACCATGGATACGAGATCCTCGTCCATTACCGGACCAGCGTACCGATCTGCTCGCCGCCGAGCGCACGGCGGAGATTTCCGTCCGCCATCAGGTCGAAGACCAGGATCGGAAGCGAATTATCCTTGCAGAAGGTGATCGCGGTGAGGTCCATGACCCGCAAGTCACGCGAGACCACTTCCATGAACGAGATCTCCTCGAACCTGACGGCGTCGGGGTCCACCTTGGGATCGGCGCTGTAGACCCCGTCGACGCCGCCGTGCGTGCCTTTCAGGATCATCTCGGCTTCGATCTCGGCAGCCCGCAGTGCAGCCGAGGTGTCGGTGGTGAAGTAGGGATTCCCCATGCCGGCGGCGAAGATGACCACTCGGTCCTTCTCCAGGTGCCGGATCGCCCGTCGCCGGATGTATGGCTCGGCAACCTCGGCCATGTGGACGGCCGTGAGGACCCGGGTGGCCTGGCCCTGGTGCTCGAGGGCGTCTTGGAGTGCCAAGGCGTTGATCACGGTCCCGAGCATGCCCATCGTGTCGGAGGTGGCCCGGTCCATCCCCGACCCGGCCCCAGTCGTGCCCCTCCAGATGTTTCCCCCGCCGACCATGACCGCCAGCTCGAGTGGGCTGGCTTCGCGGGCTTGGGCCATCTCCTTGGCGAGACGTTCCACCACGTCGGCGTCGATCGTCTCGTCGGAGGCTGCCGACGCCAGTGCCTCTCCGGACATCTTCAAGACAACACGTCGGGCATCACCCATCCGCTCGCTCCTCCCCCTCGCGCACACCGGCGAGGATCAGGTTCCGATGACCACCTGGGCGTACTCCACGATCTCGGCTGATCCCAGCAACGAGCCCACTGACACCTTCTCGTCGCGGACGTAGGGCTGCTCGAGTAGGCAGCGCTCTTTGAACCATCCGTTCATGCGCCCTTCGATGATCTTGGGCAGCGCAGCCTCCGGCTTGCCCTCGTTGCGACTGATCTCCTCCAGCGTGGCTCGCTCGGAAGCCACCAGGTCGGCCGGGACGTCTTCGCGGCGCAGGTACTCGGGCCGTCCGAACGCGACGTGCACCGCGACGTCATGGGCGAGGTCCCGGGTCGCTCCTCGGAGCACCACGATCACACCGTTGATCCCGCGGCCGGCTTGCTGGTGGAGATAGGTATCGAGCACGTCGTCGGGAGCAGCTTCGATCCGGACGACCCGTCCGACGGAGATGTGCTCTTTCAGCACGGTTCGCAAGCGATCCACCTCCGACGTCGCGTCACCGACAGCAGCCTCGCCCTTGGCTGCGACCGAGGCTGCGATCTCGTCTGCGAGCGTCACGAACTCCTCTGACTTGGCCACGAAGTCGGTCTCGCACTTCAGCTCGACCATCGCAGCCACCTGGCCGTCCTTCACGATGGCGACGGCGCCGTCGCTCGCCTCCCGATCTTCCCTCTTGGCCGCTCCGGCGAGGCCTTGGACCCGCAACCATTGGACCGCTTCTTCGTGGTCGCCGTGGCACGCTTCGAGCGCTCTTTTGGCGTCGAGCATGCCGACGCCGGTGGCCCGCCGCAGGGCCTGCACGTCTTGTGCGGTGAACTCAGCCACGATCGAGCTCCTCTTTGTTGTCGGTGGGGGGCGCTGCGGCAGCGGGGTCGGCCGGGGGCGCTGACTCCGCAAGGTCGGGTGGGGGCGCTGCGGCCCGGGCTCCGCGCGTCGTGGCTGGTGCTGCCTGCCGTGCGGGCTCGGGGCGGTGGGCGGAGATCCAGCGCCCTTCGGCCACCGCATCGGCGATGACCCGGCACATCAGCGCACCAGAACGGATCGCGTCGTCGTTGCCTGGGATGACATAGTCGATCACGTCGGGGTCGCAGTTCGTGTCGACGACCGCCACCACCGGCAGACCCAGCTTTCTCGCTTCGGTGACGGCGATGTGCTCCTTCTTCGTGTCGATGACGAAGATCGTGTCGGGAAGCCGATCCAGCCCACTGATACCGCCCAGGTTCCGGCTCAGCTTCTCGAGCTCGCGGACATGGCGGAGCGCCTCCTTTTTCGGCATGGCGTCGAAGTCACCCGCTGCCCGCATGTTGCGCAGCTCCTGCATGCGCTTCACCCGTCCCGACACGGTGGCGAAGTTGGTCAGCATCCCCCCCAGCCAACGTTGGTTGACGTAGGGCATCCCGCATGCCGTGGCGTACTCGGCAACCGGTCCTTGCGTCTGTTTCTTCGTGCCGACAAAAAGGACGTTGCCGCCTCCAGCGGTCACATCGCGGACGTGGCTGTACGCGGCATCGATGCCTTCCAGGGTCTTGTGCAAGTCGATCAGGTAGATGCCGTTGCGCTCGCCAAGGATGTAGCGGCGCATCTTCGGGTTCCAGCGGCGCGTCTGATGGCCGAAATGGACTCCGGCGCTCAATAGCTGGCGCATCGTGACGACGGCCATTCATTCCTCCAATCGGTTGTGCCTCCCCGTGCGCAGCACCCCCGGTGGGGGCGACCGTGGAACGCGCTCGGGTGCGATATGTGGACCTCGACGTCGTCCTGCCGGCCAGCAGGACTTGCACAGACTAGCTCGTGGAGCCGGCAAGGCACCAACGAGCGCTGCTCAGGCCCGCGGGTGGGTCCCTTCGTAAGTCCGCACGAGCCGCTCCTTGCTCACATGGGTATAGATCTGAGTCGTCTGCAGCGTGGCGTGACCGAGGAGCTCCTGCACCACCCGCAGATCGGCGCCGCCATCGAGCATGTGGGTGGCGAACGTATGCCGGAGCGCGTGAGGGTGGGTCGGCACCGGAGACCGCCGGTCGACGATCCGGCGGACGTCGCGGGGACTGAGGCGCTTCCCGCGCCGGTTCAAAAACACCGCATCCGGTGGGCTGTCGCGACCGGTCAAGACCGGTCGTCCCAGCTCGAGCCACCGATCCACCGCTGCCGAACAGCGCCGGTGGACGGGGAGCTGCCGCTCGCGCCCGCCCTTTCCCAGCACCACGACGGTGCGCGCGGCCGAATCGACGCCCGCTCGGTCCAGACCGCAGAGCTCGGCCACTCGCAGACCCGCGGCGTAGAGGAGCTCGAGCACTGCGTCGTCTCGCAACCGGACCGCATCGGCCAGATCGAGCGGCACGCCCCGCAGTCCAGGGTCGGCCGGCGGCTCCAGGAGCGCATCGAGCTCCGCGGGGCTCAGGACCTCGGGCAGGCGACCACCGCCTGAAGGCGCCGAGAGGCGCCGGCTCGGGTCTTGCGCGACGAACCCCTCGCGCTGGCACCACGAGAAGTACCTGCGCAGCGCCGCCGCCTTCCGAGCCACCGTCGAGCGGGCATAGCGCCGGGTCGTCAAGTACGCCAGGTAGCGGCGAAGCAGCACCCGGTCCACCTCACGCGGCTCGAGCACACCGCCCCGCCGGGCCCAGCCGGCAAAGGCGCCGACATCCGCGCCGTAGGCCCGTACCGTCGCATCCGAACCCTGCCGGAGGGACCTGAGGAAGTCCGCCACGTACCACTCCGGCGGCGGCGCGGCGGCCGGCGACCCACGCGACCCACCTCGCTCGCGCTCCTCGATCGCCGCTCCGGGTGACGACCGGTCCGACTGCTCGTCTCCCACACCAACGAGCGTAACGGTTGGGCACGCTGCGCAACTGCCAACCGGCGACGCGACCCACCGGCGGGTCGAAGGACCCGGACTCAGGACGCCCACCGAGCGGTGGCGCTGCGCGATAACGTGTCGCTGAGTCCACCGGGATCGTCCCAGCCGGGGCGGCGAGGACCCGAGGGAGGGATCACGTGGCGAAAGAGATGGATCGGAGATCGTTCTTGACCCGATCGGCGGCGTTGGCCGCCGGCGTGGCCGCGGTGGGAGCCGGAGGCGAGCTGCTCAGCGCCTGTGGTACCTCGAGCTCCTCGACACCCGGAGCGGTTTCGGGGAACGCCGGAGACGGCATCAGCAGCGCCAAGCCCAAGCGCGGAGGCTCGCTCGTCTTCGGCGTCACAGCCGAGGAGTCCGGCTTCAACCCGACGGCGGCGAAGTTTGACAACGTGGGCGTCATGTACGCCCGAACCGTCTACGACCCTCTCACCATCATCACTGCCGATGGGAACTGGGCACCCTACCTGGCCGAATCGGTCGTACCGAACTCGGACTACAGCGAGTGGACGATCACCTTGCGCCCGAACGTCCTGTTCCACGACACAACGCCGTGCGACGGGGCTGCCTACGTTGCCAACATCGAGGCACAGCTCGCGGGCCCGATCACCGGGCTGGTGCTCCCGAAGATGGTGACAACGTACTCACAGGTCGGCCCCCTCGCCGTGAAGATCACCATGAAGTCTCCCTGGGTGCCGTTCCCTTACTACCTGGCCGGCGGCATTGGCGGTCAGCCGGCGTACCTGATGGCACCGTCGATGATCAAGACAAAGACAAGTACAAACAAGCCGGTCGGCACCGGCCCCTTCAAGTTCCAAGAGTGGATCCCCAACTCGCACTTCACCGCGACGGCCTGGGAGCACTACTGGCGCCCCGGACTGCCCTACCTCGACCAGATCACCTTCAAGCCGATCCCCGACGGCTCCACCAGGGCCGACGCGCTCCAGTCGGGCACCATCGACATCATGGTGACCGACACACCCAAGAACATCCTGACGTTCCGGGGCCACTCGCAATGGGCATACATCGACAGCAGCACCTCCACCATCGGCGAGCCCACAGTGACATGCCTGCTGCTCAACCTGGCCAAGCCACCCTTCGACGACCCGACAGTCCGGCTCGCCGCCGCCAAGGCGGTGACACGCACAGAGTACGCGCGAGTCATCAATTACGGGGTGGACCGCGTCGCCGACGGCCTCTTCGTGCCCGGGAGCCCCTACTACTCACCCACGAAGCTGCCGACGCACGACCCTGCCGGGGCAAAGTCCCTCCTCGACAAGGTGGCCCGGCGGCAGGGCAAGCAGGTGTCCTTCACGCTGCACACCACGACAAGCCCCTCCGCGGTGCGCGCGGGCACCTTCCTCCAGACACAGTTCGAACGAGTCGGCTTCAAAGTGACAACCACAACGGTGGAGCAGAACAAGCTCATCGACGACGCCATCTTCGGCGACTTCCAGGCACAGGAATGGCGCCAGTTCGGGGCCGTCCAGCCGGACTTGAACTACATCTTCTGGAGCACGACCACGTACACAAAGACAGGGGTCTCGATCAACATGGCCCGCAACGACGACCCGCGCGTCCAAAAGGCCCTGGAGCTCGGGCGCACCAGCCCCAACAGGGCCACACAGATCAAGGCATACCAGGAAGTGAACCAGCTCCTGGCCGAAGATCTCCCGTACCTGTGGGCAACGTGGTCGACCTGGGCCATCGTTGCCCAGCCATCGGTGGAGAACTTCAACAATCCCACCACGCCCACGGGAGCCAAGGCCTACGGGCTCACAGACGGCTCGATCTGGCCGACGCAGATCTGGATCAACTGACGCAGGCCGGGGAGCGGACTGCCCGTCGGGGCGCAACCGGCACGCTCTCCAGGATGCCGAAGACCGCGAGATAGGGTAGCTCCCGGTGAGCAGCCGTATCCTGGTGGTCGAAGACGACGAGCGCATCCGCTCGTCGATGCGGCTCGCGCTGGAAGGCGAGGGGTACGAGATCGACGAGGCTGCGAGCGGCGAGGAGGCTCTCGATCGCTTCGCTGCGTGCGCGCCCGACATCGCCCTCGTCGACCTCATGCTGCCGGGAATGGACGGCTTCGAGTGCAGCCGGGCCATCCGCCGGCAGAGTGCCGTCCCGATCATCATCGTCACCGCTCGCACCGATACCCATGACGTCGTCGCCGGCCTCGAAGCCGGGGCTGACGACTACGTCACCAAGCCCTTCGTCGCCAAAGAGCTTGCCGCCCGGATACGTGCCCTGCTCCGCCGGGCCCGCCCGAACGACGAGGAGCCGACAGTCTTCTCCTTTGGTGACTTCGAGCTGCTCCCTGACGAAGGAGTGCTCCGCCGGGCAGGGGGCGAAGAGGTCCACTGCACGAGGACCGAGTTCCGCCTGCTCTGCGAGCTGGCTGCCAATCCCAACAAGGTGCTCAGCCGCGAGCAACTCCTCGACCGGGTCTGGGGCTACGACTACTTCGGCGACGGGCGGCTCGTCGACGTCCACATCCGCCGGCTGCGGACCAAGATCGAGCACGACCCGGCAATGCCGAGCCACATACTCACGGTACGGGGTATGGGCTACAAAATGGTCCCCTGAGGTGGACTGAGGTGCCGGGAGGAAACCGGAGGGCGCTGTGGGCTCGCCTCGGTCTTCGCACCCGGGTGACCTTGCTCTTCGGCTTGGGAGCACTCCTCCTGTCGGCCAGCATGGGAGGTCTGTCCTACTTCACCACCCGGCACTTCCTCGTGAGCGAGAGGGCAAGCGCGTCCACCCATCAGGCCTACGTGAACGCGTCCCTCATCCGTAAGGAGATTCGAACGGGCAGCACCCAGATCGTCCCCCTACTGGTGGAAGCGGACTCAGGAACGGCTGGATCACACTCGGTCCTCGATGTGAGCGGGCAGTGGTACGCCCGGACGTTCTCGGTGAGCCAGGACGATCTCCCAGTGGCGCTGCGGCGCCTCGTCGAGTCCGGGACGGCAGCCACTCAGACCTTCGATCTGGATGGAGCACCGCAGCTCGCAGTCGGTGTCCCGATCCCCTCCGTCCACGCCGCATACTTCGAGGTCTTCGACGTGAGCGACCTCGACGGTACCCTGCGGGTCCTCGCGCTGGCGCTCTTCGCAGCGGGACTGGTCACGACGGCTCTCGGCGCGGCGATCGGACGTTCGGCCGCCGGGAGGTCACTGCGGCCGCTCACCGAAGTCTCACGTGCTGCAGTGGCGATTGCCGGCGGACGCATCGACACCCGGTTACGAGCCACTCCGGGCGACCCCGACCTGGTCGGCCTGACCGTGTCGTTCAACCAGATGGTGGACCAACTTCAGGAGAGGATCGAACGCGAAGCCCGCTTCACCTCCGACGTCAGCCACGAGCTGCGTTCTCCCCTCACTACGCTGGCTGCCAGCTTGGGGGTGTTGGAAGGCCACCAGGGCGAGCTCTCTCCACCAGCGGCCAAGGCTCTCGATCTGCTGGCGGCCGATCTGCACCGCTTCGAGCGAATGGTGGGCGACCTGTTGGAGATCTCGCGATCGGACGCCGGCTCTGCCGACGTCGCTTTGGAAACCGTGAGTGCCGGCGAGCTCGTCCGCCAGGCAGTCGGCGCCAACATCCGCTCGTTGCCGGGCAATGTCGACCCGCCGGCCATCGACGTCGACGATCGAGTCGACAGTGCGTTGCTGCACGTCGACAAGCGACGTTTCGAGCGCATCATGGCCAACCTCTTGGAGAACGCCGCCCTCTACGCTGGTGGCGCCGTCACCGTCCGGGCGTATCCGGGCCCACCGCGCCACGACGGCCGCGAGACGCTCCGGGTCTCGGTCGACGACCACGGTGCCGGTCTTGATCGCCCAGAGCGGGTCCGGGTGTTCGAGAGGTTCTACCGTGGACAGGCGTCGGGGCAGCGAGGCGAGGGCACAGGCAGTGGGCTGGGATTGGCCCTCGTGGCCGAGCACGCTCGTCTGAACGACGGGATCGTGTGGGCCGAAGAAGCCCCTGGGGGGGGCGCGTCGTTCGTCGTGGAGCTGCCGACCGTCGACGACGGAGGGATCTCATGAGCCCGCGCTCGCGGACGCTCGATCGCATGCTTGTCAAGCGGCGGGCACGCCGAAAGTTCCAGTGGCTGCTCCTCCTCCTCGCCGGCGCCCTCGCCAGCTCCTGCGGAGTGCCGACCGGAGGAGCGCCGGCGAAGATCCCCTCGGCGCAAGTTCCCTACGGGCTCCTCTCCCCCCAGGCACCGACCACCACGACCACCGTGTCGCCTTCGGCCTACAGCGTCCCGGTCACGGTGTACTTCGTCGCCTCCACACGCCAAGTGCTCATTGCAGCCGGTCGCTCCGTGGCGCCACCGGCGACATTGACGTCGGTCATCGACGCACTCTTGGGAGGACCAACGGCGCTCGAGTCCGACCGTAACATCACCACCGCTATTGCGAACGGCACTCGGCTCTTGTCGGCCGTTGTGAGCGGCGGAGTGACCACGCTGGACTTCAACCGGACCTTCGGTCAGATCTCGGGCACACAGCAAGTCCAAGCAGTCGCCCAGATCGTCTACACGGTCACCAGCCAGCTCGGACCAGACGTGGGGGTGCAATTCGACATCACGGGAGCACCGACCGCAGTTCCCATCGGATCGGGTGCACAGGTCTCCGGCCCGGTGCACCTGCTTGAGTACCTGAAGCTCGCGCCGGCAGGGACGCCCGGTAGCGCAGCTGCTTCGCCCGGAAGCGGAGGCGGCTGACCTCGTTTCATCGAGGTGGTGGCCACGTCAGACGAGGAGCGCTCGACCACAGGTGCTCGAGGTCGTAGTAACGCCGGGTCTCGTCGTCGAACACGTGGACGACGGTGTCCCCGTAGTCCATGAGGACCCACGTGCCATCCCTCAGCCCCTCGACGGCCGACGGCGCGCCGAGGCGCTCGTCTTTGAGCCGACGCTCGATCTCTTCGGCCAGGGCCAAGACGTGGCGGCGGCTGCCGCCGCTGGTCACGACGAACGCATCGACCACACCGAGCAGCTCGCCCATCGCCAATAGGACCGTGTCACGGCCCGCCTTTTCCTCTGCAGCCGCCGCAGCTATCTGAGCCGATCGAGGGATCGTGAGAGCCGGTCCCCCGCCGTCAGGCCGGCTGGCGCCTGTCTCACCACCGGCATTCTCGGCCCGCGCTGCCAGATCCTCGCGCGTGATCACCGGCTCCTCATCGGACCACCCCGAGAGTCAAGACAGTGGCCACCAAGACCCCTGCAAGGAGGATGACGCCAAGCAATCCATAGAGATGCCGCTGGCGCCGCGCACGGCGAAGCGCGACCCTCCGCGGCAGGACGGCCGGTCCGCTCAGAGGTTCACCCCCGTGCTGGACAATCGGAACGTTGGACAGCTCACGGACCAGTACCGGAGCCAGCTCCGACACCGAGGGCGTGCGCACAGATGCTCCCCGAGACAGCGATGGCAGCACGACACTGCCTGTGCGCCAGGCCGATCCCGCTCCCCTGTCACCGGATCGGCTGACCCGGGGAAGCTCGGCCGTGTCGGCAGTCATCGGGCTCACTGCCCCATAGCGTACAGATGTCGGCGACGAATACAGCGGATCACCGCAGGAGGGAGCGCCCACTCGACGGGCTCGTTGCGCTCGAGAAGCGTCCTGACCTGGGAGCTCGACACGTCGACGTTCACACCGGGGACCTCGACGCCCTGCCACCCCGCTGGAGGTGGAGTGGGCGGCAGGCCGGGACGGACGACGACAGCCAAGGTGACGGCTTGCCTCAATGCGTCGACCCGCTCCCACGTCGGCAGGGATGGCACGACGTCGGCCCCGACCACGAGGAAGATCAATGGCGCTTCGAGACCGCGCCGGTGTGCTCGTTCCAACAGCGTCTCGACGGTCTCGATCGTGTAGCTCTCGCCGCCACGATCGATCTCGGTCCGGTCTGCCTGCAGCGCAGGCACCCCATTGACGGCCGCACGCACCATCGCGTAACGATCTTCGGCGGGAGTCACAGTCCGGTGGGGGACCTTCTGCCAGGGGGAGTTGGCAACAACCAGCAGTACGCGATCCAGTCCCAATACGTCGCGGGCTGCGATTGCCGCCGCGACATGCCCGTTGTGCGGAGGGTCGAACGTTCCCCCGAACAACCCGATGCGCTCAGATCTCGGAGGCTGCAGATCGACGCCACATTCGGTCTTCACGCATCCGATCCTACGGTGCCGCTACCGGTACTTCGATCCTCCTCTCGGGTGCCGATATCGGACGCGGGTGTGGGACGCGGGTGTGGGACGCGGGTGTGGGGTGCGGGGCGCGAGGTGCGGGGCGCGAGGTGCGGTTCCCACGCCGGCAAGTGAACTGCGGTCTCGCTGAACCGCACTCGCTCCGGCCGGGGAAGTACACTTCGGCTTGACGTGATCCGCCCGCGCCCTTCTCGTCTCTTCGCCACTCTCCACCGTTTTTGGATCCCGCGGTGGACCTTCCAGGGTGTGCCACTAAGGCAACAGCCGCGCCCCACTGGCGTCTTGCGTCTCCTCTCGGCCGCGTTGGTACCAATCGCAACGATGGTCGGCGGCGCGCTGGCGCCAGTCGCAGGGGCCTCGAGCCCCGCCACCTCTGGAGGAACCACCACCTCTGGAGGCACCGTACCGGTGTACTGGCTGGTGGCCTCCGACGGGGGGATCTTCAGCTTCGGCGGCGCCACATTTTACGGGTCGATGGGGGGCAAACCGCTGGACGCGCCGGTGGTGGGGATGGCAGGCACGCCGGCCGGCACCGGGTACTGGGAAGTGGCTGCCGACGGGGGGATCTTCAGCTTCGGGGCCGCCAAATTCTACGGGTCGATGGGGGGCAAACCGCTGGACGCGCCGGTGGTGGGCATGGCCGCGACCCCCACAGGCGCCGGGTACTCACTCGTGGCCTCCGACGGGGGGATCTTCAGCTTCGGGGCCGCCAAATTCTACGGATCCCTCGGAAGCGACCCGCTGAGCCGACCGGTGGTCGGAATGGCCCTTTCTCCAGCCGGGAACGGATATTGGCTCACCGACGACAACGGCGCAGTGTCGGCGTTCGGGCAGGCAGGCTACTTCGGATCGGCTCCTCAGGTCCTGAACAAGCCCATCGTGGGCATCGCCGAGGCAGCCGGGAACGGCACCTTTGCCGCCGAGCCCTACCCACCGGGCTCCTACGGGTACGACGTGTCGGTGTTCCAGTGCGGTCACCTCCCGCCCTCTCCACACGCCATCGGTGTGGTGGAAGTCAACGGCAACGGGACGACACAGACAGCTCCCAACCCATGCCTCGCGCAAGAGGCGACGTGGGCTGGCGCCGGATTGAACCTCTACGACTACCTGACCTACGGCTCGACGTCGAATGGACCAGCAGCATGCCAGGGCAACTCCCAATGCAGCTACGGCTTCAAGCAGGCGCAGAGCGTCTTCCAAATGGCGCGCCAAGCCGGAGTCGACACGTCTGTCGCGTGGTGGCTGGATGTCGAGACACCTGCGAACGACTGGTCGGGAGATCAAACAGCCAACCTCGCAGTCGTCCAGGGTGCTCTGCTGGGCATCCGCTCAGAAGGGGTGAACACCGTCGGGATCTACGCCAGCCCCGCTCTGTGGAGCAGTATCGTCGGGACACACCAACTCGACGTCCCTTACTGGATGGCTTGGTACACCAAGACAGTGCCGACAGTGCCGACAGGCGGGGGCGGGCCGTACAACTGCGCTCACGCCTCGACATGGGCTGCTGCAGACCCGCTCCCGGGTCCGGTGGTGATGACCCAGTACTCAAGCGACGTCGGCGCCACGACAGGCAATGGCACCTCAGGGTTCGATGGCGATTACACCTGCTGAGCTACCGGCCGCGTGGCACGCTGTCGCAACCGTTGCCACCAGGCCAAGAGGAGTCGTTGTAGGTATGCAGCAACCAGCGTGTACCACGGCGCTCCCATACGGTCACCGAGGCGTAGCTGGTCGGTAGGCCCAAGCGAGCCGTCTTGGGATGGATCGGGAGGAAACGCACCATCGTGGCCTCGATAACTCCAGCGTGGCAGACCACGACCGAGAGCGCGTTGGGGTGCCGGTCGGCCACTCGGGACACCGCGTCCGAAGCTCGCAGTACGAATGCCTCCCAGCTCTCGCCGCCAGGGGCAAACGGCGCGCCCGGGTCGGCGTCCCAATCAGGCACTCCAAAACGCTCCGTGTACTCCGACCACGAAAGCCCATCGGCATCTCCGGGATGAAGCTCGCACAGGTCACAGTCCTGCTTCAGGATCGGCAGGTGGGCGCCGGGGTCCCCAAGCGACGCCGCGACCGGAGTGAGCGCAATAGCTGCACGAGTTGGCACCGCACCGACGGTTGAGACCGCACCGACGGTTGAGGCCGCGCCAGGGGCGGGAAAGGTGGCGTTGCCGAGAACCTTGGCGTTCGTGCGAATTGTGGCGTCAGAAAGAGAGGTCGCAAACGCCGGAGCCAGGATCCGAGCCGTCTCGACGGCTCTGGGAAGGACCGAGCAGTACAGGGCAGCCGGCGCCCTGCTCCCTCCGCCGGCCACGAGTCGATCACGCAGGTCCCTGACCTGTCTGCGCCCGGCCTCGCTCAGCCCACGGCACCCGAGGCGACCACCGATGACCCCTTCGACGTTGCATCTTGCCTCCCCGTGGCGCACGAGGACCACGAGCGTGGGCTCGTCCGCAGCCGGCGTAGTGGTCCGGACCCCGTCTGGCGCGCCCGACGAGCTCGACGTCCCTCTCCTCGTCGCGCTCATTCCAGGCTCCCCACGAATCGTTCGAGCTGACGGAGGGTTCGGCACTCGACGACTCGATCGCAATGGGCGCCGTACTCGTCGACGATCGAGTCGCCAGAGCCCCAGTAGGCGATCGGCTCGGGGTTCAGCCAGTACACATGACGTGCCTGACGTTGGAGCTCCGCCAGCACCCATGCTTGCGACGCGTGGTAATTGTTCCTGGCGTCCCCCAGGATGAGGACACTGGCCTTGCTCGTGACGTCGCCACCCCAACGATCGTTGAACATGGTGAACGCATGGCCGTAGTCGGAGTGGCCATCCACCCATACCACGTCGGCTTCGGTGTTGATCCGGTGCACGGCGATGCTCGGATCATCGGCCAGTTCGAAAAATGCCGTCACTTCGTCGATCCCGTCGACGAAGACGAAGCTGCGCACCTTGGAGAATTGCGAGCTGATGGCGTGGACGAGGAGCAACGTGAACCTGGCGAAGGACGCGACCGATCCGGAAATGTCGGCGATGACGAAGATCTCCGGCTTGGCCGGGTGCGGGTGCCGAAATCGTGGCTCCACCGGCACGCCGCCGGTCGACAGGGAACGGCGCAGGGTGGCACGGAAGTCGAGTGCGCCGCGCCGTTGATGGCGTCGCTTGCGAGCCAGACGTACTGCAAGCTTGCGCGAGAGTGGCTGTAGTGCCTTTCTCAGCGACACGAGCTCGTCTCGGGTCGCGTGCATCACGTCGATATCTTCTGGCAATGGCGAGCGGACCGAGCGCAGGAGCGCCTCTGCACCGCGGTCCGCCACCAGGCGCCGCCGGATCTCTCCTTCGATCGTCTGCTTGAGATCTGCAATTCGCCTTTTATAGGCATCGACACCGAGACGTTCCTCCAACGCGGTCAGATCCTGGCCAGTATCCTCGGCAGTGCGATGCCGATCCTCGTCGAGGAGGCGTTCGAGCACCCCCTCCAAGTCGAGGTTCCTGAGGGTGCGGTAGAGGTAGTACGTGCCACCCACCGGCCGACCCGGCTCCATACCGGCGTAGCGATCGACGGCCTGACGAGCGACCAATGCTCGTATCCCCGCATCGCCCGAACGTACGGCTCGATACACCATGTCGGCCAGCTCCTGTGCCGTCAGCCCCGCTCCTCCGCCTCCTTGGGCATTCGAGAGCCCAGCAGCGAGGTTGACACCGCCGCCGGGCACGGTGTCGCTCTCCCCCGGTGAGCCGGGCCCACTCTCATCCCCCGAAAGCGCATCTCCAGGAGAACGTTGGGCGAAGTAGATCTCGAATGCCGTCTCAAACGCACGCCAATGGGCATCGGATTTCACGAGCGTCGCTCCAAGCGCCGACTTGAGCTCGTCCCGGTTCTCGAGATGGACATGGTGCATCGCGTCGGCAGCATCCAGGTGCTCGGTCAACGACACGGGGAGCCCGGACCGACGCAACTCTTCTACGAACCCCGCGAGCAGATCGAGCATCTCCGTTCGCGAACGCTCAGGAGCCGGCGGAGAGCAGCTCCTTGGCCGCCCGCTCGATATCGGTCTGGTACTTCAGCAGAATATGCAACGTGTCACTGGCCTGTACAGCGTCGACCGACTCGATGCCGAGGAGCACCAGGGTCCGAGCCCAGTCCAGCGTCTCGGACACCGAAGGTGCCTTTCGCAGCTCGATGCTCCTGAGGGATTGGACGATCTGCGCCACCTGGTCTGCCAGCTCCAGCGAGATACCCGGCACCCGCGCCTGCACGATCTCGCGTTCCCGCTCGAGGCTCGGGTAGTCGATATGAAGGTAGAGGCAACGCCGCTTCAATGCCTCCGAGAGCTCACGGGTGTTGTTCGAGGTCAGGAAAACCATAGGTAGCTGCGTGGCCCGCACGGTGCCCAGCTCGGGAATCGATACCTGGTACTCCGAAAGCACTTCGAGCAGCAATGCCTCGGTTTCGAGCTCTACCCGGTCGACTTCGTCGACCAGCAGCACGACCGGCTCACGAGCTCGGATTGCCTCGAGAAGCGGGCGCGTGAGGAGAAACTCTTCAGAAAAGATGTCCTCCTCCAAGCTTTTCCATTCCACTCTTTGGGGATCTCGCCCTGCCGCCGGACCCATGTCGGACCCACGTTCCCCAGAGCCCTCACCCACGACCTGAGCCGCCTGGATCCGCAGCAATTGCTTGCGGTAGTTCCATTCGTACAGCGCCTTGGACTCGTCGAGCCCCTCGTAGCACTGGAGGCGGATCAGGCGGCTACCGCTCACCTCGGCAATGGACTTTGCAAGCTGCGTCTTGCCCGTCCCGGCTGGTCCCTCTACGAGGACGGGTTTCGCCAGACGATCTGCGAGGTACACCACGTTGGCGATCGCGTCGTCGGCAAGGTATCCGACCTCGGCAAGGGAAGCCCGCAGAGCTGAGGGGGACGCGAAGCGTGGTTGCCCCAGGTTTGGGATCCCGAGTGCTGCATTGGACGGCTCACCTCCGGCGATCGCCGGTCCCGAGCTCACCGCACGTGGCCCTGACCATGGATCACCCATTTCACACACGTCAGATCCCGAACGCCCATTGGCCCACGAGCGTGAAGCTTCTGCGTGGAGATCCCCACCTCGGCGCCGAGGCCCAGCTCCCCGCCGTCGACGAAACGGGTGGATGCGTTTACCAGCACGGCCGCCGCGTCGACTTCCTGGACGAAGCGCTCAGCGGTCGGCAGGTCATTGGTGATGATCGCCTCGGAGTGCCCTGAGCTATACCGCGCAATGTGCTCGATTGCCGCCTCGATGCCGTCGACGACGGCCACGCTCATCTTGAGCGCCAGGAACTCAGTGGCAAAGTCCTCGTCGGTCGCAACACCTGCCTCCGGGACGATCACGCGCACGCGTTCGTCCCCCACCCATTCCACACCCTCCATGGCTTCACGGAGTGCCGGAAGAAATGCATCGGCCACCGCTGCGTGCACGAGAAGGGTCTCCGCGGCATTGCACACGCCCGGACGCTGCATCTTGGCATTCGTGACGATCGCCAATGCCATATTGAGATCGGCGTTCGCGTCGACGTACACATGGCAGTTCCCATCGCCGTCGAGCACGTAGGGCACCGTCGCGTTCTCCAACAGCGAAGCGATCAGTGCCGGACCACCTCGCGGGATCAGACAGTCGATGATCCCGCGCAGCCGCATGAACTCGACTGCGGCTTCGTGCGTTGGGTCGTCAACGAGGACGGCGGCGTCCTCAGGCAACCCAGCCTTGTCCAACGCCTTGCGCAGCACGCCTACGATCGCCGCATTGGAACGCTGGGCTGACGACGAGCCGCGGAGAAGCACCGAGTTCCCCGCCTTCAGGCACAGGCCTGCGGCGTCGCTCGTCACGTTGGGCCTGTTCTCGTAAATGATCCCCACCACTCCAAGGGGTACCCGGACGCGAGACACGCGTAGGCCATTGGGTTGGACCCACCCTCCCGCGAGCTCTCCTAGCGGATCGGTGAGGTCGGCAATCGCCTGCAGGCTGGCTGACATCGATTCAAGGCGCGCTGGCGTCAGACGGAGCCGATCCATTGCGGTAGGGCCCAGTACATCCTTCGCCGCCTGCTCCAGATCGTGCTCATTGGCGTCGAGGACGGCGTGAGCCTCAGACGCCAAGAGGTCGGCTGCCGCCCTGATCGCACTATTGCGCTGGCTCGCCGAAGACGTCGCGAGTTGCCGTGATGCCACTTTGGCCCGAGCTCCCAGCACGTGGACGCTGTCGACGGTCACGTGTTCAGAATAGTCGGCGATCGAGATGGTCCTAGCTGAGGATCACGAGATCATCACGGTGCACGACCTCTCCGCTCCGTCCGTCGGGAATCTCGATGCTGCGCCGACCCATCCACGAAGACACCTCGGCGGTTGCCATCTGGGAAATGCCTTTGGCAAAGAGCTGCCCGCCGGCATCCAGGATCTCGACCGCGTCATCCGGAACGAACTCGCCGGTGACGCCGGTCACGCCGGCGAGCAGGAGCGAACGACCCTCCTCCTCCAGTGCGTGCCGGGCACCGGCGTCCACCGTGATCGACCCCTTGGCAGCGACCGCGAACGCGATCCAGAGCTTCCTGGACGTCAGGGTCCGCTCCCGTGGTCTGAAGACCGTGCCCGCACCTGCCGTCGAGGAGAGGATCGACTCGAGGATTCCCGGTTGCCTGCCGCTTGCGATCACGACTTCGACGCCGGACCACGTGGCGATCTTGGCCGCGGCGAGCTTGGACGCCATCCCCCCACTGCCCACCGGGCTTCCCGGACCTCCTGCGACCTGCTCGAGGTGATGGTCGATCTCGATTACTTCTTCGATGAGGGAGGCCGTAGCCTCCATCCGAGGGTCCGCATCCAAGAGGCCGGGCGTATCGGTGAGCATGATGAGAAGGTCGGCGTTCACGAGGTGCGCAACCAAGGCGCTCAGCCGGTCGTTGTCTCCAAAACGGATCTCCTCGTCGGCGACGGCGTCGTTCTCGTTGACCACTGGGACAACCCCGAGCTCGAAGAGATGTTCGAGCGTCGCACGGGCATGGAGGTACTGGCGACGGTCGACGAAATCCAATGGTGCAAGCAGCACTTGACCGGTCAGCAACCCGTGACGGCCGAAACCCTCGTCCCAAGTCCGCATCAGGCGATGCTGCCCGACGGCCGAGACAGCCTGGAGCACAGCGGTGTCGTGCGGCCTCTCTCCTCCATGGGCAAGTGCCGACCACCCGGCAGCGATCGCACCTGACGACACCACGACGACGTGTCGTCCCTGGCTCCAGAGGGAGGCGATCTCGCGGCTGAGGGTTGTCACCACTTGGGTGTCCACCTCTCCGTTGGGGAGCGTGACCGTCGAGGACCCCACCTTGACCACCACTGGGCGGACCCTCACTCGACCTCCCCCTCGACCGAGTGCGGGGCGTTCCTACGACGACGAGCGCCGTTTGGTGCCCTGCTCGCACGTTCCGTTCCAGCGAACGTGCCCTCTGCCGAGCGCTCGGATGCGCTGAGGGGACCGTCCCGGTACCAGGTGAACGCGACATCGCCGACCTGCACCTCGTCGCCGTCGCGGGCACCGGCACGAGCCAGGGCCCGGTCCACTCCGAGCCTCCGCAGCCGCCTCATGGCCTCTGCCATTGCCCCGTCATCGTTGAGGTTGGAAAACCCGACGGCCCGGTAGGCCGCCCGTCCCGTAACGCCCCAGCAGCCTGATGAGAGCCTCTCCACCGCGATCCCCTGGGGCACTGGTCGGTGCACGACGACCTCCCCGCGCTCGGCCTTGATCGCATCCTGGTCCCGCGCTGCCGCGACGAGCGAAGCAAGCCGGGCTACCAGCATCTCAAGGCCCTCGCCCGTGACAGCAGAGAGCACCACATCGACCGGAGCAGCCCCGAAGACCGCCCGTCGATCTCCCGCGACCACGTCGGCCTTCGTTCCGACCACAAGGCGTGGACGATCCAAGAGATCAGCCCGGTACCTTCGGAGCTCGTCGAGAAGGATCTCGTACTGGCGCTCAGGATCGATCCCGTCCGATGCCGTCGGATCGAGGAGGATCACGAGTGCCCGCGCCCGCTCCACGTGTCGCAGGAAGCGGTGGCCAAGCCCGCGCCCATGGGCAGCACCTGCGATCAATCCTGGGATGTCGGCCACCACGAGATCGCTCACACGGCCGTCCGAGTGCCCGGTAGCCGAACGGACTCGGACGACACCGAGATGGGGCTCGAGGGTCGTGAACGGGTAGTCGGCGATCTTTGGCTTGGCTGCCGACACCGATGAGATCAAGGTCGACTTACCGACGTTGGGCATCCCCACCAGAGCCACGTCGGCCATGAGCTTCAACTCGATATCCAGCCATCTCTCCGCACCGAGTTCGCCTTGCTCGGCGAATGCAGGAGCTCGGCGAAAATTATTGAGGAAACGGGCATTGCCTCTCCCCCCACGTCCACCTTCGGCTGCCAACCATCGGTCGCCAGCCCCGGAAAGATCGCAGAGCACGTCGCCGTCCGGCCCCTTGACCACCGTACCGACGGGAACGAGGGCATCGAGATCTGATCCCCGGGCTCCATGCCGACGCTTCCCAGATCCATGGGCGCCGTTCTCAGCGCGTCGGTGAGGGAAATCACGGTAGCTCAGCAGGGAGGAAAGGTTGGAGGTCGCCACGAGCCAGACGTCCCCGCCCCGCCCGCCGTCACCCCCGTCCGGCCCGCCTCGGTCCACGTGCGCCTCTCGTCGGAACGACACCGCGCCCGCCCCTCCGTCACCTCCCCTCGCATGCACTTGGGCCTCGTCCACGAACGCCGACATGGCGCAATCCTAAAGGCCTGGCCACCGGGAGCCCGCCAAAAGCTTCAGTCCTCGGACGCGCTCCTCCTCGGCCCCGCTCGACGCGTTGGTGAGCCGCCGATCCGACCAACGCCGAGTTGCGCATCGCTCGTCGGCTTACGTGACGCGGACCGGTGATGCAATGGCCAAGGTCGGGTGCCTCAGACCTCAGGGAGGTTCATGCCCTTCAATTGCGCAGTGCGCATCGCCGGCCGCGGGGAGATCCAGGGCGGGGTTCCGATCGAAGAACCCGACGGGAACGAGGGAGAACCCCGCGTACTCCACCGGCATCACCGGCCAGTCTTCTGGGCGCGGAATGTGAGTAACCCCAAACGTATGCCAGACGACGACATCAGTATCGACCAGAGGTCGGTCCTTCGCCGTCCACCGAGGCAGTCCATCGCCTCCCTCGTGCTGGTTGGGATAGTCCCCGGCAGCGCGCCGCTCGGTCGGTGTGTACGCGGTCACCCACAAGTTCTTCGAAGCAAACCCGGCACGCTTTCCTACGCTCGAATTCTCGCTCGCCAGGATCGTCGGGCTGTTCCCCGGGACCAGCTTGTAGGCCGGGTGCTGCCCGAGAGCGTTCTCGACCTTGCGGTTCACGATCATCCAGCGCCGACTGCGGGAGGAATCGACCAAGCGCTGTGCCGAACGTTCTGACGCCAGCAGGGTCGACACCGTACTGAAAGCGTTACCCCATGGGTTCTCGGGACCCTCGGGGTCACCGACGACATCGACCTCGTAGACGCAGTTGTGCGGCCCGTCGATCTCGGTATCGAGCCGAGCGTTGAACAAGTGCTGGTGGTAGGGGGCTGCCACTTGCGGAGCGACCCGAACTGCATGGTCGACCTCGGTGTCCTCCGGTACCGCCTGGGAGGACAGGATGCCCGTGAGCTTCACCTCGAGCTGGATCGTCCCGTCCAGGTAGAAGTACCAGTAGAAGCCGTAGTCGTAGTTCCCTACCGTCGCGATCGAGCTCACCACCAGGCGGCGGGATCGGCGTACCTCACTTCGTCCGCTGAACACGTCCGCGTGCTTCCAGAGAATCCCGAAATCCTCCTCGTGCATGCAGATGGCGTTGCGGAGGGTTTGGGGGTTGCCCCGTTCGTCGGCGAAGACCGTATCGAAGTAGAAGATCTCGCCGAGGCAGTCACACCCGAGGGTGAGGGAATTGGCCATCCTCCCCAGACCCCATTCCCCCGCGTCGAACGCGCTCTTCCAGAATTGTCGCGGATCAGGAGTGCCGTAGGGGACCACCATTTCGTCGACCGATGCACGGTAGAGAACAGGACGGACGCGACCATGGTCGTCGTAGGCGATCTGATGCAGCACGATGCCTTCGAGAGGGTCCATCGAGACTCTGAACGACCAACACTGCCATTGGACGTGGTTGCCATCTACGACGAAACTCGGTCCGGCAGGCTGTTGAATCTCGAGTGGTCGAAGTTCAGGCCGAGCACTCGGGTTGTCTGCCATGAAGTAGCTCCCGCGGTCAGTGGGAACCGGTACGAGCCCTTCGTCCTTGACCTCCAGGACTTCAGACCTCCCCATGTCGACGAACCCCACGACACCCTCGACCGGCCGGGCATAACCGTTCGCATCCGGCACATCCCGCACGTACGACAGACAGCGACAAATTCTCCGGTTCGCCTCGATGTCGAGACCGAAGGCACCTGCTGGCCAAGGGTCGATCTGCACGGCATCGAAGTCGTTGATTCCCCGTAGCCTCATTGCCGCTTGCCAGCGTGGATCTTGCTTGAGGGCGTCGACCGCGCGGATGGCTTCGGTGAACAAGACCGCCGGTCGGACGTTGTCCATCTCGGTCCACGCCACGATCGTCCCGTCGGGCAGGCTCACGAGTGCTTCGGTAAGCACGGCATCTGGTCCCGTCACCATCACAAGGCGAACTCGGCGTTCGACGCGCTCCCCGGTACGAAATTCGCGCACGTGTGACCTCGATGGCTCGTCGAGCCCCACGTACGCATAGAGCACGTCATCGCCGATCCGCCCCGAGCGCTTCACGGCATCAACGGCCGCCTCGATCTCTTGGGCATTCAGCGCCTCGAGCGGGTGCTGGACGACTCGTTCACCAGTCCCGGGCGCCGTCACTTCGGTCGGTACACCTTGCTCACCCACGCGAGGTGGAGACGGTCACCGGTCTCTCCACAGCGGAGCGCTGCTTCAGAACCCGACGTCAGCCCGGAAGGACATCGACTAGCTTGCGATCCTTGCGCTTGCCGAACTTCACCACGCCGTCGGAGAGAGCGAACAAGGTGTCGTCTCCCCCCCGGCCGACGTTCGTCCCGGGATGGAAATGCGTACCGCGTTGGCGCACGATGATGGCACCGGTCCTGACCGGGGTCCCATCGAACACTTTCACGCCGAGAAGTTGCGCATTCGAGTCCCGACCATTGCGCGTGGAACCCCCACCCTTGGTCTTCGACATCTTTCGCTTCCTCTCTGGTCACCCGGTCACGATGGAGGTGATCTCCACCGTGGTGTACCACTGCCGGTGGCCCCATCGACGCCGCTGGTTCGACTTGGGTTTGTACGTCATCGCGTTGATCTTCGGACCTGCCTCGACCCCGACGACCTTTCCCACAACGCTCGCTCGAGCCAGGTCGTCAGGAGTCGCCAACACGGTTCCGTCCCCGATCACCAGGAGAGGCTCGAAGCGGACCTCGGAGCCAACGGCTTCCTTGCGCGCGTCGACTCGCACCTTCTGCCCCTCGACCACGCGCTCCTGCCGTCCGCCGGTGCGAATCACTGCATACATAGGAGCTGGATTGTAGCCCACTTGTCGACCTCCGTGGTCACCGATGATCCCGGCTCATCCCACGATCGTCTCGTCCAGCACGAATCCCCTCCCGCCACATACCTCGCACACGTTCGACAAGGACTCGATCAGGCCCTCGGAGATCCGCTTCCGCGTCATCTCGACCAGACCGAGCTCGGAGATCCCGAAAGCCTGGGTACGAGTCTTGTCCCTCGCAAGGGCCGCCCGTAGGGCCGATGCGACCTTGTCGCGATTCTCGCGGATCTCCATGTCGATGAAGTCGATCACGATGATCCCCCCGATGTCGCGAAGCCGCAACTGGCGCGCAACCTCTTCCGCAGCCTCGAGATTGTTCTGGAACACCGTCTCTTCCAAATTGGTCTTGCCGACATTCTTTCCCGTGTTCACGTCGATCACCGTCAACGCCTCGGTGCGCTCGATGATCAGTGAGCCACCGGAGGGCAGCCATACCTTGCGGTCGAGAGCCTTGTGGAGCTGCTCATGGACGTGGTAGCGCTCGAAGATCGGCTGGTCCTCGACTTCGGAGTCGTAGTACTCCACCCTTTCGGCCAACTCGGGGCTCACGGTACCGACATAAGAACGGACCTGCTCGTAGAGAGCGCGGTCGTCGATGATGACCCCTCGGTACTCTCGGTTCAGCTCTTCCCGCAATATCCGAACAGCCAATTCCGGCTCTTGGTACAGGAGCCCGGGGCGAGTCGACCTGGCGGCCTCCGCTTCAATCCTCTGCCACTCGCCGACCAAGCTGGCCACGTCACGCTCGAGCTCCTCAGCAGTCGCGTTCTCCGCTGCCGTCCGGACGATGATGCCGTGCCCGTCCGGCCGGATTCCCTCGACGATCTTGCGCAGACGTCGGCGCTCGTTGTCACCGAGGCGCTTGGAGATCCCATTGGCGTTGCTGTTCGGTACCAGTACGGCGAACCTCCCTGGAATTGAGACCTCCTGGGTGAGCCGGGCGCCCTTGGCGCCGATCGGGTTCTTCGTCACTTGACACAGGATTGTCTGTCCGGGTCGGAGCACGTCTTCGATACGCGGTTCGGGTCTCTTCGAAGAGGTCGCCTCGACGTCGTCTCGGTCGTAACGGACGTCGCCTCGGTAGAGCACTGCGTTCTTCGGGATGCCGATGTCGACGAATGCTGCCTCCATACCTGGCAACACATTCTGCACGCGCCCGCGGTAGATGTTCCCGTCGATCTGCGTCGTCGCATCGGACGCCCGGGCGACGTAGTGCTCGACGAGCACCCGGCCCTCGAGCATCGCGATCTGGGTCACCTGCGGCTGGACATGGACGCAGACGAGATACCTTCCGGTTGACCTGCCCTTGCGATCTCGCTGACCACGCCGTCGTCCTCGCGCCTTCTTTGCCGGGCGAGGTGACCCGCTCGCTCCCTCAGCTTCGATGTTTCCATCGACTGCACGACCGTCGCTCATGGCTGGCACATCGCTGCCCGCCGCGGCACCCGGATCGCTGCGCAACCCGGGTGCCGGCCGCTCTGAAAGGTCTTTGACCGGCACGGCCGCCGTCGCAGCCGGCCGGCGACCCCCGGCGGGCGACGTCATGCTCTCGGACGTGCGCACAGCGCCTGAGTGGCGAGGTGCCGGGGCGGGACGAGTGTCGCCGATACGAGGCCGGCTGGTGGGCACCACAGGACCTGGCTGACCGCCCTGCCGGTCGGGTTGAGTCGACGCGTCAGCCTGCGCGGGCTCTGGTCCCTGCCTTGTGGTACGTGTCTCGGCAGTGCCGGCTCGCGGCAGCCCTTCTTCGGACTGAGACATGAGGGAATTCCCTCCTTATGAAGCTCATGATGCACGCTCCTGGGCGTGCTGCGCGACGAGGCCAGGGAGGTCACCGCAGGCACTCAGCGGCTCCCATCGGCCATCACCGTGCTCGATCCATTGATGCGTTCTACGGGCTCGCACCAGCACCAGGTCGGTGCCGAGCCCCTGCAGTAGCTCTCCGGGGCGCACGCCCCTGGGCCGGGTCGCCAGCGTGGCCACCACCCGGGTCGCCGAGGAGGTCGCGACAGGACGATCTCGGTCGACCGTACGCACCGCCAACTCCTTGATCGACGGACGGAGGTCGTCTTCGACCTCCCTGCCCTTGCGCTCCCGTCGGACGAGGATCTCTTGGGCAGCCAGCACGCTGTCAATGCGACTGGCCATCTGCTCCTCGCTCACCCCGCCGATATCGAGCTCCCACGAGCATGAGCTTACCTCCTGTTGGAGCGACAGAGATCCCATTGGCAGGATGCCTTGCGCCTGGACGTCAATCCCTTCGGGCAAGAGCCTGCTCAGCAGCTCACACGACGCGACACGCCCACTGAGGCTCCCACGATGCTCGGCCACAGCCACTGGAGCGCAGGACCCGACTGGCGCAAGCTGGACATCCAGGTACTCCCCAAGCGATTCGGCGCCGGTAGGAAGCGCGAGGCCGAAGCTCAGCAGCGGCCGCGGGGAGAACCCGCAGGACCAATCCACCGGCATTCGACACCTGCGCAAGGCCCTCTCCCACATTCGTGCGACGTCGCGCTGACTGGTAAAGCGGATCTTCCCCAGCTTCGAATATCGGAACCGAACGACCATGGTGGCCCGCTCAAAGCTCATCGCGCGACCAGCGTCGGAGGTTCCGACTTCGAGCCGAGGCGTACGGGTACCCGAACCGCCTCCGTCAGGCCGAGATCCTGCCCGGTGCCCTGGCTCCCGCCGGCCGGTGGCACAGGCGATGCCACCACGTGCTCGACGCCGAGCGACGTGCAAGCGCCGCAGTCGTAGCAAGGCGTCCAGCGACAGTCCAGTACCTCGCTCCCACGAAGAGATTGTTGCCAATCATCCCAAAGGAAGTCTCGGTGCAGCCCGGCGGAGATGTGCTCCCAGGGAAGTTGCTCGTCGAGTGATCGTTCGCGGTACACCAAGTCATCGATCGACACCCCCTCCTCACGCAACGCATCCAGCCACAGCGCCAAGTCGAAGCGCTCTGACCACTCCTGAAAGGTCCCGCCGGCTCTCCAGACTCGCTCTATGACCCGGCCGATCCGCCGGTCACCTCTGCTGGCAATGCCCTCAGCCGTCGTGGCATCGGGGTCGTGCCACCGGATCGTCAAGCCCCGAACGTCACGGCCGGCCTCGCGCAGCAAAGAGATCTTCCTTGCCAGCTCCTCACGGGAGCATTGACCGAACCACTGGAACGGAGTGTGTGGTTTTGGAACGAAGCCACCGACGGACGCCACGACCGTCACCGATCGATGGTGTCGACGACCGATCTCGACGCACCGGCGACCAAGCTCCGCAATTGCGACAACGTCTTCGTCCTGTTCGGTGGGAAGCCCGACCAGAAAGTACAGCTTCACCCGTCTCCAACCCTGTCCAAAAGCTGCTTCGACGGCACTGTACAAATCCTCTTCGGTGATGAGCTTGTTGATGACACGCCGCATGCGCCACGTGCCGCCTTCTGGTGCGAAGGTGAGCCCAGTCCGTCTGACTTTTTGGATCTGCGCCGCCGTGGCAACCGTGAACGCGTCCACCCGAAGGCTCGGAAGGCTCACCGACACCCGCCCACCATTTTGCGGGTCGTCGATGATCTGGCGCACGGTGCCCTCGATCCCCGAAAAATCCGCCGTCGACAGCGACGTCAGTGCAACCTCTTCATACCCGGTCTCCTCAAGGCCCGTACGCACCATCTCCGCCACCTGAGCTGCCGGACGCTCACGTACCGGCCGAGTGATCATCCCTGCCTGGCAGAACCGGCACCCGCGGGTACAGCCTCGGAAGACCTCGACGTTCAGGCGATCGTGAACCACCTCGGTCAGCGGGACAAGCTGGTGCTTCGGATACGGCCAGTCGCCCAAGTCTGCGACCGAGCGCTTCACCACCTCGGCCGGCGCTCCATGCTCCGGTTCAATGCCGACCAGCCGATCGCCGTCATACCGGCACTCATAGAGGCTCGGTACGTAGACGCCGGGAACCTGAGCCAAGCAACGCGCCAGCTCCTCGCGGCCGAGCATTCCTCGATCTCCGTACCGCCATTCGGCGACCGTTCGAGTGAGCTCACCGACCACCTCTTCCCCATCGCCGATGACGAACGCGTCGACGAAATCGGCCAGCGGCTCAGGGTTGTACGCGCAGTGACCTCCGGCGATGACCAGCGGATCATCCACCCCACGATCAGCCGATCGCACTGGCATCCCAGCGAGATCCAGCAAATTCAGGACGTTGGTATAGACGAGCTCGGCAGAAAGGTTGAACGCGATCACGTCGAAGCTTCGAGCTGGCAAATGGTTCTCGAGCGAGAACAGCGGAACCCCGCTGGCCCTCATGGCACCTTCCATGTCGATCCATGGGGCGTACGCCCTCTCGGCAAGCGCGTCGTCACGCTCGTTCAGGATCTCGTAAAGAATCTGAAGGCCTTGGTTTGGAAGCCCGATCTCATAGGTATCGGGGTAGACCAGGAGCCAAGCGACCTTTCCGGATTGATGCACGGGGACGCGCGCCCCCATCTCACCTCCGATGTAGCGCGCTGGTTTCGCAACGCCAGCCAGCAACGGCTCGATCAGGGGCCAGAGTGATTCCACGAGATCCCTATGCTAGAGCGCTTCGCGGACAAGATCCGGCGGGCATGTGCGCGTTCGTCACCACTTCTTCCTTCCTGCGAACGACAGACGGTCATGATCGCTGGAAGTCGGACCCAGCGCCCAACGGGCAGCGCGAGCCGCTGCGTTCGCGAGCACGCCGTTCGTGACGGCGACGACCGCGACAATCGCCACCAGGTCGACGCGAAGAAACTGAGGATCACCCAGCACCGCTCCAAGCACGGCATATGCCAGCACCCCGACCACGCTGCCGGCCACGCCTATGAAAGGTGGGATCCACCAGATCTCCAACGTGAGCGTCCCGGTACTGGCGCCCACCGCGAACCCCACAAGGCAGTCGACCAGAGCTGAGAGACCCAGCGGGGTAGGGAGAAGGAGATCGGCCGCCATCCCGGCCAGGAAGCCCACGAGCGCTCCATCCTCAGGGCCACCCGCAATTCCGAAGACGATCGGGAGCAACAGCATGAGATCGGGGTGAGCTCCGGCAATGCGTACGTCCAGTCCGATAGTCGACTGGATGATGAGGGTGACCACCACCAAAAG
Organism: Acidimicrobiaceae bacterium; assembly: GCA_027342785.1. Lineage (GTDB taxonomy): Bacteria > Actinomycetota > Acidimicrobiia > Acidimicrobiales > RAAP-2 > JAJYWF01. The sequence continues at coordinate 65,654 of DAHWPS010000221.1, forward strand.
AACGATGCGAGTCAACTTGCCGAGGCTCACCGCTCACACCCCTTCGTACAGCACGAACACGCCAGTGAGCGAGCAGGACGAGTCGCTGATCTCACAGTGTCGGGCTCCACTGGACTACGTACACATAAGCCAGGTCGCTCAAGTTTGCGACCGGTTGCACCTCGACAGATGCTTGACCGGTGCTGGTCGACATTCCCGACGCCTTCGCAGTAGCCACGGGGATGCCAGGCGGGAACTCTCCCCCGAGGAGACTGCTCGTCGAGAGCAGCTCGCCACGATGCAGTTTGACGCCCGTAGTGACGAGCTCGGCTGACATCGGGGCACCTACGCCCCGGCCGATCACCGTCGCCGCGGCTGAAGCGCCAAACGTCACTCCCACTCGCGACAGCCCATCGGTTACGAGACGGACTACCGATGTCGAGTGATTGGCCTCTACGACTTGCCCCACGAGGCCTCCTGCACCCACGACGGGATCATCCAGCGCAACCCCCTCCGAACGACCCTTGTCGATCCGGATAGTTGCAGCGAAGTTGGATGTCCCGACCCCCACGGTCGCAGCCATCACCGTCGACAAGCTATTGAGGTATGGAAGCTTCTCCATCGCCAAGAGCTTCTCGAGCTCTGCCATCTGCTTTGCGTCGAAAGACCTTTGGTCGAGCTGCATGCGGAGCTGGCCGAGCATCGACTGGAGCTTTCGGTTCTCTTGCTGCAAGGCCCCATAGTCGACCGCACCGGCGAAGAAGTTGCCGATGGGATCCAGCACGGCATTGACGCCTGATCTGAGCGGTGAGAACACATCGCTCGCAAGCGACTTCACGCCGGATGCAAGAGAATGGGTCCGACCGGACTGGTCCAAGGTGATCACGCTCACCGAGATGAGCACCAAGACCACCAGCGTGGTCAGCGTCCGGCGTGATCGCCGCCGTGCTTTCGCCACCTGGCCTCAGGTCACCCGCTCACCCGGTCAGCGCGAGGCGGACGTGATGAGCACTCGCTTCAGCGCTTCGAACTCCTCAAGACACTGACCGCTTCCCACAGCCACGCAATTGAGCGGATCGCGAGCAACTACGATCGGCATTCCAGTCTCGTGCTGCAGCCTGGAGTCGAGGCCGTGAAGCAAGGCCCCACCACCCGTAAGAACGATGCCCTGCTCCATGATGTCCGCAGCAAGCTCGGGAGGAGTCCGGTCCAAGGTGACCTTCACGGCGTCGACGATCGAAGAGACCGGCTCGTCGATCGCGTGACGGATCTCCTCGGTGGAGACAACGACCGTCTTGGGGAGGCCGGTCACGAGGTCTCGACCGCGGATCTCGGCGTGCAACTCCTCCTCCAGCGGGTACGCAGAACCCAGGGCGATCTTGATCTCTTCGGCCGTGCGCTCGCCCAACGCCAAGCTGAACTCCTTTTTCACGAACGAGACAATCGCCTCGTCCAGCTCGTCGCCACCGATCCTCACCGACTGGCTCGTCACAATGCCACCAAGAGAGATGACAGCCACTTCGGTCGTACCTCCGCCGATGTCGACCACCATGTTGCCCGTGGGCTCGTGCACCGACAGGCCCGCCCCGATGGCTGCTGCCATCGGCTCCTCGATGATGTAGGCCTTACGGGCACCGGCATACTCGGCAGCCTCCATGACGGCTCGCTGCTCGACCCCGGTAATCCCTGACGGGACGCAGATGACCATCCGAGGCTTGGCAAACCTCCGCTGATGGACGCGGTGGATGAAGTAGCGGAGCATCTTCTCGCAGATCTCGAAGTCCGCGATCACTCCGTCTTTCAGAGGTCGGATCGCCTGGATATTGCTGGGCGTACGCCCGATCATCCGCTTCGCTTCGGCGCCGACAGCCAACGGCCTGCCATCCTTGACGTCCACGGCCACCACGGACGGTTCGTTCAACACGATCCCACGGCCACGGACATAGACCAGCGTATTGGCGGTTCCCAAGTCAACGGCCATATCACGGCCCAAAAGATTGAGGCGATTGTCTGCCATCACACCGTCATTCCTCTCGAATGCGAAAAGGGCTACTCATCCGACCGGCCACACACGTCCCGGCGATGTGCCGACCAAAGGTTAGGGGAAAACACCCAGTGGCACAAGAGCGCCGTCGCTCCTCGTGCGTGTGCCCCCGGGGTACCCCGGGCACACCCAGGCATGCCCCAAGACGATGCGGAGCCGGTGGACAGCCACCGGCGATCCCCAGCGAACGGAAATCCCCGACCGAGGCCCCGGACGAAAATTCCGGACCGAGGACCCGACCTCGGGAGTGACCTCAGACCAGGCCGGGAAAGAACAACTCGATCTCCCGAGCTGCGGACTCCGGGGAGTCCGAGCCATGGATCAGGTTCTCGGTCACTTCAAGTGCCAAGTCGCCCCTGATCGTCCCGGGCGCAGCCGCGGTGGGATTGGTGGAGCCCATGAGAGCCCTCACGACGGCGTAGGTGTCCTCGCCAGGACCTTCCACGACAAGGACCAGCGAGGGAGCACGCGTGATGAAGGCAACCAGTTCGTCGTAGAACGGCTTGCCAACGTGCTCAGCGTAGTGGCGACCCGCCAAGTCGCGGTCAATCTGCCTGATGTCGCCGGCAACCAAGCGCAAGCCCTTGCGCTCCAACCGGGTCAAGATCTCCCCGGCAAGGCGCCGCTCGACGCCGTCGGGCTTCACGATCACGAGGGTGCGGCTCATGGGGCGTTGAGCGTAGCACCGCGCCACTGACGAACATTGGCCACGCGTTCAGTCCGGAGACTGCACCCGGTCGAGAAAGTAGGACCGAGCCTCCCCGACCACATAGAGAGAGCCGGCCGTCACCAAGAGACCGTCGCTTCCCAAAGTCGCGAGCACCGCCGAAATGGCTCCGGCGACACTCTCTTCGGTCGAAGCTGCCTGCCCCACGGCTCTCGCCGCATCGGCCACCGCCTTCGAGCTGATCGCCCGCGGAGAGCGCGGGGCACATGCGACGACGCGTTCGACGCCGGCTGCGCGAAGTGGTTCGAGCATCGCAATTGGATCCCGCCCTCCGAGCATTCCCACCACCGCCACTCGGTCCCCCGGCACGGCGAACTCCTCGCGCAGGGCAGTTGCCAACGCGTCCATGCCGGCGACATTGTGCGCGCCGTCGACGAGGCACAGCGGGTGCCTTCCCACGACTTCGAGCCGACCGGGCACAGCTACCGATCCCAGCGCGTTCGCCAGGACGTCTTCGGTCAAGGAAGCCCCGAGGAATGCCTCAGAGGCAGCGATGGCACACGAGGCGTTCAGCCCCTGATGGCGGCCATGGAGTGGGACCATGATGTCCTCGTGGGCTCCAAGAGGAGTCGATACGTCCACCAATCTCCCTCCAACGGCTGGAAGGTTCCGGACGCAATCGAACTCACGGCCACGCGCCCAGGTAGGTCCCGCCCCGACGTTGGTGGCCGCGTCCTCCATGATGCCCACCAGCGAAGGAGCGGTCTCACCGATCACGACCGAGCTGCCAGGTTTGATGATCCCGCTCTTGTCCCGAGCGATACCTTCCAACGTCGGACCGAGCACATCGGTGTGGTCATAGCTCACGTTCGTGAGCACGGCGACCCGACCGTCGACCACGTTCGTGCTGTCCCACGAACCCCCAAGGCCCACTTCGACCACCGCTACGTCGACCGCTTCATCCGAGAACCATCGAAGCGCAGCGCCGGTGAGCAGCTCGAAACGGGTTGCTCGCTCGCTCATGGAGGCCTCGGCGGCAGCAACGACGTTCATGAGCTCGACAAAGACCGAGTCCTCCACCTGGGCCCCATCCACTGCCATCCGTTCGTTGATCCGCTCCAAGTTCGGACTGGTGTACGTGCCCACCCGAAACCCGAGCTCTGCGAAAATGCTCGAGATCAGGGCGACCGTGGACCCCTTGCCGTTCGTCCCGGTCACATGGACTGCCGGGAACGACCTCTCGGGGGAACCCAAGAGCCCAGTCAGCTCCTGCATGCGAGAAAGCGTAGGGAGCGCCCGCCGGTTGGGGACGGAGGACTCGAGGTCCACATGGGCGTCCAGCCAGGACACCGCCTCGGCCATGGTGGTGAACCGCACAGGAAAGAGAGCGGGGGACCTCAGGACGCAGCTCGGCGGCTGCGACTGGGTTTCGCAGGCGGGGTGTCGACGGGGACCAGCGTCGGGTTCACGTGGTCGAGCACCACGGCTCGGTCGACGACGCACTTGCGGACGTCGGAGCGGCTCGGGAGCTCGTACATCACATCCAAGAGCACCTCTTCGAGTATCGCCCGCAGCCCGCGAGCTCCCGCTCCGCGGAGCAACGCCTGTTCCGCCACTGCCTCGAGCGCATCTTCTGCAAACTCCAGCTCGACGCCGTCGAGAGCGAACACGTGCTGGTACTGGCGGACCAGCGCGTTCTTGGGCTCCACCAGAATCCGGATCAGCGCGTCCTTGTAGAGCTGGCTCACCGTTCCCACGACCGGCAGGCGGCCGATGAACTCAGGAATGAGCCCGAACTTCATGAGGTCCTCGGGAAGGACCAAGCGCAGGATCTCCGCATCGTCGCGGCGAACCCGTTGATGCACCTCGGATCTGAAGCCGATCCCCTTGTGGCCGATCCGGTTCTCGATGATCTTGTCGAGACCGGCGAAAGCACCACCGCAGACGAAAAGGATGTTGGTCGTGTCGATCTGAATGAATTCCTGGTGAGGGTGCTTGCGGCCACCCTGTGGGGGCACCGAAGCGGTCGTCCCCTCCAGGATCTTCAGCAAGGCCTGCTGCACACCCTCGCCCGACACGTCCCGGGTGATCGAGGGGTTCTCGCTCTTGCGGGCGATCTTGTCGATCTCGTCGATATAGATGATCCCCGTCTCCGCCCGCTTCACGTCGTAATCGGCGGCCTGGATGAGCTTGAGAAGAATGTTCTCGACGTCCTCACCGACGTACCCTGCCTCCGTGAGAGCGGTGGCGTCCGCGATCGCGAACGGGACGTTCAGCATCCGAGCCAAGGTCTGTGCGAGCAGGGTCTTGCCGCACCCCGTCGGACCGAGGAGCAGGATGTTGGACTTCGACAGCTCGACCCCGTCCCCGTCGGAGACCTTGCCAGCCTGGACCCTCTTGTAGTGGTTGTAGACGGCGACCGAGAGGATCTTCTTGGCGTACTCCTGTCCGACCACATAGTCGTTGAGAAAATCGAACACCTCGCGAGGCTTGGGAAGGTCTTCGAAGGTCAGGTCGGCTGACTCGGTGAATTCCTCGGCAATGATGTCGTTGCACAATTCGATGCATTCATCACAGATGTACACTCCCGGACCGGCGATCAGCTTCTTCACCTGCTTCTGCGACTTGCCACAGAAGCTGCACTTGACCAGGTCCCCGCCTTCACCGAATTTCGCCACTGGCTGTCATCTCCCCCCGGTGACGATGGGCGAAGCCGACTCCTGCCGCCAAGGTGGCCTCGCGTGCCAGGCTGCAAGCAGGGCGCTCACGCCGCCCCCACGGCTTCGAGCGACGGAGCGTCTCTCACCACGATCACCTCGTCGATCACTCCGTACGCGACCGCCTCATCGGCGGTCATCACGAAATCCCTGTCGGTGTCCTTCGAGATCTTCTCATTCGGCTGCCCGGTGTCAGATGCCAGCATCTTGGTGAGCAAGTCCCGCATCCTCAGGATCTCTTTGGCCTGCAGCTCGATGTCGCTGGCCTGCCCCTCGACTCCACCAAACGGCTGGTGCAGCAAGATGCGCGCGTGCGGGAGGGCAAAGCGCTTGTGTGGTGCGCCAGCCGCCAGGAGCACCGCCGCGGCAGAGGCTGCCTGGCCGAAGCAAAAAGTCGAGACATCGGGCTTGATGTACTTCATCGTGTCATAGATGGCGAACAACGCGGTGATGTCTCCGCCAGGAGAGTTGATGTAGAGGGGGATGTCCTTCTCGGGCTCTTCAGACTCGAGGAACAAGAGCTGCGCGCACACGAGGTTCGCCACCGTGTCGTCGATCGGCGTCCCGAGAAAGATGATCCGATCCTTCAAGAGCCGCGAGTAGAGGTCGTAGGCGCGCTCGCCGCGGTTCGACGACTCCACCACGGTCGGAACGAGATAGTTGCTTGCCCGCAACCCGTGGTCGCTCATTGTCCGTCTCCTTTGCCCGGCTCGAGTGAGACGTCGGTCGACGCGCCGCCACCCACTGCTTCCAGCGTACCCGCATCCTCTTGTGCCAGCGCGTCCCGTGGCACCTCAATCCCATTCTCGTCGAACAGCTCCACATGATCGAACAGCCACTCTGATGCGAGCTCCTTGCGAAGCTCTGATCGCAGAGCGACGATGCGGCCACTGTCCTCGAGCTGCCGACGGAGCTTGCGGGCCTCGGTGCCGAGCGAGGACGCCATGGCGTCGATCCGATCGGTGATCGCCTCGTCGGACACCTCGATCCCTTCGGCTTCAGCGAGAGCCCGCAGTGCCAGGTCGACTTTCACCATGGCGTGCGACTCCGAGCGGATCTGGGTCACGAGGTCCTCACCGGTGCGTCCCGTCATCTGGAGGAACCGCTCGAACCCGATACCCTGCTCCTCCAGGCGGTGGCTCAAGTCGTGCACCCTTCGTTCCACTTCGTCCTGGACGAGGATCGAGGGGATCTCGTCGTCGACCACCAGCTCGGCCAGTGCCTCGAGAGACCGTTGGCGCGCCATCATCGTGGTCCGTTCGCGCTTCACGGCGGCGATCCGGCTCCTCAGCTCGTCACGCAGCTCATCGACCGTGACGAACTCTGAGCTCTCTGCCGCCCATTCGTCGGTGAGGGCAGGCAATTGCTTCTCGCGCACCGCCTTCACGAGCACCCGGAATCGTCGTACGATGGCGGGTGTCCCAGGACCCACCTCGGCACCTGGCTCGGCCGATCCACGGTCTGGCTCGGCGTCGACCTCGAACACATCACCTGGTCTCGCACCCCTGACCTGGTGGTCCAGGCCGGGCACAAGCCGTTCCGATCCCACTTCATAGGAGAAATCCACAAGCCCCCCGGCGTCGGGGCCGGGCTCGCCCTCCGGTGCACTGATCGGCTGAAGATCGATGGTCACCACGTCATGGTCGGCAGCCGGGCGCTCCACGTCGACCAGCTCGGCCTCGGTCTCTCGCATCCGATCGAGCTGGGCATCCACCTCTTCGTCGCTCACCTCGACCCGTGGGACCGTCACACTCAGCCCTGCGTAGCCGGGGATCGCCACGACGGGACGGACGGCGACGATTGCGTCGAACGAGAACGAGCCGCTCTCTGCCCCCGAGGTGATGTCGACTTCCGGAGGAGCGATCGGGTCGACCTGGGTGTCGCTGAGGGCCCGGGAATAGAACTCCGGGATCGCTTCCCGCAGTGCTTCTGCGCGAAGTGCCGCGGCCCCGCCAACACGAGCTTCGAGGACTTGGCGAGGCACCCGCCCCGGACGGAAGCCCGGCACCCGTAGCTGGCGGCCGATGGTGCGCACTGCCTCGGCCAGCACGCGCTCGACCTCTGGCTCGTCGACTTCCACCGTGAGGCGGACCTTGTTCCCATCCAGCGGGGCGGACGTGGCTTTCATACGGAAGCACCTACTGTACCGGGCCGGTCGCCTCGCCCGGTCCACGCTCGCTGCCGGTCGAGCGCAAGACGGCACGCACGGGTCTGAAAGCGATCTCCCGGATCTGCGCTCAGCGCGCCCCGCTGGTCTGCGGGTACACTTTCCCCAGGATCGAGGGGGCAAAGCAACCGGGGAGGTGTTCCCATGAGCGTGGCTGGAGCGGCGGGAGCAACCGCAGCCCCTCAAGACATCTCCGGAGCCGTGACCAGCGTGATCGTTCGGCTTGTGCGCAGCAGGGCCGGTGAGCCGGGCGTGGCGCAGCTGCTGTTTGCTGCGGGGGAGCGACGGCCGGTCCAGGTGCTCGAGGATCCCAGGAGCTGGAGCACCCACGAAGAGGCCATTGCCCTGCTCCACGCCGCCAGCCAGGTCACCGGTGATCCCGACATCGGACGGCACGTCGGCGAGGAGATGCTCCGTCAGCATGACGGGACCGACGTGGCAAACCTCCTGCGATCCCTCGGCTCGCCGGCTGAGCTCCTGCGCAACGTCACCGCGGCTGCAGCGAAGTTCACCACCGTCTCCTCGATCGAGCCGCTCGAAGTCGGCGATGCACATGCCGTCGTGCAGGCTCGCACGCGACCGGGGTTCGCCCGCCACGTGTACCTGTGCGAATTCACCAAAGGGCTGCTCTCCCAGGTCCCGGTCCTGTTCGGCCTGGTGCCAGCCGTCGTGACCGAGACCGAATGCCAGGCGAGGGGAGGCCGCTTCTGCCTGTACAGCGTGGCCTGGGAAGCTCGGCAGTGGAGCTCGTTCGTCGACGAAAGGACCAGCCTGTTCTCGATGGCCTGGAGCCAGCAGGGAGTCGTCGAAGCACGCTCGGAGCTGGACATCGACGCCGACACGCGGATCTCCATGCTCGAAGAGCAGCTACGCCAGATGGGCGAGCGGCTCGAGGAGGTGTTCAGCACCGCTGCCGACCTGCTGTCTGGAGAAGATCTTCCTGAGCTCCTGGCAAGCATCACCCGCCGCGCAGCGGGCGCGGTAAACGCTCCGCGCTACCTGCTCGTGGTACAGACCTCCCCCGAAGAGCCCCTTCACCTTCACCACCACGGCTTCGCCGAGGACGAGGCGCGAGCGCTTGCTGCCGATCTCTGGCAGCCGTACCCCGACGACGCAGGAGGATCCCGGCTCATCGTCGACATCGTCTCGTCACGCCAGCGCTACGGTCGGATCGCCGCCGTCTACCCGCCGGGGATGCGGTTCATGGAGCGTGAGCGCGAGATGTTCTCGCTCTACGCGAACTACGCCGCGACGGCGCTCGATCTCGTGACCTCCCTTGCCGAGTCGCGCAGATCGTCCGCCACGGCCCGGGCGCTCCTCGACTTCTCCCGGGCGCTGTCGCACGTAGGGACTTCCGACGAGGTGTCCCAGACCCTCGCCGATACGGTGCCGGCCGTCGCCCAGTGCGAGCGCGCGTCGGTGCTCCTGTGGGACCCCTTCGACCGGAAATTGACGGTGAAAGCGATCTCGGGGGCGTCGATCGTCAGCGAGCAGACCGAAGGCATGGTGGTGCCCGCCCCGGCCGCCGAGGAGCACATCGTCTTCGATGTCGAGATGGAAGTGGACTTCCTCAACGAAACGCCGGTCGAGGGCGAGGAGTTCACCATCTCGGCCGACGACACGCCCATGATCCAGACCCTCATGAGCTCCCGGGATCTTGTCGTGATCGACCGCACCACCGACGATGCGTACCTGCGTGACCTTCTGGATCGCTTCGGAACCAACGTGAGCATCATGACCCCCCTCTTCAGCGACGAGGAATTCCTCGGCATCGTGGCTGCCGAGTTCTTCAACCCTCCCCGCGCTGACCCTCGATCCGACCGGGACCTCCAAGAGCGCCTCCGCGCGTTGGCCGACCAGGCGGTGACGGCGTTCCAGAACGCCTGGCTCCTCGAGCAAGTCGGTCATCTGGCGTGGCACGACTCCCTCACCGGCCTTCCGAATCGTCGCCTCCTCGAAGACCGGGTGCACCAGGAGATCGAGCGGGCCAAACGGGTCGGGGAACCATCGTCGATGTTCTTCGTGGACCTCGATCGGTTCAAGAGAGTGAATGACACGCTGGGCCACGCTGCAGGAGACGATCTGATCCGCCAGGTGGCCGAGCGCCTTCGCGAGGTGGTCAGACGTCCAGACACCGTTGCGCGTCTCGGTGGAGACGAATTCGCCGTTCTCCTTCCCGGGCTGGCCGACACGGCGAGCATCCGACAGCTCGCCCAGCGAATGCTCGACCGCCTTCACGAGCCCTACGTCATTGCTGGCATCGAGGTCTACACCTCGGCGAGCATCGGCATCTCAGTCTTCCCCGAGCACGGACAGACGTACGACGACCTCCTCAGCCACGCAGACGAGGCCATGTACCAGTCCAAGAGCAGGGGCCGCAACACCTACACCGTCTTTGCTCCCCAGGTAGAACAAGGGAAGATCGCCGACGCGTCGCAATTGGAAACCGATCTGCGGCACGCTGTGGAGCGCAACGAGCTGTTCGTCCTCTACCAGCCCTACATTGACCTCCAGACCAACGACGTCGTAGGGGTCGAGGCGCTTGTCAGGTGGCGGCATCCGGTGAAGGGCGTCCTCGAGCCGTCCCAGTTCATCCCCTTGGCCGAGGAGAGCGACGTCATCGTAGGCATCGATGCATTTGTGATCCGAGAAGCAGCCCGGCAGATGAGAACCTGGCTGGACGGCGGCCTTCCCCCGTTGCGCATGTCTGTCAACGTCTCGGGCCGCGACCTCCTCGACCCCAATTTCACCGACACCGTCATCGGGGCGCTGGCAGAGAGCACCATCGATCCGGAACTGTTCGAAGTGGAGATCACCGAGCGTGTAGCGATCGACGAGGACGGAGTCATGCGATCCGCTGCTGACCGCCTGCGCGAGCACGGCGTCCGGTTCTCCGTCGACGACTTCGGTACGGGTACCTCCTCCCTCCAGCAGGTCGCGGCCTTTCCGGTGAGCACCCTCAAGATCGATCGATCCTTCGTCCAGATCCTCGGTCCTTCCGATGAGCTGAATGCCCTGGCCTCTGCGATCATCGGCATGGCTGACAAGCTCGGCCTCGACTGCGTGGCTGAAGGGGTGGAGAACGCCCACCAGAGCCGCGTCCTGCTCCAGCGGGGCTGCACGACGGCCCAGGGGTTCTTTTTCAGCCCGCCGCTGTTGCCCGGTGACGTGCACCGCATGCTCGAAGCTCCGTCCGCTACGACACCGGCCGCGGCCCCCACGCCCTCTCTCCCGCTTGAAACCCCGCCGGGCTTTCCTCCTGGCACCTAACGGTCCTCGACTGCCGCCTGAAAGCCCGCCTGTCGGAGCCGGGGCGCTCCACTCGGCCCTCTTGCCGACCTGGCCGCCTCGGGAATTCGCCGGGTTGGCTCGCGATGAGGGTGGGCGCCCCGGGTCCGACCATCCCCCATTCGTGCCCAGCCCCAAGGTAGCGTCGTGCCGTCTCGGATTCGGGGGTCGCCCCCAAGAGACCTGGTGACCATCAGCGTCGAGAGGAGTCGAAATGGCGGAGTACGAGGGCTACTGCGTGAAGTGCCGCGAGAAGCGCAAGTTCGACGGGCACGAGGTCGAGCTTGCGAACGGGCGCCGGGCTGCTCAGGGAGCCTGCCCTACCTGTGGCACGAAGATGAACCGGATACTGGGCAAGAAGTCCTGAGAGCGCACGGTGCGCCGTCCCGGTGCACCGTGCGCTTTACCACACCGCCTGCGAACGTCGCCGTTCGAAGACGTGTCCGTTCAGGCTACGATGCCACTGGTCGTCAAAGTCGCGGGGAGTGGCGCAGATGGCAGCGCGCCTGCTTTGGGGGCAGGAAGTCGGGGGTTCAAGTCCCCCCTCCCCGACCAAATCTAGTTCACAGAAGTTGCAGCATCTAGTTCACAGAAGCCGCCGCGTGACCTGGTGGAGAGGCATGTTGGTGGCATGCGGCGTTGGATGAGCCCGCGCGAGGCACTCCGTTCAGACCTCGGGGCGCGTGTCGCCAGCGTG
>DAHWPS010000222.1:0-2961 GCA_027342785.1 Acidimicrobiaceae bacterium
TCATCCAGCCCCAAGAAGGTGGTGGCCTGATGCCTCTGGCATCTGTCCGTGACAGTGGCACGGCTGGGATACCAGCCGCCCGAGAGGCCCGGAGACGGGCCTCAAGGTCAGTGAGATATTCGCTGATAGTTCGGGGAACGGGAAGGCTGGAAGGCGACTTTGAGCGCGCCACTGCCCCCGGGTCGAGCCACCGCCCGCAGTGCATCCCACCACTGGTCGAGCCCGAATTGGTGAGTGAGCATCGCGCTCACATCGATCCTGCCGTCGGCAACGAGATCGAAGTAGTGGGCCATGGCGTGCTTTCGTACGCCACCCAGCTCTTCGATGCCGAAGGCATTGGAGCCCGTAACCGTGAGCTCTTTGAAGTAGACAGGAGTCCATTCCCAGCGCTGCGGCGTCGCGACCCCCGAATAGACGAGCGCACCGCGCTCGGCGAGCACGCGCACTGCTACCTCAAACGTCTCGGCCTTGCCGATCGTGTCATAGACGACGTCGATGCCTCCCGGACGGGTCATTGGCAAGCCGAACAAGGACTTGTGCAGCACGCCGCCGGACCACGATGCCAACTCGTCGAGGAGATCCTCCCGAGGCTCGTGATCGAGCACAAGGCCGGCACCGAACTGGCGGGCCATGTCCGCTTGGGCCGGAAAGCGGGCAACCACGGCGAGCTCGACGTCGGGGTAGAGAGCACGCAGGATCGCGACACTGGTGAGACCCAATGCCCCCGCGCCATAGATGACTGCACGGCCGCCCGGCGGGGGAGGGTTGCGCACGATCGCGTGGAATGACACGGAGAACGGATCAGCCAGAACCGCTGAGGGGTTGGAGATAGCGCCCGGCACTTTGAACACCATCGAATCGTGGACAGAGAGACGTTCGGCCCATGCCCCAGGCACATCGGTGATCACCCCGATGTGCACACCGGGGCCAAACGCGCCGGACGTGAAATTCCAGCAGAGCGTGAGGTCCCCGTTGGCGCAGGCCGGACACGGCGGCGATATCCCGCGCGGGGCGCAGGTAAGCCACGGGTTGATGACGACCCGATCGCCCACATCGACCCCTTGCGCCTCAGGTCCCAGCTCCACGACTTCGGCCACGACTTCGTGGCCAGGGACGTGAGGAAGGGAGGAGAACGCAGACATCGGGTTGTCCATGTCCCCCTCGCTGAAATCCCCGAGGACCAATTTGGAGTCCGAACCGCAGATCCCAGCAAGGATGGGCCGGGTCACGACCCAGTCAGGTCGCAAAGGGCGGGCGTCCTCGAGCTCGTGAAGGCCGAATGGGAGCCCGACGATGAGCTCGTCGACCTCGTCGGTCACCGGTGGCGTACGCTCGTTGGGGTCACGCGGGCTGCCGAACACGAGAGCCTTCATTGGCCGGCTCCTGCCGTAGGGCCCTGTGTGACCGTGGCGCTGCCGGACGTGGCGCTGCCGGACGTGGCGCCGTTCACCTTGGGGGCGTCGGCCATGGCGCGCATGCCAGCGAAGAAGCCTTCGGGGTCGGACGTCTTCATCTCCACCACGCCCTTCATGTCCGGGATGTAATGCTCGAACTTCTCGCTGCCGATGGCCGCGATGATGCCGGCTGCCACCTCTGAGGCCGGTACGAGCGGCCCGGTGTACGCCGGAGGATCGTTCCCCGGCTGATCCCAGATCTCGGTGTCGATTGCACCGGGGAGCACGAGCTTGATGCTCACCCCGGTGCCGTAGAGGTCGGCTGCGGCGGCTTCGCTCCACCCGGCAAGTGCGAACTTTGATCCAGAGTACGCGGCCTCAGTCGTGATCCCGAGTCGACCACCAAGACTCGAGACGTTCACGATCGTGCCGCGACCTCTCTCGATCATCGGTTGCAAGACAGCCAGACTAATTGCCACAGGCGAGAAGTAATTGACCTCCATCACCTTTTTGACCTCGTCCATGGTGAGCCTCGTGACCGGCCGGCGCATCGGGATACCGGCGTTGTTGATGACGACGTCCAGCCCTCCCAGAACGCGCCATGCTTCTAGCGCGACCTCTGCTGCTCGCTCGATGTCCGAGAGATCGGCGACCCACATGGACGATGCGGGCGCATGGGCGCGGCATGCATCGAGCACTTCCTGGAGCCGATCACCCCGACGGGCCACGAGGGCCACGGTCGTTCCACGGGTGGCCAGCAATCTGGCCGTTGCCTCGCCGATGCCGGACGACGCGCCAGTCACCAATGCCGTTTGCACGGAGGTGGCTACGTCCTCCGAAGCCACCGTTGTCTGCCGAATGGTGCTCATCGCGGTGCAACCAGAAGCATTGCTCTCATGTTCGTGCTCGCGACGCATGGCGGCTGATCACCCGAAGCTGGGTGACCTGCTTTCGGGCCGCGTCCCATCTGGCCACGCTGTAGCAATTGGGCTGTCGCGTGTCGCGTTGCGACGTGTGGCATGCCGTCATCTTGGCACTCGCGCAACGAGAGAGCGAAGTCCGCAGCGTCGACCGAGGGTTCATGCCGAGGAGCGCTCGTCGACTTCGTGACGCGAACGCTTTCGCCGTTGATGCGGCTCGAGCAGCCCCCGGAGGGCTTTGGGGTGAGCGAGGGGACTTGAACCCCCGGCCTCCAGGGCCACAACCTGGCGCTCTAACCTGCTGAGCTACGCCCACCGAGAGCGACCAGTGTGCCACAGACTGCAAGGTGGCATGCGATCCCGGCGCAAGGCGGGCTGATGGCAGCGGCCAGCACTCGAAACCCGCCCCGTATGCCAGGCTGGAAGCGAGCCCCCGTGGCCGAGTGGATGAGGCAACGGACTTCTAATCCGTACCACGCAGGTTCGAATCCTGCCGGGGGCGCCACATCTAGTTCACAGAAGTTGCAGCATCTAGTTCACAGAAGCCGCCGCGTGACCTGGTGGAGAGGCATGTTGGTGGCATGCGGCGTTGGATGAGCCCGCGCGAGGCACTCCGTTCAGACCTCGGGGCGCGTGTCGCCAGCGTG
>DAHWPS010000087.1:0-2225 GCA_027342785.1 Acidimicrobiaceae bacterium
TCCGTCCACCACCGCTCTCGAGCAGCTCACGGGTGACGAGCAAGGTCAGCTACTGGGCGAACTGCTCATTGTCCATCCCGAGCTGGTCGACGAGACCGAACGCCTCGCTCTGGCCAAGCTGGCCACCGTCGACGCGGACGAGGTGGCCGAGTCGCTCGAATGGGAACTTCGTGAAGCCGAGGTCGATCAGCTCGCCCACCGGGCCGGGCGAGTCCGCGGTCGCGGGTACGTGCATGAGAACGAGGCCGCCTACGAGATCCTTGATGAGCTCCTGCAGCCGGAGCTCGGTGACCTTTCCCGGCGGGCCGCCCTCGGTCTCCACGATGCCGCACGCCAGATCGCACTCGGACTGCTCCACGGCCTCGCCAACTGCCGCGAGGGCATCGAGGACGGTAGCGTCCTCGCCTACGCCGGCCCGGACGTGACCGACGATCTCGCCTGGTCAGTGCGCGATGCGCTCAGCAAAGCCGGCCTCAACCTGCCAGACGACGTCCTCGAAGACCTCTCGCCCGACTCCGGATCGGCATGATAGAACGCGCTCCGGGCGAGGCCGCCAAGAATGCTTCGGCGGGTGCACGGCGAGCTACGGTCCTCGGTCGTGACGACCGATCACACCTGCCCCGTGGAATGGGCTGCCGACCACGGCTTGCTGGAGGGCTCCCCGGTCGATCGATCCTGGTGCCTGTCCCATCAGATGGACACCGTGACCAGCCTGGAACCAGTCAGCCCCATGGCGTCCGAACTGCTTCTCTGGCAGCAAGGAGCGCTGAGCGTCTTCTACGCCCCGTGGGACTGGGTCAACACCTCGGCCAGAGTGGTGCTGGTCGGGATCACCCCGGGCCTGCACCAGGCAACCGAGGCGCTCGCCGAGGCTCGACGCTCCCTGATAAACGGCCTGTCGCCCGAGGACGCGCTCCGGCGAGCCGACGCCGTGGGATCGTTCTCCGGACCGATGCGGACCAACCTGGTCGCCATGCTCGACGGGATCGGGCTCGCCGCCGCCCTCGACATCGAATCCACCGCCCAGCTCTTCGACGACATGCACCACCTGGCCGGCCTCGTCTCCGCCATCGACTACCCAGTCTTCGTGCACGGCCGCAACTACGGCGGAGCGAGCCCGCCGCTCATCGGACACCCCGTGCTGGCATCTCTGGTGCGCGCCTGTCTCGGAGCCAGGGTGGCCATGGCACCCGACGCCCTCGTGGTGCCCCTGGGAAAAGCCGCCGAGGCAGCGGTGGACTTCCTGGCACACCAAGACCTCCTGGACCGCCGACGATGCCTGCTCGGTCTACCCCATCCCTCCGGAGCCAACGGGCACCGGGTCCGCCTGTACGCCGAGCGGCGTGCCGATCTGGCACGCGCAGTCCTCAATTGGAACGCCCGGTAGCTCCGCACTGCTCATTGGACACCAGCGACAGATCCGCCGCGCCCACCGCTACCGTGAGCCCCGCGACGATCCCAGCCCGAGACACCAGACGACCCCTCCGAATACGCAGAACACCCTGGTGATAGCCCGTCTCTCCAGAAGATCTCGCGCCGTGACAAGAAAGTGGCCGCCGGGGGACTCGAACCCTCGACCTCACGGATGTGAACCGTGCGCTCTAACCGGCTGAGCTAGGCGGCCCGAAGCCAGCAGACAAGTCTATCCGACCTGCCAGGGCCTACCCGAGGTCGGCCTGGACCTGCTGGACCGGGTAGGGGAGCGAGGCCTGGACCGTGAGGGTGCCCACCCGGACGCTGGCCAGAGGATGGACTGCCACCCCGTCCGACCAGAACCCGGACGCCGTGACCGCGTAGGTCACGACCGCCCGGATCGCGCCGTGAGCTTCGGCCACCTGGGGGATCCAGGGGAGCTGGATGCCGGACGTCCCGTCCGGCCAGAACCAGGTGGTGGCTTCCGGGGTCGCCTGCACCACCCAGACCACATGAAGAAGCTCGCCTGGGTCGCCATCACCCAGGTCGGGCGCCGACGTGTTGATGGTGGCGTACTGGATTGTCGGCGTGGGGTCGATGGCGACCGTGACCGGAACCCCCACTACCCCAGGCGGCGGAGGGCTCGCGGTCAGGGTCTCCGCAGGGAGGTCCTTCTCGACGGCGGCCAGGAGGCCGGTGGGGTCGAGCCCCGGTGTGCAGCTGGCCGGCTTGACTCCGGGCGGACAGGGACTTGGGCTTCGGGGTTTGCTCGCGACTCCGGTGTAGCGGATCACGCCCGGGTTGCCGCAGGA
>DAHWPS010000005.1:0-23886 GCA_027342785.1 Acidimicrobiaceae bacterium
AGCGGTGGGGGACTCGGCTCCGACGCCGGATCATCGGGTGCCGGAGGAGGGGACGTAAGACCTCTGCAATCCTGGGAGGCCGTCCCCGGTGAGGCCAGAACCGACCCTGGCAACAGGCGAGGAACCCCGAGAAGGGGTGCAGCGTGAGTGATCACTATCGCTCACTCGGCTGCAACGGTTTACGCCGCTGCTTCGATCATGAATGAGCTCGTCGATGCGCTCACGGCCCGCCTGGCCCGCGAGGTCGTTGGCGACGGGCTGGCTTCCGAGGTGACGATGGACCCGGTGCACACCGCCGCCGCCCGAGACCGGGCTGAGGGGCTGGTCGACGAAGCGATTGGGTCCGCCGCCCAGGTCCTCCGCCCGGCGACGATCCGCGAGCCCGACGCCGGTGCCGGGGGGTACATCGTCTCTCCCGCAATCGTGATCGATCCCCCACCGGACTCGGCCATCGTCGTCAGTGAGCAGTTCGCGCCGGTGCTACCGATCTTGAGCTACCAGGACACCGAGGATGCCATCCGCCAGGCGAATGCGACCTCCTTCGGCCTGTGCGCCTCGATCTGGACGAACGATCCCGACCGCGCTGCCCTGCTCGCCCAACGTTTGGGGGCAGGTACGGTCTTTCTCAACGCGCACGGGATGGCCGCGATGGACCATACGGCCCCCTTTGGTGGGTGGAAGGCGTCGGGCTTCGGCTTGGAGCTGGGAGAGGAGGGGATGACGGCCTTCACTCGGACGCGGGTGCTCCGCGGGTTGGCCGGTACGCGACCACCGTCTCCCCTCTCGAGTCTCTAAAGTAGGGGCTTCATGTCTGCCTACCGCTCCTCCTGGTCCCCCTCGCACGCCGCAGCAGGGTCTCCCGGTGGCCGTCGCAGTCTGGCCGCCGTCGTGGTACTCGTCGTCGTGATCGTCGTGGCCGCGCTCCTGGTCGTGCAATCGGTGCGCAAGCCCCCCGGTCCCACGTTGCAGCCCAAGACGGTGGCGACGCACTTCCCTGGTCACGCGCCTGCCCTCCCGTGGCCGAGCCAGGGAGTGGCCACCGTCGCCGTCCAGGGCATCGGCACCGTGGCGTCGAAGGCCGCTCCCGGCGCCACAATCAACCAGCAGTTCTCGATCGCAAGCGTCGCCAAGATCATGGCGTCGTACATCATCTTGAAGGACCACCCACTTGCCCCTGGTGCCACAGGGCCTTCGATCACCGTTACCCCCGCTGAGGTGACTCAGTACCAGCAGGACCTGGCCCAGGGTGATTCGGTGGTTGCCGTGACCGCGGGCGAGCAGATCACTGAGCTCAAAGCGCTGGAAGGCGCGCTGCTGCCTTCCGGAGACAACATCGTGTCGCTGCTGGCCCAGTGGGATGCCGGGAGTGTCGCCGCGTTCGTCACCAAGATGAACGCCGAGGCATCCAAGCTCGGCCTCACGCACACCCACTACGCCGACTCGAGCGGAGTGAACCCGGCGACCGTGTCGACCGTGAGCGACCAGGTGAAACTGGCGATGCAGGCCATGAAGAACCCGGTCTTCGCCGGCATCGTGGCCATGGCCCAGGCGACATTTCCCGGCGTCGGTGTCGTGTACAACGTGAACGCCGATGTCGGGAAGAACGGCATCGTAGGAGTGAAGACGGGGTGGATACCCCAGGGCGGAGCGTCTTTCATCTTCGCGGCAACTCACCTCGTGTCCGGTCACACAGAAATGGTCATCGGTGGAGTAATGGGGCAGACAGGGACCTCTCCTCTCACAACCGCCCTCTCCGCCGGGACAAAGCTGGCCGCCGCGGTCGGGGCAGTGCTCACGCGGGCCCAAGTGCTCGACGCCGGGACCGTCGTCGCGACGTTGAATGCTCCCTACAGCACGTCGGTGCCGGTCGTGGCCACGACGAACGCGACACTGCTCGGATGGCCAGGGGCGCCGCTGACCGAGAAACTGGTGATCACCCGCGCGATCCAAGCTCCGATGGCCAAGGGCACGATGCTGGGGCATCTCGACGTAGGGATCGGCCAGGAACAAGTACAGGTCCCCGTCGTCACGGCCGCAGCGCTGTCTGGACCGTCCTTCGGTTGGCGCCTCACCCGCTTCTGAGCATCGCCACCGGAGCGGAGCTCCTCTCCTGTGTCGCCGTGGATGTCCGTCAGACCATGCCAACTGCTCGCATGCAGGGAGGGCCGCAAGGCGCGCATCTTCGAACTGAGCAGCGGCAACTGCCCACTTCGGTGGTCACGCCCAGTTCGAGACGGGCGAGGCCGTGTAGGCACCCGCCAGTGACGATGTGTCTAGGGCTGTACCAATTGTTTTGGAGTTTGCACGGATAGCGACCTCCTGTCTCGAGCTCGATGGGGCGTGGGCACTCGTGGTCAAACCGAGAGAGCTCAAACCGAGGGATCCGGAACCGATCTCGCCGGCTTCGCGTGGGATCGGTGACCATGCCTGAGTGATCACACTCGAATGACTTCGACTCCTGGGATCGCGTCGTAGTCCCGATCTTGAGTGACGACAGGTATCTGCTCCACCGCGGCGGTGGCCGCCACAAGAGCGTCGAGTATCGGCACTCTCTCACGGCGACCCCGTAGCTCCGCGGCGATACGGGCAAATTGGCGCGCCACCTCGGCGTCGACCGGCAGAGGATCCCACGTCGACTCGACGGCAGAAAGCGTTGCCACACGGGCGGCTCTTGCGGCATCATCAGCCATCAGCACTCCGAGCGTGAGCTCCGCCAAGGTCACGACGGATACCTCGGTCTCCATCACTCCAGTCATATCGCCCAACGGTCGTCCCGACTCGGTGGCGACGAAGAAGGAGGTGTCGAGCAGTGCTCTCATGCTTCGTCCGTCGAATCGGACAGCAGCCCACGCACATCGTCGAGCAGCCGCCGATCGGAGGGATGGCGCGCAGCGATGGTGAGCGCTTCATGAGCGGGCACCCTCCTGCGCCGCCGCAAGGGCGTGATCTCGGCCACCGGCCGACGGTCCACCGTCACGGTGACACGTTCTCCGCTTTCCACCCGTCGCAACACTTCGCTGACCGTGTTGCGTAGTTCTCGAACTGAGACCGAGGAACTCACAGCGTCGAGTGTAGCACATGTAGCTACATGTGGCCTGGTGGGCCATAGGCACTCGTATTCGAATGGCATGAAGAGCGGCCTCCCCCGGTGACAACGTTGTTGTCACCTGAACCCCGTCACCAAGGGAGGCCGCACTGGAGTTGGCGCGCGTTGACGGACAGGTTGGTTGTGTTGATCATGCCGCCTGACGGTCGGCGAAGCCGATCGACGTCTCGTCGCCGGATGGGCGGCCGACTGCGCAGAGCGAGTTCTGGGGTTGTGCGAGGCCGAAGCTCAGAAGGACGACCGTCCTCGCGTTGCCATCGCCCGGGCCCGGGCGTTTTCCCGAGGGGAGCTGAAAACTGCCGACGAGGTTCGCCGTCGGTTCGTCGGTGGTGTTCCTGCCAGGGATGTAAAAGATCCCGCCGCAGCAGCCGCTGCCCGAGCTGCCAGCCGAGCCGTGGCCGTCTGCCACATGGGGGCGCACGCACTGGGCGCCGCCGCCTACGCCATCAAGGCGGTCGGACTGGCGGCTCCCGACCGGCCAGAAACCGCCGAGGACGAGATCCGATCGCAGCTTACCCACATGTCGACCGAGGTCCGGACGGCCCTGCGAGCCCTTCCGCCCGTCGGCCAGAATCGTTCAGGCCCTCTCGGACCCGGACTCCTCTCGTCTGGACAACTCGGCAAGACCATCCGCGACCTCCAGGCCGGCGCCACTCTCGCCGACCAGGACGACCAGGGTGGTCGGACATCAACATCGTAGCACTCCGTGCTACGATGTTGTCATGGCCAGAGACATCACCCAACGGCAGCTTCGGAACGACAGCGGTGAGATCATGAGGGGATTGGACCAGGGTGAGAGTTTCGTCGTCACTCGAAACGGCGTACCTGTGGGTGAGCTGACTCCACTCCGGCGGCACCGGTTCGTGAGCGCCGACAGCGCCATCGCCCTGTTCCGTGGTGCGCCAAGCGTCGACCTGGCTCAACTTCGCTCCGACCTCGACGGCGTTGCATCCCAGGACCCCAGCCCTCGTGCCTGATCCCAAGCGCGTTCCCCGGGGGATCATCGATACCTCCGTCGTCATCGACCTCGAACAACTCGAGGCGGGACAGCTCCCGATGGAACTGGCCGTCAGCGCCATCACCATGGCGGAGCTCGCGGCCGGTCCGCATGCGACCCAGGACGCCGAAGAGCGGGCCCGCCGACAGGACCGATTGCAGCGGGCAGAAGCGGCCTTCGATCCCCTTCCATTCGACGGAGAGGCTGCCCGCGCCTACGGCCGGATCTACGCCGCAGAGATCGCGAGCGGACGAAAGGCCCGCGGGACTCGAGCCTTGGATCTTCTGATCGCAGCGACCGCCTGTGCAGCGAACCTTCCGGTCTTCACGCGCAACCCGGAAGACTTCCGCGGTCTGAAAGACCTCGTGGACGTGATCGAGGTCTGAACTGCCGACGAGAGGTGGTCCGTCAACCGAATTCGGTGGGCGCTGAGGGACTCGAACCCCCGGCCTGCTGGTTGTAAGCCAGCTGCTCTGACCATCTGAGCTAAGCGCCCGGCTCTCTTTTCAATACAGAGACTTTCGGTCGTCGCCCCCACCTTCGCTCACCGGTACCGGCAACCGGTGTGCTGTTGCGGCGCCACCCATCCTCGACCTCACCACCGCCGCCGAACTGACGACGATCAGTGCTGGCGGGGGGTGAATTTGGGTGCGGGTCGCGACGCCCGCATGAGTCTTCTCCACTCGGTCAAGAACCCTCGCAGAGTCCGCAGCGGGCAGTTTGCACCGCTCGCCCCCGTAGTCGCCAGACCCTCGAGACCACTCACGATCAGGGACAGCACGTAGCCGTTCTGCCGGCAGGCTCGGTCCGCACTCTGGCCCACGTGCGGCGGGTAGGAGCCCTGAGCCTGAAGGACGCCGACGACCGCCACGATATGGGGCACGGCCCACTTCGGCAGCTCCCCTCGGGTCTCGAGGATGGAGATACCCTCGGTCACCTGGCTGGTGGAGTAGTCGATCGCCAGGTCATCGAGGGGCTGGCCGGCCGAATTGGTCATCTCCACACGGTACTCGATCTCCTGGAAGCCGGCGCCAAGAAGGGCGTCAGGATAGGTGCCACGAACATCGTCAGGCCCGGCGTCAGGCCCGGCGTCAGGCCCGGCCATCAGGAGGCACCTCTGGGGAGCGCCTGGGTCAGCCGCCGCCGCCTCTCCTGGGAACGAGGGCGTCGAGGAGCTCACCGCTCGCGGCCACGATCGGGGCTCTCGGCGTCGCGTCCCGGACGATGAGCTCCCGGCCATTCGCCTCGGCCGCCACTGCCCCAGCCTCCAACCCGACGAGCAGCCCACCGAGGTAGTCCCAGCCGAACAGGGAAGAACCGGCGCCCACGAGGAAGGCGTCCAGCACGCCTTCTGCGACCGCACACAAGTCGAGTGCAGCAGCACCTAGCGCACGGAACTGCCACCAGGCCGGTGGCGAGACGGGGGTACCGGTGAGGCCGACGACCGCCCGACCGGGATCGCGGCAGCTCGAGCAGGAGATGGGCATGCCGTCGCGCGCCGCCCCCTCACCCCGGATGGCCTCGTAGCGAACGCCAGTCGCCTGGTTGACGACAACGGCCATCGATGGCCCTGTGGCGTCCAGTACACAGCAGCTCGTCGCGTACCATGGAAGGCCGATCGAGGCATTCGTGGAGCCGTCGACGGGGTCGAGCACGACAAGGAGATCCGCACACCCCGGCCCGATCCCATCTCGCGGCTCAGTGACCCCCGACTCCTCCGAGAGGACGGCCAGACCTGATCCGTGGAGTACCTCGACCGCAGCAGCGTCGGCCACCACGTCGAGGAGGTACTGCCCCGGCCGTGAGCCCGGCTGCCGCCAATCGTCCAATTCGTCGAGAGCCGATCGCACGGCCGATGCCGCCGTGAGGAGCACGTCCAGCATCTGGTCGTTCCGCATGCCAGCGACGTTAGTTTCCGGCCAAGACGCCGATCGGCCCCGCTAGGCTGGTGGGGCTGTGGCTGCCATCGACGTTGCCGGCTACGTCGCCGAGCTCAAGGATCACTGTGTCGATCACGGGTTCCACGTGCACGACGAGCGCCACTTCGTCGAGACCTACTCGCTGCGCCAAGTGTGGGAGGTGGACCTCCACCCCGAAGACGGGTGCGGAGGGCCACTCGACCTCCATCTGGCGCTGGACGTGGACCCGCGGGTTCTCCTGTCGTTCGAGGACGTCGTGATGACCCTGACCGACGACGAGGAACCGCCCGACGAGTTCCACTTCCCTTTGACGTTTACCTGGGCCCTGCCCCCCCTGCCTGAGGGTCCCGACTTGCTGCGCTTGGCCATCGACTTGGCCGGGATCGGCGGGATCGAGCTGCCCCTGGAAGTCTCGGCGATCGACTCGTTCGCATCGGCGACCGACGGCTCCGAGCGACGCCTGAACATCGTGGCCCGCCACCCGGTCTCCCTGGCCCGGATACTCGGCGGCGAGGAGTTGCTGTGTGACGTGTTCGACCGGAGCCTGGCTGTCAGCCGCTTCCTGCTCAACGCGGCCGAAACCTGGCTCGGCTGACATGGCGGGGCGGCAACTGACCGCTCGATCGGTACTCCCCGCTGTCGCTGCATGCGTCGTGGTCGCTCTCTTGGTCGCTGCGTGCGGGAGCAGCGGACAGGCCCTCGCCCGCCAGGCCTGCACCCACGTCCATCGTGCTTACGTCCTCTTCGGCGAGGGCGCGAGAGCCACTGATGCGGCGCGTGCCCAAGCCGATCGCAGCCAATCGCTCGCCCAGCTCGAGGCGGCTCTTCCGATCGCGGCTCGAGCCACGTCCGCTGATCCGCAGTGGAACCCGCTGATGACCACCCTCGAAGAGTCCGGGTTCAACACAGAGAGCCATCTGTTCCCTGCGCTCCTCGCCCAGTGTGCTCTCGCCGATAGCCAGAACGAACAGGCCCCAGTCGTGGCGCCGAACGGAGCGACATCGGCGGCATCCTCCGGCAGAGGTTCCAGATAGCGGCTTCGAGGGGAACCGGCGCTTGGGAGCAGGCCGCACCGCGTTCACCCGGCGCCGGTGGATCTCACGTTCGCTGCTTGGACTCTGCCATCTGTTCTCGACCGACCTTCACCACCTGCGGCCAGATCTGGGGGGCGAAGAGCTCACCCCCTGTATTGGTGAAGTGGATGCCGTCGGAACGGCGGACCTGGACACCGTGGATGAACTCTTCGTACTTCCCCCCAGGGCACACCATCGAGTGAAAGTGGAGCACCGAGACAGTGCCGGGATCTTCCGCGGCCACTTCCTCCACAAGGCGGTTGTAGATCGCGACGCGGCGAGGTGTGCTTGTGGGCCACAGTTGGCCGTTGGGCTGATCGCCGACGTCGTAGCACGGAGCAGTGAGGAGCACGACTTTGGCTCCCCGGGCATCGGCAATCCCAACGGTGTAGATGAGCTGGCGCTTCACGTATGCGGCGAAGGACGGTTGGGTGATGTTGGTCCACTTCCCCTTGTATGTGCGTGTCATCACCTCCCACCGCCCTGCGAGGAGCATGACGACGTTCGGGTGGAACGTCGCGACCCAATGGCGGTACCAGACTGTCCACCGTTCCGCCCCCGGGCGTGCAGCGTGCCCCAGCGTCGGGGGTGTTGTGTAGACGAGTGGGATCGATGCCGGCGCCTTGTTGGTGTTGCACGGGGTGGCAACCGGTTCGATGGTTCCCTGGCCTGTGTACTCGCTGCCTTCGGTCACCCCGCAGCCGAGTATTGCCTGGTCGCTCTCGTCGACGTCGTAGGCCTTCTCCTCCAGGGAGAGACCGATCCCCAGGGTGAGGGCCGTCGAATCACCAATCAGCAGCACTTTCACCGGTGGTCCTTTGTAGAGGGCCGCCCCCTTGAGAGGCCGAACAGCGGGCAGTGTCGAGAGGGCCGGCGCGCTCGTCGCGACGACCACGGCCGTCGCGACTGCCGCTACTGCGACCGGGGTCGCGACCCACGCACGCCACTGTCTGAAGAACTGCCCCTGACGAATGGGACGTTCGACCAAGTAGAACGACAGCGTCGCCACCGCGATGGTGACGGCGCACCGCACACCAAACAGGGGATAGCCGGTGAGGCCGGTGCGCTGCCCGTCGAGCCACTGGAACAAAGGGAAATGCCACAGGTACATGCCGTAAGAGATCCTGCCCAGGTATCGCAACGGGGAGATCGAGAGTGCAGACGCCAGCCATGACCCCTGCACGCACACCACGCACACGAGCACGAGAGCCGTTGCCAGAGAGACGACCAAGAACCCCCCGCGCCACAGGAACGGGGCGTCGTAGGCGACTCTCCACCACATCACGGCGCTGGCCAAAAAGCCGACCGTGCCGGCTCCCACCAGGAGCAAACGAAGCCGGCGGCTCTGCACCATCCACGCAATGTCCCCCCCGACCCGAAGGCGGGCACGAGCCCGGATCGAAGGCATGGTGCCTCGGGACCGGCGCCGCTCGGCGACCATTGCGAGCACCACTGCCATCGTGGCTCCCGCGAGTAGCACTTGGGCGTGGGTATCGGTCCCGTAGTACAGCCGGGTGACGTTCATCCCAGGGTGGTACAGCAGGGCCATCTCGGTAGCCGATGCCAGCATGCCGACCACGCACACCGTCAGCAGCACACGGAGGCTCTTGGTGAAGTGCATCACCGCCAGCACCACCAGAGGCCAGATCAAGTAGAACTGTTCTTCGATCGCCAGCGACCACGTGTGGGTGAGGAGCGACACCGGACCGGTCTGGACGAAGTAGTTGCTCCCGATCAGGATGAAGTGCCAGTTGGCGACGTAGAAGAGGGTCGAGAGCGCGTCGAGCCGAAGATCGGGGTACGTGCCCTTCGGTACCACGAACTCGGCATAGAAAGCGACGAACAGCAGCACCAGGAAGAGCGCCGGCAGCAGCCGGCGGGCACGCCGGGCCCAGAATGCACCGAGGCGGATTGACATCCGGTGGCGCCACTCGCCGAGAAGCAAGGTCGTGATGAGGAAGCCCGAGAGCACGAAGAACGTGTCGACTCCCAAGAATCCTGCCGGCAAGAACGGAATTTCGCTGTGGAAAGCCATGACGCCCAACACCGCCAGGGCGCGTACCCCGTCGAGGGCTGGGAGGTAGCCAAGGCCAGGCTGCTCGCGCGGAGCGTCAGGGTCGGGAACACCGGTCTCGCCGTCAACGCCGGTCTCGCCGTCAACACCGGTCTCGCCGTCAACGCCAGTCAGGTCGGCAAGACCCGATGGCTCCCCCCATGGCGGGCCATCTGCACGCTCGCTCAAGTCCCGTCGCTCCCAACCATTCCCGACCCCACTGCCTCTCCCCTGTCGTACATCCGTTCCACTATGCGCACAGTTCTGCACAACCATGCGTTCCCGACCAGGCCGAACCTCCGCCAAATCCGAGCCGAACCCCCGCCGAGCCGTTCCCATCCGGGCAAATCCGTCCCGAACGGATCCCTGCCTCGGCAGAGATCCGTTCGCCACTTCTCATGCGTGCTCGAGCATGTTCCCAATGGGGTCGGAGGCCGGGGCGCCAGCGCCGGGACCCGATCTCCTTCATCATTTCAGAACCTGCCGCGCTATTGACGGCACCCTGGGCGTCCTCGATTTTCAGATACTCCGATCCCGTATCCGAGCACCCTCGCCTCATCGGCTCTTGACGCCAGTTTGGCCGACCGTAGGAATACGCTGGAACGCACGGCGAACAGGCGCACCTGGCGCTCGACGGAAGATCGATCGTGAGTGCGCTCACGCGAATGCACACAGGGACGATCCGTCACACGAGGTGCCCCCAGCGCCGGCCACGCCCTGACACCGCCACGCCACTATGCCATTACGCCGACGCCAGA
This sequence comes from Acidimicrobiaceae bacterium, assembly GCA_027342785.1. Classification (GTDB taxonomy): domain Bacteria; phylum Actinomycetota; class Acidimicrobiia; order Acidimicrobiales; family RAAP-2; genus JAJYWF01. The sequence goes on from DAHWPS010000005.1 coordinate 9,907, forward strand.
CCTCCGGAAAACCGATGCGACCTGTCGCAGCGCGGACAGCTCTCGTCAACAGTCGCGCAATGCGTCGCACCCGCTCCAGAGCGCTGCCTTCCTTGCCCGACCACTTGGAGCACCGGTTCACCGATGCCCGTCCGCTCCAAGAACCAGCGGCCGGACGCGCCCACCCGGCGCGTGCCCACCCGGCGCGTGCCCAACTGTCATACACCAGCCCGCGCTCTCGCCGTCGCATGCGACCCGGCCCGAAACGCCACCGGGCCCGCACCGCGCTGCTCGTCGTCGTCTCGTTGCTCCTCCTCGCCGGCGCGGCCGTCGAGATCGCCCGTCACGAGAGCGGACCGGCGCTCTCCCCGCTGCGGGCCCGGATCGTGTCGATCGCCGAGAGCCAACTGGGCTACCGGACGGATCCGCCCGACAGCTACTGCAACAAATTCAGCGCATACTGGGGATCGGGCACAGCCACAGGATGCCCGGCCGGACTGCGAAGCGAGGAGTGGTGCGCCGACTTCGCCGCCTGGGTCTGGCAGAAAGCGGGCGCGGTCGTCGTTTACCACTTCGGCACAGGCGACTTGAACTCGGCGTCGTACAGCTTTTACCAGTGGGGGGTGGCCCACGGCACGTGGCACCCTGTCGGTTCCAACTACACGCCCCAGCCTGGCGACGCCGCTGTGTACGGACTGGACGTCACAACACAGACCGCCGTGCACGTGGCGATCGTCACCAGCGACCCACCGGGAGAGAAGGGGCCTGACGTCGTGAACGGCGACGGGGACCGGACGGGGTTCAGCGTGGTGGAGACCGGCACGGACCAGTTCAAAGCCGACGTCCATTCGCCCGGAGGGCTCCTCTCCGGCTACGTCTCGCCTACGTCGCCGGCGACCCCAGCCTCCGCTCGGTCAGGGTGATCGAGCGCCCCGGCGACCCCCAGGCCCCAGACCCCAAACCCCAAACCCCAGACCCCGGGCGTCAGACCTCCGGCGTGAACCCCGCCGGCAGGGCGATGGACTTCTTCTCCAAGAAGATGTCCAGGCCCTCCGGGCCGAACTCCCGGCCGATCCCCGAGCTCTTGTACCCGCCGAACGGGGTGGCGAAGTCGATCGGCACAGGGGTGTTGAGCATGTAGGTGCCGGTGCGGACCTGTCGGGCGATCCCGAGGCCCCGGTCGTTGTCGGCGGTCCACACCGAGCCGCACAGCCCGTAGTCCGAGTCGTTGGCGATGGCCACCGCGTCGGCGTCGTCGTCGTAGGGGATCGCCACCAGGACCGGGCCGAAGATCTCCTCTTGGGCGATCTTCATGGCGTTGTCGACCCCTGAGAAGACGGTGGGCTCCACGTAGTAGCCGCGGTCCATGGCGGCAGGGCGGCCGCCGCCGACGGCGACCTTGGCCCCCTGCTCCTCCCCGCTGCGGAGGTAGCCCTCGACGCGGTCGCGCTGGCGAGCGGCCACGAGCGGCCCCACCTCGGTGGCCGGATCGAGCGGATCGCCGACGACCATGGCGCCCACACGCTCCACCAGTGCGTCGACCACCTCGTCGTAGCGGCTCCGCGGGGCGAGGATCCGGGTCTGGGCGATGCACGCCTGGCCGTTGTTCATGAGGGCGTTGGGCAGCAGGCCGGCCAGCGTGGTGTCCAAGTCGGCGTCGTCGAGGACGATGGCTGCCGACTTTCCACCCAGCTCGAGGGTGCAACGCTTCAAGCGCTCTCCGCAGAGCCCGCCGATCCGGCGTCCCGCCGCCGAAGACCCCGTGAACGACACCTTGTCCACACCCGGGTGGGTCACGAGGTGCTCGCCCACCTCTCTCCCCGCCGGGAGCACCGAGAGGACGCCCCGGGGCAGCCCGGCGTCGTTGAAGATCTCGGCCAGCCGGAAGGCGTCGAGCGGCGTCTCGGGTGCCGGCTTGAACACCACCGTGCAGCCCGCGAGCAGCGCCGGCGCGAGCTTGGCCGACGCGATGAACAACGGCACGTTCCACGGGGCGATGGCAGCGACGACCCCGACGGGTTCCTTGGTCACGAGGACTTGGGGGTTGAGCACACCGGAGCGCACCTCGTCGAACGCGAAGGTGGAGGCCAGCCCGGCGTAGTAGTTGAACACCATGGTGGGGGCCATCACTTGCCCGAGCTGTGCCCAGGACACGGGCGAGCCCATCTCCGTCGAGATCGTCGTCGCCATGTCGACCATCTCGGCCATGATCGCCTCGGCCGCTTTCGACAGGATCGCTCCGCGCTCGACCGGCGTCATCTCGCGCCATGGGCCGTGCTCGAGCGCCTTGCGGGCGCTGGCCACGGCGGCATCGACGTCGGCCTCGCACGCATCGGGCACCCGGGCGACCACTTCTTCGGTGGACGGCGAGATCACCTCGATCGTCCCGGTCCCCTGCGGGGCGACCCACTCTCCTCCGATGAACAGCCGGTCGTAGTCCTTCACTGCCATGGCCCCTCCTTGGGTACTCGAGGCGGAAATAGAACGCGATACAATTCGCCGGGTATTGATGGTAGCCACCGCCACGGTGGACCGACAGCCGGGGTGGCGTGCCTGCATCCCCTCGCCGGGCCCAATGCCCTCACCCACGATGTCCAACGACGACCTGCGCCCGAGCGCTGCCCCAGCCACGAAGGACGCGAGCGAGCTGCGGGCACCCTCCGGGGTCCGGCGGCCCTCCAGCGCCCAGGTCCAGCTCCTGTTCATCGGGGGCTACGTCGTGGCCGCCGCGGCCATCGCACCTTTCGCGTCGACCGCGCTGCATCGCACACCGGCCTTCCTTCCGGCCCAGCTCGCCGCCGTCTTCGTCGAAGCCCTCCTCACCGCGCTGCTGCTGTTCCAGCGCTTCCACCTGAGCGGCGGGCTCCGCCTGGCCGGGCTCGGATCGGCCTACCTCCTGCACGCGTCCTTCGCGGTTGCCTACGGGCTCGCGTTCGGCCGGTCGGTGAGCAACGTGGTCCTCCCCGGAAGCCTGGACTCCACCCCGGTGTGGGTATGGCTGGCATGGCACACCCTGTTCCCGGTCGCAGTAGCCGCGGGGCTCTGGCCCCGCCGCTCCAGCCGTTCCCGCCCGGCGGGCGCTCTCGACCACGCCGACACACCCGATGCCCCCGATGGACCTGTCCTGCCCATGAGCTTCGGTACGGCCACTGCGCCGAGCTCGCCCGAGCTCCCCCGATGGACGAAGATCTGGATCGGCGCCGGCGCCGCGCTGGCGACGGTCGCCGTGACGACGGCCGTGATCGTCGCCGCCGGGCCCCACCTGCCCACGTTGGTCGTGGGGACGCGCTACTCGGGCACGACCCACGCCATCGACGCCGCCGTCCTGGCCGTCAACCTCCTCGCCGCCGGTCTGGCGCTCGCGTGGAGCCGGCACCTGGGCGCCGTGGTCCGCTGGGCGGCCCTGGCCGTGACCGCATCGATATTCGATGTGCTGTTCGCGCTCTTGTCCGACCAGCGCTACTCCTTGGGCTGGTACCTGTCGCGGACCGGGGACATCGTCGTGGCGAGCGTGGTGCTGGTCGCCCTGGTCCACGAAGTCGGTCGCCTCTACCGTCGCCTCTTGGACCAGCATCGCCAGCTCGCCGAACGGGCGACCCACGACCCGCTCACCGGGGTGCTCACCCGGGCCGCGATCTTGGACCTGCTGGACGCCGCCCACCTCGAGCACACGGCGCTGGGAGGAGAGGCACGCCGCGGTGCGGACGCCGTCGCCCGCACCCCGTACTCGGTGGCCATGGCCGACCTCGACCACTTCAAGGAGGTGAACGACCGCTACGGCCATCTCGTCGGCGACCAGGTTCTCGCCGAGGCTGCGGCCCGGGCCCGGCGAGCCCTGCGCGCTGCCGACAGCATCGGACGGTACGGAGGAGAGGAGTTCCTCGTCGTCCTGCCCCATTGCCGGCTCGAGCAGGCCGTCGAAGTGGCCGAGCGGGTGAGGTCGGCCGTCTCCTCGACGCCCATCGCGACCACTGCCGGGGACATCACGATGACCTTGAGCATCGGGGTGGCCGATGCCGAGCCGGGCACCACTGCGGTGGGCACGGTCGACCGTGCCGACCAAGCTCTCTACCGGGCCAAGGAGGCCGGCCGGGACCGATGCGCGGCAGCCACCCCGTCCCTCCGTCCTCGGTAGGCTCGGCGCGTGCCCGACAACGCCGGCCGCGACCCCCACGACGTGGCCGCGACCCTGGCCCGCTGGCTCGCCACGCGCCTCCCTGCCGGCGCCGGACCGGTCGTCGACGACGTCCAGGCCCCCGTGTCGAACGGCTTCTCCAACGAGACCGTCCTGTGCCGGGCATCGTGGTCCGAGCGCGGTGAGCCAGTGCACCGGCGCCTCGTCGTACGGGTGGCCCCGACGCGCAACACGTTGTTCCCCGACGCCGACTTCTCCATCCAGTACCGCGTGATGGAGGTCCTGGCCGACGCCGGGATCGGGCTCCCGCTCCCGCCCCTCGGATGGTTCGAGGACGACCCCTCGTGGCTCGGGGTGCCGTTCTTCACCATGGACCACGTCGACGGCCTGGTGCCCGCCGACAACCTCCCCTACACGATGGAGGGCTGGGTGGTCGATGCCGCTCCCCGGGACCAAGAGCACCTGTGGTGGTCCGGTCTGGAGGCGATGGCGACCGTGCACCGGGCCGACTGGCGGCACCTGGAGCTCGGCTGGCTGGTCGAGCGCCTTCCCGGGCGGCCCGGCGTGGACCAGCAGCTCGCCTACTACCGGCGCTTCCTGGACTGGACCGCGCGTGGCCGACCCCAGCCGATCGCCGAAGCCGCGTGGGAGTGGCTGGTGGCTCACCGACCGCCAGAGGACGGTGAGCCGGTGCTGTGCTGGGGTGACGCGCGCCCGGGCAACATCATCTGGCGCGACTTCGTCCCGGCCGCCGTGCTCGACTGGGAGATGGCGACGCTCGGCCCACCAGAGCTGGACCTCGGGTGGTGGCTGTACTTCGATCGCCAGTTCTCCGAGGGTCTCGGTGTCGCTCGGCCTCCGGGCTTTCCCGACCGCGAGGAGACGGTGGCCCGCTACGCCGAGCTCGTCGGCCGTCCCCTGGCCGACCTCGAGTACTACGAAGTGCTCGCGGGCTTTCGGTTCAGCGTCATCATGTGCCGATTGGCAGACCTCATGGTCGGCAGCGGCCAGCTCCCGGCCGACACCACCATGGGGACGGACAACCTGGCCACCCAGTTCACCGCCCGGCTCCTCGGCCTGCCCGGCCCGGGCGGTTGAGCGCCCCTGGCGCGGCCCCTGGCGGCCCCGGCCTCAGCCGTCGAGCGGGGAGGAAGGGACGTCCGGGCCGATGATCCCGCGGCTGCGGAGGCGATCGACCAGCCACGCCACGCTGTCAGGTCGGGCCATGGCCTCCTCCCACCCTTCGAGCGCTTCGTCGACCTCCTGGCGGGACGCCACCGTGCCGACAACCGACACGGTCATCCCCTCCACCTCACCCTGCTCCACCTCATGGGTGCCCTGGAAGTGGACGCCGCCGAAAGGATCGGCCCACTCGCGCGGTACCGGCTCACGCATCACATAGAGCTCGCCGGTGTCCTCGAGCCAGTTCAGCTCGTGACGGACGCCGAAGCGGTCCCGCCAGTCCCTGCCGAGCTCGACCTCCGGCGAACGGCGACGTCGCTCGTCGGACGCATAGAACTCCTCGATGTCCACGCCGGGAACTGTAGTGGGAACCGGGGTGGGAGGTCCGGTGGGAAGCACTCCCGGCACGCTGGCGTCATGTCCGACCCTGCACTTCGACCCATCGACCGGCTGGATGCCGAATGGGAGGTGATCGGCCGAACGGCCGACTCCCGGCATGCCCTCTCGCTGCTGGCCGCAGCAGAACCGAGCGTGGCCGCTCTCGGCGCCGCTGATCTCTCGGGGCTCGTGGCCGCCATGGACCTCATGCGCCACCACGCCGATTCGGCCCGTGCGGCCCGTCTCTTCCAGGCGATGCTGCGCTCCGCCGGCGTCCACCCGCTGGTCCCCCGGGCGGCCCTCCAGGCGATGGTGCCCGGGCTGGTCGGTGTCGCTCGGCGGCTGTCGTGGGGACGAGGGGGCGACTGGGAATCGGGCGGGCAGTTCTTCCTCGACGCCATCACCACCGCCTGGGAGGTCATCGTCGAGTGGGCCGGCCAGGACCGGCCCTACGCCGTCTTGGACCTGCTCTCGGCAGTCCGCTGCCGCCTCCGGCGCCAGCTCCTCCACCACCGTGAGCTCCGAGATCGAGCGGTGCTCTCCGTGTTCGACGCCGCAGAGGCGGATCAGGCCGCCGATCCCGGCGTGGCGAACGATCTCCAGGAGCTGGCCAGGGAGATCGAAGAGCTCGACCGGCGCGGTGCAGACCCGGTGGACACGGCGACCCTCTACGCCAACCAGGTGCTCGGCATCTCGCTCAGTGAGCTGGCTCGCATGACCGGCGCATCCCGGCGACGCGTCGTCGACCGGCGGGACCGGGCGGCCCGATCCTTATTTGCATGAGTATGCGTATACTTTCGACGTGCGCAGAGGGGAAAGCGGTACCACGCAGCTCCGACACCACCAGCAGGTCGCCCGGACCGGCCCCTGGGCCGTCCTGGCCGTCGTCCTGGCGCTGATGGCGCTGGTGGCCTCGGTCTCGGCTGCCCGGCCCTCCGAGCGTCCGGACGCCGGGCGCGCTCCAGCACCCGCGGCTCGCTCCGCGACGTTCCGGCCGGGGACCGGGGGTCCATCCCACGCCGGCCCGGCCCATGCCGCTCCCAACGCCGTGGCCGGCGCAGGCACCTCTCCGACGACCTCGCCGGAGACGGCGCCACTGAGCGCACAGCCGCTCGCCGTGGCTGGGACGCCCGCCGCCGTCGACAGCGCGTCCGCGGACGCGTCTCCTCCAACCCAAGTGGCGAGCCTCACAACTGCCGCACCCTCCTCGTCGCCGCCACAGGCCGCCGGGACGCCGACCGAGACGGCAACCCGCACCCGCAGCGATCCGGGGAACCTCGAGTACCCCGACAACATCTCGGCCAGCTACCCGGTGCCCGCGGGCGCAGGAGTCACCGCGTCGGCCACGTGGTCCGGCGTACCCGAGCTCACCCTTTCCATCGACTGCCCCACAGGGCACGTCTCTCGGACCGGGTCCTCGGGGCTCTCTGTGTCGGTCCCGTCCGGTGGCGGCCAGGGGACATGCGACGTCGTGATCGCCGAGACAGCTTCGGCATCCGGTACGGTCTCCTACTCTCTCGACATCGGGCCGTTCGATGGATGATCTCCACCAGACGCGCGCTCGATCGACCGGCCGCCAATTCGCCGACGTCGCCACGGGTGCCGTCTCAGCGGTGGTGCTCTTCGTCGCCGTGCCGGCGGTGCTTGCCACCGTGGTCGGCCTGCCCCTCCCCCGCCACTGGAGCGGGCGCGCTGCCCTGTCGGCGCGCAGCGTCCTGGACCTCCTCGGCGCGACTGCTTGGGTGACGTGGGCGCTGTGCTGCCGACCGGTGCTCTCGGCCGCGGTCGCCCGGGTCCGGGACGGGAACCCGGCCGGCGGGCGCGGGTCTTCACTCCCGGAATGGCTGGCCGCCCGGATCGCCACGGCGGTGCTCGTCCTGATCCCAGTCGGCCTCTCCGGCGCGCCAGCCGGCGCAGTGGGCACCCACCGGGGTGGGGGCGAGCACTCGTCGTCCACCTCGGCGCTCGTCGTCACTGCCCAGGCACCAACGCCCACCCTGTCTGCAGCCGGTGTCCCTGCACCCGACACGCCGGCGACCGCCTCGGCCCTCGACCAGGCTCCCACCGAGTACATGGTGGTCCCCGGCGACTCGCTCTGGTCCATCGCGGAGCAGTTCTACGCCGACGGCGCCGACTGGCAGCTCATCGCCGGGGCGAACCTCGGGCACGCGATGGCCGGTGGGAGTGTGTTCACCGACCCCAGCCTGATCCTGCCCGGCTGGATCCTTGTCATCCCACCCGCGACTCCCGATCCAGCAGCGACAGCTCCTCCGGCATCTGCTCCTGATCCGGCATCTGCTCCTGATCCGGCATCTGCTCCTGCGCCGGCCAAAGACGTGGCCCCCGCGCCCGCCCCGGTGGCCGGCTCGACCCCCGCTCGTACGCGGCACCCCTCCTCCCCGGGTAGCTCCCGGAAGAAGAGCAGCCGTCCCACTCGGCACTCCCCGGTCCACGGACCTTCCCCCTTCCCCCTGCCCGAGCTGGCGGCCCTCGGGGTCGGCGCACTGGTGGCGGCCTCCCTGGCCCGGCGTGCCCGTCGGACAAGGGCACGGACCCTGGGCGCGGCTGCTCCCACCCCAGCTCCCACCCCAGCTCCCACCCCATCACCACAGGAGGATCACTCGCGGACCCCGGCCGACGCTGCGATGGCCGAGACCGCATCCCGGCTGGAGCCGTTCGACGGTGCTCCTGTGCTCCGGCAGGTGGAGTCGGCCAATTACTCGCTGGCTGACGCTCTGGCTCGCTCCGGACGCGGCGGCAACGCCCCGCCCGCCAGGCTCCTGCGGGCCGGTCCCGACGGTGTCGAAGTCTTCCTTGCTGCTCCGGCAACCTGGGCCCCTCACCCATGGTGCCTCGGGGATGCCGGGACCTGGTTCCTCCCGGTCGGGCTGCTCGGGACACCAGGGAGCGCCTCGACCGTCGGGGACCGAGGAGCCCTGGAGGGCGCTGGCGGGAGCGAGAAGGAGCCCGGTGAAGGCGACGGCCTCTGGGCACCCGCGCTCGTCGCCATCGGCGACGACCACAGCGGCTCATGGCTCGTACCGGTCGGCCCCGGGAGCATCCTCCCGGTCTTCGGGGTCGGGGCAGAGGAGCTGGTCTCGACCATGCGGCTCTCCAGCCAGTGCTGGTCGTGGTCCGACCAGATGGTCGTGACCGACGACCGCGATGTGGTCGAGCGCACGGCGAGCGAAGACGGCCGCAGCATTCTCTACTTCGGGGACCCCGATACCGTGGCGGGACCCGCCCGCCACCGGTGTGCCATCGTGACCACCGCTGCCGTGGCGGCAAGCGACGTGACCCTCGTGACCGACGAGCACGGCATCACGGTCCACCCCCTCGGCATCACCTTGCGTCCCCACCGTCTGTGCGCCGAAGGGCTCACGTCGTGCGAGCAGCTCATTGCAATGACCGAGACATCGATGCAGGCCGAGCCACCGGACCCAAACGAGCCACCGGTCCAGGCCGAGCCACCGGACCCAAACGAGCCACCGGTCCGTTCCAATCCTCCCGCCCGGAACCAACCTGTCGCGCAAGCACCCGAGTGGCTGCCGACGACCGCGCTTGCACCGACCGCGCTCGCTCCGGGTGCGGTGGAGGTTCGCCTCCTCACGGCGACTCCCCGGATCGACGGGTTGCGCTGTGACCTCACACCCAAACGCGCCCGCAGGGTCGTCGAGCTGGTCGCCTACCTGGCCCTGCACCACCCTGACGCAGTGACCAGCGATCGCCTTCGGACCCGCGTGCTGGGCTCGGCCGATGCGGACGCCGCGGCCAAGACGCTCTTCAACACGGCCGGCGCCAGCCGGCGTGCGCTCGGCAGCGACGAGTCCGGTCTGCCATACCTTCCGCCGGCCACCAAGTCCGGGCACTACCGGATCTCCGAGCAGGTGACGGTCGACGCGGGAAGGGTGATCGCCCTTGTAGACGCTTCCCGCGCGGCCGAGCCACGCCATGCGATGGCGCTGCTGCGCGAAGCACTCGGCCTGGTCGAAGGCGAACCGCTGGCAGCAGCACTGTCCGGTTTCTCGTGGTGGTCGATCGAAGGCCACCAACGCCGGGTGTCGTCGGCTCTCGTGAGCGGGGCATGCCGTCTCGCCGAGCTCGCAACCGACGCCGGGTATTTCGAGCTCGCCCGCTGGGCGCTCGAAAGAGCACGCGTGGTCGAGCCCTACAGCGAGGCGCTGTCGCGCGCCGCGATGGTGGTGGCGGCCGGCGCCGGCGACACTGACGGGTTGCGCCATGAATGGGAGGATTGCCTGCGCCGAGCCGACGAGATGGACCCAGGCAGCTCCCCCACCGCGGCGACCGGGCAGCTCTATGCCGAGCTCCGCGACGCCGGCGAGGACACCGCCCTCATGAGCTCTGCGTGACCGAAGAAGGTCTCAGGACACTGGAGCGCTCGGGCGGGGCGGACGACGGCGGGGCGTCGCCGCCCGCCGGGCGGCTTCCTTGGCCCGGAGCTTGGGCAAGATCAGCATCACGTACCCGGCCGAGATCGCGGCCGCGCCGGCGATGATCACGAGTGGCACAGGATCGGTTCGGTTCCCCACCGAGACCGACGCCACGACGGCCAGCGCGCCAAAGACCCCCACCCCGAGCACCCCCAGCGTCTTCCCCGCCCGGACCCTGAAGGGCCGGTGCCGCGACGGCTCGCGCCGGCGCAGGCGCAACGTGCAGAACGCGGCAACGGCGTAGATCATCGCCTCCAGCGCAGCGCCGACCGCCACCAGCACCTGCCACCCGTGGGTGACCGCGACGATGAGCGCCACCACGAGCGACAGGCCACCCAGGGCCAGCACCGGCACCCAGGGCACGGCTCGGGTGTTGAGGCTCGCAAGTGGACGAGGGAGGCTGCCCTCTCGCGCCGTGCCGTAGACGAAGCGCGACGCGGTGATAAAGCCGCCGTTGAAGGTGTTGAGCGCCGTGACGGCGGTGACCCCCGCCATGACCCACAGGCCGGCCTGGCCGAACGCCGCTTTTCCCAGCGCGAGCTGCGGGTACGCCGAGCCGAGCTGGTGGTGGGTCAGCACCTGGCTCATTGCCACCGTGGCCAGCGAGCAGACCACGAAGAGGATCCCGATGGCGATCAGCATGCCGCGGTGCACGTGGTGGGGACGGCGGACCTCCTCGGCACTGGTCGTCACCCATTCGAACGCGCTGTAGAGGAAGACCCCGAGGGCGACCGCCTCGATGAAATTGCCGGCGCTGTGCCCGTGCAGAGGCTCGAGGGGGAAGCGCAGCCCGTGGTGGCTCCTCAGCAGTGCCGCGGCGCCCACCACACAGGTGGCACCCAGCACGGCGTAGGTGGCGAGGTCCTGCAGCCCACCCGCTACTTGGACGCCGCGAAGGTTCGCCACGACGGCTGCCGCCAGCAGGGCGACGATCCACACCGCCGACACCCACGCCGACTCGTCGAAGGCATGGGCGAGTGCAGTCCCCACGATGAACGCATCGGCGGCGATCACCAGGATGATCGTCGTCATGTAGGTGAACGTGATCGTGAGGGCGGCCCGGTCGTCCATCGCCCGGCGCATGTAGAGCCGGATGGCTGCAGCCGTGGGGAACATCCCGTTCAGCTCGCCGAAGAACCCCCACGCGAGCAGCGCCAGCAGGCCGGCCACGCCGATCGCGATCCAGGCTGAGTCGCCGGCGACGTAAGTGACAAGGCCGGCGGCCGCCAGGTACTCCAGGGCGGCAAACGCGAGACCGGTCGACGTGGACACCGTCGTACGGAGCCCGAGGGCGCGACGCAGCTCCGACCCTCCGGCAGCGGTCCGGGTACCGGGGACGCCAGGCACACGGGGATCTCCGAGCGGCTCGGGCACGGCGGTCAGCGGTCCAAGAACGCCACCATCGAGATGGCGTCGATCCGCATGACGTCCTGGGACGAGCCGGCAAGGGTGATCTCCCCCGACATGTACTTCTCCGACGGGTTCAAGTCACCCCAGAACATGTCGCAGAAGTCCTCGCTCGACCCGGTGACGATCACGTCGGGCTCCCCTTCGAGCCCGAAGACGAGCTCGGAGAGCACCTGGTCTCGAACCACCATGGTGAACCCGTCCCCGGTATCGGTCGTACGGAAGTGGATCACCCGGTCCCAACCGCGGACCATCTTGCGAAGGCGTTCGTTCGTATTGCTGCGAGTCCTCCACTCGGCGTATGCCTCGGCGATCTCCTCTCGATCAGCCATCAGTGGCCCCCTCTCACACCGAGCGCTTCGGCGACCTCGCCCGCTGCGCGCTCGCCGGCGCTCAGGGCACCGTCCAGGTACCCGCACCATCTCGCCGCCGTCTCGGTCCCGGCCCAGTGGATCGGGCCGACCGGCTCGCGCAGCGCCTGCCCCGCACCGCCCAGTGCACCGGGCACGCAGAATGACACGGGGCCGCCGCGGGTGAACGGCTCGGCCGGCCAGTGCTGCTCGACGATCTCGAGGGGCTGGCTTGCTCGGGGACCGAACGCTCGCTCGAGCTGTGCGACCACCGCCTGCCGGCGAACCTCGGGGTCCGACCCTGCGCGACGACGGCACTCGTCGCCGGCGATGAACCCCACGAGCGCGCCGTGGGACCCGGTCTCCGGTGAGTCGTCAAAGGTGCTCTCCAGAGGCCCGCGATCGGACACGAGCTGGCCGTTCAGCCCGTCGTCGCGCCAGAAGGGGTGGTCGTAGAGCACGTGCACCTTGGTGACCGCACCCATCGGCATCCTCTGAGCCAACTGGTCCCGGCCGCCCGGCAAAGAAGGCGTCCAGGAGATGCGCGACGCGAGCAGCGGCGGCATCGCCACGATCACCTTCCTGCAGCGCAGCTCCCATGCGGCGCCGCCCGTCAGCCCACCGCGCCGCCGCCCGGCGACGACGGCGTGGTCATCCTGGTACTCGATCACCTCGACCGGTGCTGTGCATTCGAGGCGATCGCCCAGCTCGTCGGCCATCCGGCGCGCGAGCTGCTGCGAGCCGCCGACGAAGCGACGCTCCTGCGCGCCTCCGGTCGTCCGGGCCAGGTTGGTGAGCCCGCCGCCGCTGTGCAGGTAGAAGAGGGTGAACAAGAGGGAGAGCTCGCGGGGCTCGGCGCCGAACACCGATCGTACGGCCACGTCGATCATGGCTCGAGCGGGCGGCGCTTCCACGTGCTCGTCCAGCCAGGTCGCCAGGGTCCCTGCGTCGAGCGCCTCTGCATCGGCGCACTCCCAGGGAGCGTCCAGGGGAATTTCTTGTGCGGCCAGGTCGAGGTCCAAGATCGCCTCGACACCTTCGGCTGCCGCCGCGTGGTCCGAGGTCGGGATGAGCCCGGCGTAGGTGTAGCGGCGGCCGTCTCGCAGCTCCACCGCCTCACCGGTCGTGTAGGTCGCGAAGGTCGGGATGCCGAGCTCGGCGGCCAACGCCTCGAGGTGGTCCTGCCCCGGGCCGATCCACTGCCCTCCCCGGTCGAGTGCGACGCCGTGCGCCGACTGCGAGGTCCACGACCTGCCCCCGACCCGGTCCCGAGCCTCGAGCACCGTCACGTCGACCCCCCGGCGCACCAGCGAGCGGGCCGCTGCAAGGCCGGAGAAGCCTGCCCCCACGACGACGACTTGGCACTCTCGCATCTGGCTTCCTCGATTGGTCGGTTTCAACACACATCGTTCGTCGCCTGGCCGGAGCGTGGGGGCATGCGTGGCCGGTCTCAGGTCCCCGTTTTTGGCCACGAGAAGTCCCGACTCCTCGGAGTGATTTTCAACATTAGACCGAAGTTACGGTCCGGATTCTTCCCGATCTGCCTACCGAGCCGCGACGACAGTCTGTTTTGAAGTAACAAGTGTAGCCCAGATAATAGTTGATAGTTCTGGAATTATGTGCTTAGCTATCTCTTTGACCAGGAAGGATCGGTTCACGTCGCTCGAGTTGTACGCAAGTATCAGGCGAAAGAGGGTGAGAGCCGCGAGTCTGTCTTCCACCTGTTGCGCCGCAGCTATCGCGACGGAGGGAAGATCCGCCACAAGACCCTGGGGAATGTGGCTCTTCGCGTTATGGCGTGGGGCGGTGCCAGACAGGTGACCCGCCCATAGGCATCCACCACTTGGTGCCCTGCACCTCCGATTCTTGCGGTTGACCACCAGCGAGAACGGAGGCACAGGGCAATGGGTGACCGTAGTGGGGACGCGAGCGCGTTGCTCGGGATGGAGGGCTTCGTCGTCCTCTCCCAGACCGAGGAGGACGGCGAGTGCTGGGTGCTCGTCGAGACGACGAGAGACGTGGCGGGCTGCCCGAGGTGCGGGGTGAGGGCGACTGGGCATGGCAGAAGCGAGGTCCAGGTCCGAGACCTGCCGATGGG
>DAHWPS010000032.1:0-22779 GCA_027342785.1 Acidimicrobiaceae bacterium
CTGGCTGCCGCGGGCATCGCTGCCGGAAGCGAGGTGATCCGCGAGGACGACGTCCGGGCCTACGCGCATGAGCACGGCTACACGAGCAGCCCCGGGGAGATGCCCCGGCGCGAGGAACCGCGGGAGGGAGCCGGGAGCGAGCCCTTCCCCGACCGCTCCGTGATCGCTTCCCGTCTGACCAGGGCGGCGGCGGTGCCGACCGTCACCAACGTCGACGAGGCAGATTTCGGCGCCGTGCAATCCTCGGGCGTCTCGCCGCTGACCGCGCTGGCGTTCGTGGCGAGCCGGGCGCTGTTGGAGCATCCCAGGTGCAATATGCTCGCCCCGGACGGGAACCCGGTGCCCCAGGGTTCGGTGCATCTCGGGATCGCCACCCAGGCCGACGCCCGTCTGCTGGTGCCTGTCGTCCGCCACGCCGAGACTCTCGGCGTGGCGGAGCTCGACGCAGCGATCAAGGACGTGAGCAGCCGTGCCCGCGCCGGTCACCTGCGGCCCGACGAGCTGAGCGGCTCGACCTTCACCATCACCAGTGCCGGCCGGATGGCTGGCCAATGGTCGACGCCCCTGCTCAACCTGCCCGAAGTCGCGATCCTCGGGCTCTACCGCATCGCGGATCGCCCGGTCGCGCGTGACGGCGTGGTGGTTATCCGACCGATGGGCAACCTGTCGATCACCTTCGACCACCGCTACCTCGACGGCTTGGACGCGGCGGCCTTTCTCCAGGCGGTCATCGACCAGCTCGAGTGCTGGAGGGAACGACCATGATGAGCGATCACCGGTTACGAGGAGAAGGCAGACGATGATCCGTGTCCGGGGAGCAATCGACGGGGTCCCCGTCTACGGCGCCGGTCGCCCGGGGTCGGCCGACGACCCCGCCAACCAGGGCCTCGCACAGCTCGCCTCCAACGAGTCCCCGTATCCGCCGCTGCCATCGGTCAGTGACGCCATCGCCCGCGCCGCCGCCGGAGTGAACCGCTACCCGGACATCGACGGAATGGTGCTGCGTGACCGTCTCGCCGACGCGCACGGTGTCGAGGTGGACCAGATCGTCCTCGGCTGCGGCTCCATCGAGGTGTGCCACCAGGCCGTGACCATTTCTGCAGAACCGGGGACCGACGTGCTCTACGCCTGGCCCACGTTCCCCGAGTACACCGCCATCACGGCGCTGGCCGGCGCCCGTGCGCGTCGCGTCCCTTTGGTCGGATGGCGTCATGACGTGGTCGCCATGGCGAAAGCGGTGACGGAGGAGACCAGGGTCGTCTTCGTCTGCAATCCGAACAATCCGACGGGCACCGCCGTCGGCGCGGCCGAGCTGGCCTACCTGCTCGACGCCATTCCGTCGTCGTGCCTCGTCGTGCTCGACGAGGCGTATGCGGAGTTCGCCGACCCCCCGGAGTTCGGCTCTGCGCTGGAGCTCCTCGGGGCGCACGACAACCTCCTCGTGCTGCGAACGTTCTCCAAGGCGTATGGCCTGGCGGGTCTTCGGGTGGGCTATGGCATCACGAGTGTCGAGGTGGCTTCGCTGCTTCGGCTCGCGAAGATCCCCTTCAGCGTCGGGAGCGTCGCCCTGGCTGCTGCAGTCGCCTCCGTCGATGCCGGCAGCGAGCTTGCCGCCCGGATGGCGATGATCAAAGCGGAGCGCGACCGGGTGGCGCAGCAGCTCACCAAGCTGGGCTGGGACATCCCGTCTTCGCAGGCCAACTTCCTCTGGATCCCGGCGAGCGAGGCTCGGGCGGATGCGCTTGCGCATCGTTGCGCCGAGCGCAAGGTGCTCGTCCGCAAGTATCCCGAGGGATTGCGGATCACCATTGGCACCGAGGAGGAGAACGGTCGGCTGCTCGACGCCCTGGGCAGCCCCGACGATGTGCCACCGACGAATGTGACGGTGACGGCAACGAGCCTGGCCAGCCGAGCCGGAACGAGCCCTCTTGACCAGTAGCCGATCATGGCCAGCAGAGAAGCCCACAGAAAGCCGAAAAAAGGAGCATGACCGTGAAATGGAACCTCCCGTCTGATCGCATGCCAGAGGCATGGTTCAACGTCGCGCCGCATCTCACCGAGCCGCTGCAGCCACCCCTCCACCCGGCGACGCGCGAACCGCTCGGCCCGGATGATCTCGCGCCGCTCTTCCCGATGGCGCTGATCGCCCAGGAGATGTCGGCAGAGCCTTGGATCGACATTCCGGGCGAGGTCATCGACGTCCTGCGCCTCTGGCGCCCGACCCCGCTCGTGCGGGCACGCCGGCTCGAGCAGGCGCTCGGCACGCCTGCGAGGATCTACTACAAGGACGAGTCGGTGTCCCCTGCGGGTTCACACAAGCCCAACACCGCGGTGCCGCAGGCCTACTACAACAAGGCAGAAGGGATCCGGCGCCTCGCAACCGAAACGGGGGCCGGGCAGTGGGGGAGCGCGCTCTCGTTCGCGACCGCGCTCTACGGGCTCGAGTGCATGGTCTACATGGTCCGCATCTCCTACGAGCAGAAGCCCTATCGCCGGGTGATGATGGAGACCTGGGGTGGCAACGTCGTGCCCTCTCCGATCGACGACCCGGATCACCCTGGCTCTCTCGGGTCCGCCATCAGCGACGCCGTGCGCGATGTCGCTGCGCGGGGCGACTCGCATTATTCGCTCGGCTCGGTGCTGAACCACGTGCTGCTGCACCAGACCGTGATCGGCCTCGAGGCCAAGGAGCAGCTCGCACTTGCCGGGGAGGAGCGCCCCGACATCGTCATCGCATCATGCGGCGGCGGTTCCAACCTCGGCGGCATCACGGGCCCCTTCGTTCCCGACGCCGACGTCGAGCTCGTCGCGGTCGAGCCGTCGTCGTGCCCGACGCTCACGGAGGGCCGGTTCGAGTACGACTTCGGCGACACGGCAGGTCTGACCCCGCTCCTTCAGATGTACACGCTCGGCCACGACTTCGTTCCGTCGAGCATCCACGCCGGGGGGCTGCGGTACCACGGCGACTCTCCGATCATCTCGAACCTCGTGAAGACCGGCCGGATGCGTGCGGTCGCCTATCCTCAGGGCAAGGTCTTCGAGGCCGCGGTCCAGTTCGCGCGCACCCAGGGGACGATCCCGGCTCCCGAGACGAGCCATGCGATCCGTGCGGCGATCGACGAAGCCCTGCGGGCGAAAGAGGAGGGCGTGGAGCGGGTGATCCTGTTCAACTACTCCGGGCACGGCCTGCTCGATCTCGGCGCGTACGACAATTACCTCCACGGCAGGCTGGTCGAGTGACGACACCCTGCGGCGCCCTGCACGGCTTCGCCACCGCCCTGACCGGCATCGCTCCGTGCGACAGGGGGGGTGGACGATGATCGAGCCATACCAGGCCGTGGGCCTGATCCAGACGGTTCGCGGCATTCGCCGCCGAGACGAGATCGCTCGGAACCTCGAGCACATCGCGGACATGGTCAAAGCGGCGTCGTGGCTGTCGAGCATGGACCTGCCGGTGCGGCTGATCTGCATCCCGGAGGGTGGCCTGCAAGGGTTCACCGACGAGGTGTTCGATCTCGACCACGAAGAGTACGCGCGGGAGTGCGCGATCGACATCCCGGGGCCGGAGACGGATCAGCTCGGGAAGCTGGCGCGAGAGTGGAATGCGTTCGTGGTCGCTCAGGCAAAGGCGCGGCACCCCGAGTTTCCCGGACGATATTTCAACGTAGGGTTCGTGATCGAGCCAGAGGACGGGACGGTGGTGCTGAAGCACCACAAGCTCGTACCGCTCTTTCCTGTGGAGCACTCCCTGACGCCGCACAACGTGTGGGACCGCTGGGTCGAGCTGTACGGGAGCGGTCTCGACGCCTTCTACCCGGTGGCCCATACCGCGATCGGCCGGATCGGGATCATGATGGCGAACGAGGCCTCGTACCCGGAGATCGCCCGCGGCCTTGCGATGAACGGCTGCGAGATCGCGTACCGTGGACCGTTCCCCGCTCCGGGTGTGATGAGCGGCATGTTCGCGGTGCAGAACCGAGCCCGAGCGCTCGACAACAACATGTACGTGATCGGGGTGAACCTCGGGACGTACTACCTGCACATGGATTCCGAGACTCCGGTGGACACGTTCGCGGGTGGCTCGCAGATCGTCGACTACCGCGGCCAGATCGTGACCGAGGTGCCCTATGGCGGCGGCTCCTCGTGGATCGCCGGCACGATCGCCGTCGAAGCACTGCGGCAGTTCAGGCAGACGGTGCAGTGGGACAATTGGATGAAGGACCTGCTCGCTGAGCAGTACCGGCTCATCTATGACCAACCGGTGTACCCGAAGAACCTGTACCTCGAGCGCAAGCCGTACCGCCACGCCGAATACCGCGAGCAGGTGACGCGTAAACAGGTCGAGCTGTTGCACGAGCGCGGGATCTGGGCGCGCCCCGCTGCGGCGGACGACGGCGGATCCAGCGCAGCCCCCGCGTCTGACCAGCCGAGCCGTCCGAAGCGAACCCGAGCGAAATAGGGGTCTGCCGCCTCGCTCTCCGGCGCCGCGCTCTCCGGCGGTGTGATGCCCTGCCCGTGGTGACTGACTTGACAGTTGATCAACGGTATGTATAGTGAACGAGTACACGTCGCTTGGGGGTGATCAATGACCTGTACGCACGTTCGCCAGGGGGCCGGTCGACCACTCGGTGGTGCCGCGGCTCGACAGGCGCGTTGCCGGCGTAGCGTTCCTGTCCGAAGCGCACCTTCCAGCGCGAGCCAATGGGCCCTGTGACGGGCCAGCACGAGCGAGCCCTGGCGGAACGCCCTCTCGCCGCTGAGCCGCCTCCTGCTCGAGATTCGATCGATGCCGGGATCCGTGAGACGATCAGGAAGGCATACGAGGGATCCGCGTGGTGGCATGCACGTCTGGACGATGCCGGGGTCGACCCCTCTTCGGTGCGTGGCCGCGCGGACCTGCCCCGCCTTCCGTTCAGCACGAAGCAAGACCTGAGAGACGCGTACCCGCTCGGGTGGGCCACCGTCCCGGACCGCGACATCCGCCGGGTGCACGCCTCGTCCGGCACGACCGGGAAGAGGACGCTCTGCGCCTACACTGCTCGGGACCTGCAGGATTGGGCCGACCAGTTCGCCCGCTGCTTCCGGTACGCCGGGGTGACCGAGGATGACAAGGTCCAGGTGATGGTCGGCTTCGGCCTCTGGACCGCCGGCAGCGGCTTCCAAGCAGGGGCAGAGCGCGTGGGCGCGACCGTAGTGCCCACGGGGCCGGGGAACGTCGAGCTCCAATTGGAGATGATGCGGGATCTTGGGACCACGACGATCTGCGCGACGTCGTCATTCGCGTTGCTGATCGCCGAAGAGGTCGCATCCCGGGGAATCCGAGATTCACTCCAGCTCCGGCGCGGGGTCATCGGCTCGGAGCGATGGGGCTCGGGAATGCGCTCACGTATAGACGAATTGCTGAACATCGAGTCCTTCGATATCTACGGGCTGACCGAGCTCTACGGCCCCGGAGTGGGAATCGACTGTGGTCGTCACGATGGCATCCACGTGTGGTCGGACTACTACGTCGTCGAGATCATCGATCCGGAGACCCTCGACCCTGTGCCTCCGGGTGAGGAAGGCGAGATCGTCGTCACGACCTTGCGAAAGGAGGCGATGCCCCTCATCCGCTACCGGACGCGCGACAGGTCCTGGCTCTACCAAGACCCGTGCCCCTGTGGCAGCCCGTTCCCCCGCATCGGTCGAATTCTGGGTCGAACGGACGATGTCGTGAAAGTACGAGGCGTCGCGATCGCTCCAGCGCAGGTGGACTCGGTGCTGTCGACCATCGAAGGGATCGGCCCCGAATACCAGGTCCGCATTTCCAGACCCGATGGCGGGCGAGATCAGGTGGCCGTGCTCGTCGAGGGAGAGATTGTCGAGGGAGAGATTGTCGAGGGAGAAAGCGGCCAAGGCTCGAGGGCGGCAGTGGTGGCGGAACGTCTCCGTGAGGTGATGGGAGTGCGCGTGGAAGTGGAGATCGTCGGCTACGGGACGCTTCCGCGGAGAGAGGGGAAGAGTCGTCGCGTCGTCGACGAGCGGTCCCCCGAGGATGCTGGAAATGCATCGTGAAGGAGTCGTGTCGGATGGAATTGCCACATGAGCACGGCTTCGGCTGGCCTTCCGCCGCGACGAAGAAGGGGACAGGCCCGCTCCGCATAGGGGCATGTGCGGCGCCGCGCTGGTCCGGACGTCCATGATGGATTGGATGCCGACGTTCTTTGCGACCGGCATCGGTCAACTCCCAGAGACCTTGGCGAGCGGCATCGTCAATGGCTGCATCTACGCCTTGGCCGCAGTGAGCCTGCTCGTCGTGTACAACGTGACCGGTGTGATCAACTTCGCCGTCGGGGACTTCCTCATGGCAGGCGCGATGCTCACCCTCCTGTTCGCCGGTCCCAACGGTGATCCGCATCGCTTGCCATTGGCGGTCGCCGTCCTGTTGGCGGTGGTGATCGTGACTGCTCTGGGAGGCCTTCTCGAATTGCTCGTGATCCATCCCCGTCGCCGACAGGGGACCATCTTCCTGCTGATCCTGACGATCGGGATCTCGTCGGTTCTCGAGGGTGGTGCGCTCATCCCCACGGGCTCGCTCACCTATGGCCTGCGCCCGTTCACGTCCGGGCCAGCACTGTCGATCGCCGGCGTCCTGCTCCCACGGCAGGATCTCTGGATCGTCGGTTCGACCTTGATCGTGATGGGCCTCCTTTGGTATGGCGCGACGCGGACGAGGATTGGCAAGGCGCTGCGAGCATGTGAGGTGAACCCGACCGCAGCCCGTCTCGTCGGGATCCGGGTGGACAGGTACTGGACCATCGCATTCGCGCTCGGGGCATTGCTGGCGGCGTTTGCCGGAGCGATCCTGGTTCCCGTGACGTACGCCACCTACGACATGGGGATTCCGATCACGTTGAAAGCGTTCGTCGCCTGGATCCTTGGTGGGGCGGAGTCGCCGGTTGGAGCGGTGGCGGGTGGGATCGGCTTCGGCGTGCTCGAGGCAGTGGTGCTGGGGTACTCCCCAGCATCAGTGGCGAACTATGGCGATGCCGTTCCTCTCCTGCTGCTGATCGTGGCCCTTGTCATCCGTCGGCGGGGCCTGACTCGGCAGATGGCGGTGACGCGCGTATGAGCGTGACGGGATCGGCGTCAGCGGGACGGCCGGGATCCAGAGCTGTGGTCCCGGTCTCAGTGCTCGTGGCGGACCGGTGGTGGGCGCCGCTCGGTGGCCTGGCGCTGGTGGGAGCCGTCTTTTTCACGATGCCGATCTGGATGCCGGCGCTGGGCTTCCTATCGGTCGAGGACGGGGTCACGGTCACCCTCTACACCATGCTCGCGCTGGGGATGGTCCTCGTGCTGGGATACTGCGGGCAGCTCATGCTGGCCACGAACGCGTTGTTCGGAGTCGGAGCGTACGGGCTGGCGATCCTCGCCCTCCATCAGGGCCTGAACCCCTGGGCGGGCATGGCCGTGTCGGCTGTTGCAGCCGGTGCCGGCGCGGCGCTCATCGGGGTCATGGTCTTTCGCCTGACCGGACACCTCCTTGGGCTCGTGACGCTCGCCATCGGGTACATCGCGTTCATCGTCTTCGAGACGTCTCCTCTGACCGGTGGTGCGAGCGGCATCGGTGTGGGGCCGAGCTTGTCGATCGGTGGTGCGGTCTTCTCCGGCGGGGAGAACAGCTTTTTCTACGTCTGCACCGTGGCAGCGTTGATCTCGCTCGTCGTCGCCCGGAACCTCGTGGTGAGCCGCACCGGAAGGGCCCTGCGAGCCGTCGAAGCGAACGAAGCCGCCGCAGCTTCTGCCGGGGTCAATGCCACGCACTACAAGGTCGTCGCGTTCGTAGCCGGGGCGATCATCGCCAGCGTCGCGGGAAGCTTGTACGCCAACTACGTGGGCGTGGTGGGCGCCTCGTCGTTCACAATTCTCGTGACCGTGGAAGTCCTCCTCATGGCCGTGGTCGGCGGGCTGCGCTCGATCTGGGGCGCACCGTTCGGCGTCTTGGGCGTCGTGGTCTTCCAGGCGGCGCTTCAGACGTACGGCCCGGACGTCATCCACATCAATTCGTCCTACTTCACCACGATCGGCTTCGGGGTCGTGCTCATCCTCGTGCTCTTGCTGCTGCCGGGTGGGCTCGCGAGCATCGGGGACGGGCTCGCACGCATGATTGCATCTTGGAGCCCGGAGGCGAACGCAGCGAACCGGAGGATCTCGACGGAGAGCCACGCGGTTGCCTTGCAAGCGGCTCTTGGAGAGCCCTCCACCAGCGCGGTGGCTGACGTCAGCGCGGTCGCTGCCGTTGCTCCCGGGATCACGAGCGACGTCGAGGGTGAGGCCGATCCCGATCCCCCGTGCCTTCTCGAAGCCGTAGGGGTGACGTGTCGCTTCGAAGGCCTCACCGCACTGGACGGAGTCAGCCTGGAGCTGCGGGCGGGAGAGGTGGTCGGGCTGATCGGTCCGAACGGCGCGGGCAAGACCACGTTCTTCAACTGCCTCTCGGGCCACGTGCAACCGTCCTCGGGTGTGGTGCGCCTCGGGGGGACCGACGTGACGGGCATGGCCCCGTATCGCATCGCGCGTCATGGCCTCGCCAGGACGTTCCAGAACATCGAGCTGTTCCCGGATATGTCGGTGCTCGAGAACGTCATGGTCGGAGCGCACCTGAGCGCCCATGCCGGAGCGCTCTCAGCCATCTTCCGTCTTCCCCGACATTGGCGTGACGAGCGCGTTCTGGCACAGCGTGCCGGGCATGCCCTGGAACGCGTGGGCATGGAACGATACGCGGCGCGCGCCGCTGGCACGCTTCCCTATGGCCAACAGCGACGGGTCGAGATCGCCAGGGCGCTGGCCGCGCAGCCTCACGTCCTGCTGCTCGACGAGCCTGCCGCCGGCCTCAGCGCCTCCGAAGCCCAAGAGCTGGTCGAGCTCGTCCGGGCGCTGGCGAGCGAGTCGCTGGGCATCGTGATGGTCGAGCACAACATGCGCGCCCTCATGGACGTGGCAGACCGCGTGACGGTCCTCGACTCGGGACGACAGCTCCTGACCGCGCTTCCCGACGAGGTTCGCAAGGACGAAACCGTGATCGCGTCGTATCTCGGAACGAGCCACCTCGATCTCTCTCGTGCGAGTGTCCGCGGTGCCGGCGCTCGGCCTGAAGGCGCTACCTCCGTGCCGGAGGAAGGCGCATGACCACCGCAACCGAACGGCCAGCGGTACTGAAGGTCGAGGATCTCTCGGTTGCCTACGGAGCGGTTCGGGCGGTGCGCGGGGTATCGCTCGCGCTGCGACAAGCCGAGTGCCTGGGCGTCGTCGGTGCGAACGGGGCAGGCAAGACGAGCCTGCTCGCGGGGATCTGCGGGCTCGTCCGTCCGGCTGGAGGGAGCGTATCGCTCGATGATGTGGCCATCGGGGGATTGAAAGTCGAGGAGACCGTACGCAGAGGTCTCGTCCTGGTTCCCGAGCGCCGGCAGCTCTTCGCATCGATGTCGGTTCGGGACAACCTGCTTCTCGGAAGCTACGTGCTCGGCCGGGAGCGAAAGGTGCCGCAGCAGCTGGAGCGAGTCGAGGAGCTGTTCCCGACGTTGGCACGGCGGCGCGAGCAACGGGCAGGGACGCTTTCAGGTGGAGAGCAGCAGATGCTTGCAATCGCTCGGGGGCTGATGAGCACCCCACGGGTCCTGATGGTGGACGAGCCATCTCTCGGGCTCGCCCCCGTCGTCGTGGACGCAGTGGTCGATGCATTGCGCGAATTGCGCCGGCAAGGTCTGACGCTGCTGATCGTCGAGCAGAACGTCCGCCTTGCCATGGCGCTTGCCGATCGTCTTCTCGTGATGGAGCAGGGCGTCGTCGTACGCCAGACGTCAGCGGACGCCGTGTTGGACGAAGAGGCGCTGGTCGCAGCCTATCTCGGCGGACCCACCGACCCGAAGGCGGAACGGCACGCGGACGATGGAGGGGCAGGTTCGCGTGAACCGAGCAGTGACAGATCTCGTTGATCGCGTCGACGAGAACAAACAGGGAGGGAACATGAGCAAAGGCAAAGTACGGGCATCGGTGGCGGTCGTAACGGCGTTGGCGACGGCAGCGCTGACGACGGTGGCTCTTGGCGCGGGGACGGCAGGCGCCAGCGCCAAATCCTCCTCCAAAGGACCGATCGTCATCGGGGTGCCCGTGGCGCTGTCCGGGGCCGAGGCGGCGATCGGACAGGCGGACGAGAAGGTCGCTGTCGAGTACGCCAAGCAGATCAACGCGCACGGTGGCGTGCACGGGCGCAAGATCGAGCTGAAGATCATGGACACGAAGACCAGCCCGACAACCGGCCTGCTCGACGCCCGTCAGATGATCAGCCAAGACCACGCGGTGGCGCTGCTCGGGATCAGCACCACCACATTGGGAGAAGCCCTCCTGCCTCTCGTCAAGCAGGACAAGATACCGACGCTAGGCGATATCGGTGGGGGTACATTCAACAATCCGGTTGCTCCCTACTTCTTCAAGATACCTGAATCACCTACAAGCGTCGCCGAGATCATGCTCGACTACATGAAAGAGCACGGGATCAAGAAGATTGCGTGGCTCGGAGTCGATTCCGCGTTCGGCCAGCAGGGCCTCCCGGTATTCGAGAAGGTGGCGAAGAGGAACGGCCAGAAACTGCTCGACACGCTCATGTACCCTGCGACATCGACGAACCTGACGTCTTACCTGGAGCGGGTGAAGACGCTTCCTGGAGAGCAAGCACTTCTCGTCTACGGGATCCCGCCGGGTGCGTTCATCATCCAAGGCGAGCTGGCGTCAGCCGGGATCAAGGTCCCGGTGTTCCAGGGGAACGGTGTCGCGCTCGCGACATTCCCGAAGGCCGTCGGAGCGGCGGCGAACGGGGCGACCGTCGTCGGGGGGAACTTGAGCGTGTACCAGGATCTGCCGCGGCACGACCCCCAGGTTCCGGTGATCAAGTCCTTCTTGAAGCTCTACGGGAGCGAGAACAGGTTCGCGGGGGACATGTACGACTGCATGACGCTGCTCGTGAAAGCGATGAGGGCAGTGGGAACCAGTGGACCGGCGATCGAGCATTATCTGCAGACGAAGGTCGTGAGGGTTCCGGGAGTCACGGGCGTGTTCAGTTTCAGCTCGAAGGTCCACGGCGGAGTGCTGTCGTCGTCGCTGTCGGTGATGAAAGTCGTCGGGGGCAAGTTCAAGCTGGTGGAGACCGGCACGAAAGTGCTCGCTGCCGCGCACCGCTGAGCGCGAGCCAGACCATGCCGGGGGCGGCGAGCGCGACGTCGGCTCGTCGCCCCCGGCCAGGGGCCCAGCCGTGCCTCGGGAACCTCAGGGCAGTCAGGACAGATCGACGGATCCGAGAATTCTTCGGGGGTCGAAGAGCGCCTTGAGCGCGGCCTGGGCATGTCGGATCTCGGGACTGTAGCGTCGGAACGCCGATTCGTTCTCCGGGCCGAGACCATGCTCCGCGCTGAACGTACCGTCCGCCGCTGCGATGAGCTCGTACATCGCCTCACGTAGACGTTCCTGCTCGCGGAGACGACGTTCGACACGCAGCTCTCGGGGCCAGATGAAGACGGAGTGGAGTCCCCCGTCGCCGACGTGCCCGAAGTCGGCATACCGGGCATGCGGCGCTCTGTCGGCGACCAACGCGATGATCTGGTCACGCGTCTCGAAGAGCTGTGAGCGCGGGACCGAAAGGTCGAACGCCACCATGGGCCCCTCCTGGTGAAGGGCGTTGATCGCTGCGTGGCGAAGAGGCCAGAGTGTGGTCGGACGTCCGAACCATGCGTCGGCGACCCAGCCCCGGGAGGCGCTCTGGTCGATGAGCGTCGTCAGATCGTCTTCGAGGCTCTGGCGCCCGCCGTGCGCGGAGTCGGAGGCGCTGAGCTCGACGAGGATGAGGAACGGGGGAAGGTCCGGAACCCCCGGGAATTCGAAGGGCCAGCGAATTCCGGATGGAAGGTGCCTGGAGATGGCCTCGAGCGTCGGCCGTGAGAGCAACTCGTACGCGCTGAGATGCTCCACGGCTCTCGCCTCGAGCAGGGTCAAGAAGTGCAGTACGCCGCTGCCGTCGTTCGCGGCGACGAGAGCCGTGGCGACGTCTCGCGGCAAGGGGTCCACGGCGAGCACCGCCGCCGTGATGATGCCGAGCGTTCCGCTGCTGCCGATGAAGAGGTGCTTCAGGTCTGGCCCACGGTTGTCCTTACGGAGACGCCGGAGCAAGGGCAGCACCGTGGCGTGCGCGTCCGGCAGCACCACCTCCAGCCCGAGCACATGGCGCCGAACGTCACCATGACGGATGAGGCGGGCCCCCCCGGTGTTCGCCGCGACCATCCCTCCCACCGAGGGGTTGGCTCCGAGGTCGATCGGCAGGGTGAGGCCGCTGCGCGCCAATGCATCGTTCAGGCTTGCGAGGTCGACGCCAGCACTGGCCGTGACGGTCCTGTTCAGCACGTCGACGTCGATCGTCGAACGACAGAGCTCCATCGAAACGATGCCCTGGTGACGGCCGGCTCGCGGGACTCCGGCGAGCACCGGACCGGTATTGGCGCCTTGGACGACGAGCTCGGCGCGCTCGGCGTATGCCCAACGGACGATCGAGCGCACGTCCTCGAGGTCGTTGGGGCGGGCTACCCAGCAGGCGGGAGAGCGGCGCCCCAGCACGTCCGTGTCGTACCGGATGATGTCGTCGCGGCCTGGGATGAGCACCTGCCCTGGGCCGAGGAGCTCGTCGAGACGGCTCAGGGCTTCCGGCGTCGGAGCAGAGCCGGGACGATCCGGCGCGCTCGGGGCCGAAGAGGCAGCAGCCACGACGTTATGGTATCGACACAAGCGCCCCGTCGACCGGTGCATTGTCCCCCCAGTGCGACGCTGGACAGGGTCTGGAGCCAGGGTTGGAAAAGGAGCTGGCGAGAGTGGTCGCGCAACAGCCGAAGTCGATGGTGCTCAACATCTACGGCGCGTACGGCCGGCGCCTGGGCGGCTGGATCTCCGTCGCGGGGCTCGTGGCGCTCCTCGGCGATCTCGGCGTCGACGAGCGGGCCGCCCGCTCGGCGGTCTCCCGAATGAAGCGACGCTACCTCCTCGTGCCGGAGCGGCGCCACGGCCGCATCGGATATGCGCTCACGGACTACGCGAAGGAGGTCCTCGAGGAGGGGGACCAGCGGATCCTCGCCAGGCGTCCGCCCGCCAAGCTGGAAGACGGATGGGTCGTCGCGGTCTTCTCGGTCCCCGAGTCCAAACGCGGCGAACGTCATCTCTTGAGGTCCCGGCTCGCCTGGCAAGGCTTCGGCAATGTCTCTCCCGGCGTGTGGATCGCGCCCTGGCGCCTCGCCGAAGGAGCGAGGCGCCTCGTCGTGCGTCTCGGCATGGACGGCTATGTCGACTTGTTCCATGCCGACCACGAGGGGTTCGAGACGACCGCAGCGCGCGTCGCTCGCTGGTGGAACTTGGATCGATTGGGGGTGGAATATGCCGAGTTCGCCCGGGAGCAGTCGGCGACCGTGGCGCGCTGGCGCCGGGGTGGCGAAGACGGGAAAGCCGCCTTCGTCGACTACCTGGGGGTGGTCTCGGCCTGGCAGCGGTTCCCCTACCTCGATCCGGGCTTGCCGCCCGAGCTCCTCCCCGCCACGTGGGAGGGACAGCGGGCCGCCGAGATCTTCTTCGACCTCGTCGACCTGCTCTCCGGCCTGGGCGAGCACTACGTCTCCAGCGTGCTGAGCCGCTATTCGCCCTGAGGCGTCGTCTGGTCGATGTGGCAGATTGGTGACGGTCGTCACAGGAGCTTGACATCCGGTCGTGCCGGTGGCAGGCTCGCGGTCGAAGCGACCAGGACAGGAGCGTGGAGGTATGCCAGCGGTTCGGACGAGTGAACTGCAGGTGGTCGGGCGCCGGATCCCGAAGCTCGACGCACCCGAGAAGGTGACGGGCCAGATCGCGTACGCGGACGACCTGCGCATGTCGGGGCTGCTCGAAGGGGCCATCCTGCGCAGTCCGCATCCCCACGCCCGGATCCTGTCGATCGACGTCTCGGCTGCCGAGCGCCTGCCCGGCGTGCGCGCGGTGATCCATGCAGGAAACGTGCAACAGAGCTGTTTCGGGTATGGAAACGACAATATGCCGCTCAAGGGTGACAAGGTCCGCTTCATCGGGGACGAAGTGGCGGCGGTCGCGGCGATCGACGAAGAGGTCGCGAAGAGGGCAATCGATCTGATCCACGTCGAGTACGAGGTGCTCCCTGCGGTCTTCGATCCGTACGAGGCCCTGGAAGATGCGTCGCCCTGCATACACGACGAGCTCGCAGACGTCAGCGGCAACGTCTCCATGCGCTGGGACTTCGACCACGGAGACGTCGATGCCGCTGCCGAACGCGCCGCGGTGGTCGTCGAGGGTCGCTACTCCGCGCCCCAGGCTGCACCAGCTCCGATCGAGACCCACGTGGTGATCGCTTCGTTCAGCCCTTCGGGTCATTTGACGGTGTGGAGCCCGGTCCACATGGTGTTCATGTACCGTAAAGCGCTCGCAGACGTCCTTGGGCTGGACTGGAGGAAGATCACCGTTATCCAGCCCCCCGTAGGCGGGAGCTTCGGAGGAAAGATCGACATCGACACCCATGATTTCATCGCCGTCATGTTGGCGAAGCACGCGAGACGACCGGTTCGCCTGGCGATGAGCAGGGAGGAGGAGTTCATCGGGACGCGCACGCGTCAGCCGATCCACTTCAGGCTGCGGACCGGCGCTGATGCCGAGGGGAACCTGCTCTTCCGCGACGCGGAGGTCGTGTCCGACAACGGCGCCTACAACGCCTGGGGATCGCACGCGATGCTCGTCGCGATGAACACGATCACCTCGATGTATCGGGTGCCGAACAGCCGCATTCGCTGTGCTGTCGTGTACACGAACAAGAATTACGGGGGCTCCGTGCGGGGTTTCGGAAACCCCCAGGCGACGTTCGCCGTCGAGCAGCAGATGGAGGAGCTGGCCGATGCGCTGGGCATGGACCCCATGGATCTCAGACTGCGCAATGCCAACCAATCCGGCGACGTCACGCCTCAGGGCATGGAGATCACGTCCTGCGGGCTGAGCGAGTGCTTGGAGATCGTACGCGAGCAGTCAGGATGGGACGAGCGCAGAGGAACGATGCGTGACCGCCATCGGGGTCTCGGAGCGGCAGCGTTCATCCACGTCGGCGGTGGCGCGCGCATCTACGGGTCTGACGGGTGCGGCGCCATCGTCAAGGTGGAGGAATCTGGTCAGGTCACGCTGATCTCGGGGTCCTCCGAGCTGGGTCAGGGCTCGGAGACCGCGCTCGCCATGATCGTCGCCGAGGAGATTGGCGTGCCGATCGAATCGGTCCAGGTCGTCAACTCGAACACGGACATCAAGCCGTGGGACGTCGGCGTGCACGCGAGTCGTACGACGTTCGTCGCCGGCAACGCAGCCCGCATGGCCGCGGCGGCGGCTCGCGACAAGATCCTCGAGACAGCTGCCGACCTGCTCGAGGCGCGTCCCTGCGACCTGCGGGTTCGAGATGGGGTCGTCGAAGTAGCCGACGAACCCGAACGGCGGATCGACTTCGGACGTGCTGTCCGACGTCGTCTGCTGCGGGAGGAGGGCAGCGTCGTGATGGCGACGGCCTTCTACGACCCGCCGACTCACCATCAGGACAAGGAGTACCGCGGCAACATCTCGGCGGCGTACGGGTTCGGCGCCCACGTGGCCGAAGTGGAAGTCGATCCGGGAACGGGCATGGTGCGGCTGCTCAATCTGTGGACGGCACACGACGTCGGGCGGGCGATCAATCCGATGTCGTGCGAAGGGCAGATCGAGGGCGGCGCGGCGATGGGGGTGGGCTTGGCGCTGTCGGAGGAGCTCGTCATGTTCGACGGCCAGATCGCGGCGCCGAACCTCCACGACTACGGCTTGCCGACTTCCGTGGACGTCCCGCGCACGGTGGTGAACCTTGTCGAGACCATCGACCCTCTCGGGCCCTTCGGAGCGAAGGGTGTCGGCGAAGGAGGGATCATTCCGCCGCCTGCTGCCATCGCGAACGCGATTGCAGACGCAACGGGCGTCCGTCCGCGTGAGTACCCGATGCGGCCCTGGAAGGTGAAGCACTGGATCGACTCCGAGGAACGCTCACACGTCATCGCCGGAAAGGACGCGTCTGGACATGGCTGACGTCTTCATCCCTGGCTCGATCGAGGAAGCGGTGGCCTTTCTTGCCGATCATCCGGCTACAGCGATGCCGATCGCAGGCGGCACCGACATCCTCGTCGATACCCGGACCGGCCGATCGCGCCCGGAGCGGTTGGTCGACCTCAGCGGGCTTCGCGGGTTCGGTGGCTTCGAGCTCGACGGGGAGCTTCTGCGGCTCGGCGCGCTCACTCGGATCCGGTCGATCGAGCTGGATGCCGAGCTGGCGAGACGGGCAGCTGCGCTCGTCGAAGCTGCCAGGGTCTTGGGCTCGGTGCAGATTCGGACCATGGCGACCGTCGGCGGCAATCTCTGCCACGCAACGCCGTCGGCGGAGATGCCCCCTGCCCTGCTCGTCCACGAAGCCGTCGCCGAGATCACCGGGGCCAGCGGTCGGTATTCGACCCCGTTGGCCGACTTCTTCGTCTCGCCGGGGCGAACCATCCTCGCACCCGGAGATCTGCTGACCGCTGTCCGAGCCCGAGTGCCCTCCTCGACATCGGGCTCCTGTTACCTGCGCCAGACGGTCCGCTGGTCGATGGACTTGGCAGGTGTCGGCGTGGCTGCCTCGGTGCACGTCAAGGAGGGAGCCGTGTCGAAGGCCAGTGTCGCGCTCTCCGCTGTCGCACCCGTGCCGATGGTGGTGGCCGGGGCGGAGGACGCCGTCGTGGGCACCGACCTCGGATCTGACGTGCTCGCGGAGGCCGGAAGGCGTGCAGCGCAAGCGTGCGCTCCCATCAGCGATGCGAGGGGAACGGCCGACTACCGGCGCGAGGTCGTGTCCGTCCTCGTTCCCAGAGCGCTCCGTATTGCGTGGCTCCGTGCCACGGCGTCTTGGCCCGAAGGTTCGCCGGCTCCGGCGAACGGCGTGTGGACAGGCATGTGGACAGGGGAGCTGCGATGAAAGTGGAGCTCACGATCAACGGCGACGACTATGCATGCGACGTGGAACCGGACCTGACCCTGCTCTCGTTCCTACGAGATGTCCTGGGCCTCACCGGGACGAAGTGGGGCTGTCTCACCGGTGACTGCGGTGCATGCACCGTGCTCGTGGAGGGGGAACCCGTCGTCTCCTGCCTCCAGCTGGCGTGTCAGGTCCAGGGACGGGAGGTCACGACCGTCGAGGGCCTGGAGACTGCGGATGGCCTCGACGAGGTGCAGGCCGCCTTCGTCTCGAACGGCGCCAGCCAGTGCGGGTTCTGCACCCCAGGCATGGTCATGTCCGTCGAGGCGCTGCTTCGCACCAACTCGTCGCCCGACGAAGCCGAGATCAGGGAAGCTCTGGCAGGAAACCTCTGCCGCTGCACCGGGTACAGCAAGATCGTCGATGCGGTGCTCCAAGCCGCGGCGCAACGGCGCTCGGCGGCGGGCAGCTCCGCGGGCAACGTCTCATGACGGCCAACGTCTCATGACGGGCAACGACCGGCCGGCCTTCTACGGCAGGCCCCGAGCGTCTCACCCAGGAGGTTCCCGATGGATTTCGACTACGACGAGGACCAGATCGCCCTTCGCGAGCTGGCGATGGACGTCGCCAAGAGCGTCGACGACACCTACTGGCAGGACGTGGACGAGCACCACCGCTTTCCACGTGAGTTCTGGGAGACGCTGACCAAGCGCGAGCTGCTGGGCGTCTCCGTGCCCGAAGAATTCGGCGGGAGCGGCAAGGGGCTCCTCGACATGGCCATCGCCGTGGAGGCGCTCGCCGAAGGCGGCGCAGGTATGGAGGGCGGCTCACTGTTCGTGAGCGGCCCGGTGTTCGGCGGATGCCTGCTCAGCCGACACGGAAGCCGGAAGCAGCAGGAGGCGTACCTACCCGGTCTCGCATCGGGTGACCTCTGGGCCGGCGCGTTCACCGAGCCTGACTCCGGCTCGAACATCACGACGATTCGGACGAATGCGACGCTTTCGGGAGACACGTACCGGATCAACGGTCAGAAGATGTTCATCTCGCTGGTCGGGAACGCGAACCGCATCGTCGTGATGGCGAGGACCTCTCCATACGATCCGTCACGCCGCACGCGAGGCATCTCTCTGCTTCTCGGAGAGCTTCCGGACTCGTCGGTCGAGGCGAGGCCGTTCCGCAAGATGGGAAACAACTTCATGGATACGAACGCCGTGTACTTCACGGACTATGAGGTCCCGGCTGAGAACATCGTGGGTGAAGAGGGCGGAGCATGGAAGGCGCTCTACGACGTGCTGAACCCGGAGCGGATCATCCTGGCCGCGACCGAGATCGGCACCGGCACGCTGGCATTGAGGAAGGCGATCGACTACGCGATGGGGCGCGAGGTATGGGGAGTGCCGATCGCCGCGCATCAGGCGATCCAGTTTCCTCTGGCGGAGGCTCGGGTGAACCTGGCTGCGGCGCGCTTGCAGGTGTACGAAGCGGCGTGGCTCTATGACCAAGGGCGCGATTGCGGGGTCTCGGCTGCGATGGCGAAGTACGCATCCACCCACGCGGCCCTTGCTGCTGCTGACGCCGCCATCCAGACGTTGGGGGGGGCGGGGTACATCGCCGAATCCGGCGTCGAACGTCACTGGCGCAATCTTCGCCTCTACCGGATCACCCCCGTGTCGGACGAAATGACGTTGAACTACCTGGCTCAGCACGACCTGGGTATGCCCCGTTCCTACTGAGACCGCGAGCGTATCGACGTGCGAGGAGCGCATGGCCGCTGACCAATCCCCTGGGTTCGAGACTCCCCACGAGCTTCCCGTGGAGATGACGGCCGCACGCGTCCATCGTTTCGGAGCGGCTCCACAGCTGGATCGACTCCCGCTGCCCGAAGTCGGTGAGGGGGAGGTGCTGGTCAAGATGGCCGCAAGCGTCGTGAGCCACCACGACCTGACGGTCGCGGGGGGGCGGTTCGCCGTCCGCCCGGTGCTTCCGTACACTCCGGGTCTCGAAGGCGCTGGCACGGTTGTCAAGGTTGGGGCGGGAGTCGATCCCAGGGTCGTGCTGGGATCGCTGGTGCGTCTCTATGGCGGCGGTCTGGGTGCGTCCAGACCGGGTACCTGGGCGGAGTACGTCGCTGCGCCCGAGAAGGTCGTCGTGGAAGTCCCGCCCTCGTTGGACGCCGAGGTGGCGGCTGCGTGCGGATCGGTCGCGCTCACTGCATGGGTCGCGCTCTTCGAGGTCGGTGCCATGCAGCGAGCAGAACGTGTGGGGGTCGCCGGTGCGAGCGGGGCCGTGGGCTCGCTCGTCGTGCAGCTGGCTCTGCGACACGGAGCCGAAGGGGTCGTCGCATTGGTACGCGAGAAGGAGCGGGGAGCGGGTCTCCCGCCGGAGGTCGAGGTCGTTGTCGGCGACGAAGGGATCGAGGCGCCCGTGGACCTCCTCGTCGACACCGTCGGAGGTCCTCGGCTCGCCTCCCGTGTCCGAATGGTCGAGCCAGGGGGGCGCATCGCGTACCTCGGTTACACTGCCGGGCAGGAAGCATGTTTCACACTCCCGAACCTTCTGGCACGAGATGTGCGGCTTCTGCCTGTCAACATGATGAGGAGGAGGCCCCCGCGGGACCTCGAGGGTCGCTTGATCGGTCAGTTCGCGAACGGGGAGCTCGAGGTGGCGACCGTCGGCGTCGAGGCGCGACGATTGGCGACAGCGGTCGAGCAGCTGGGCGCCGGTCGTGCACGAGGGCGGGTCGTGATCCGTTGGTGAGCTCGACCGCGCCGCCGGAAAAGGCAGTTGCTCTTCTCCCCAGGGCGGTACGGTTCCCTTCCCGGCGTCAGGTCCAGCTCGCATTTCATCATTGACATCCATCATCGAGAAAGGTGCTTCGGTTGGATCCTGTGAACAGCAGCGCGGTGGAGGTCGAGCGTTCAGACGGCGGCGTGGCCACGTTCTGGCTCGACCATCCGCCCGTGAATGCCATGACGCCCGAGCTCATCGACGCGATCATCCGGGCCATCGACGAGGTTGCGGTCGACCCGGCCGTTCGGGCCGTGCTCATCCGAGGGCGACGTGACAGGTTCTGCGCGGGCGCCGACATCGAGATCATGAGCGACCACTCGCGTCAGACCTACCGGAAGATGCGCCGGGAAGTCGAAGCCGAGGATGCGCTGGAACGTCTCGAGAAGCCCGTCGTGTGCGCGATCGAGCGTTTCGCGCTCGGAGGGGGCGCCGAGCTGGCGCTCGCGTGCGACGTCCGGATCATGGGTCGTGGGGCGTTGTTCGGCTTCCCCGAGGCCGCGCTGGGCCTGTTCCCGGGAGCCGGCGGCACCCAGAGGCTCACGCGTCTCGTGGGCACTGCGCGTGCGTTCTGGCTGATGGCGACGGGGCAGCGTCTCGACGCGGAGGAGGCGCTCCGGTTCGGGCTCGTGAACGAGGTCGTTGCCGATGACCAAGTGGTTGCTCGGGCGACCGAGGTCGCATCGCAATTGGCCAGCGGACCGACCCTTGCGATCGGGAAGATGAAGCGCCTGGTCTACGAGTGCTGGGGGAGAGAGCTACCGGCAGGACTGGACCGGGAGGGCGATGCGGTGTTCGCCCTTCTCGAGAGCGCGGATATTCGGGAAGGGTTCGCGGCCTTCCGTGAGAAACGTGACGCGCATTTCACTGGAATGTGATCGGGGCGAGCAAATGTCTGAAAGAAGCAAGAAGGAGGTTCATGTGAGCGTCGAACGCGCTGCCAGCGTCCATGACGGAGCGTGCCTCGATCAGGGGGCCTCGGAGGGCGATCGGTGAGCGGCGTGCCGGAGGTCCGGATCGTCGGCGCGGCAGAAGTGCCCTATACCAGGCACCCTGCAGACGATGTCTCTACTGAGTCGCTGCTCGCCGACGCCTTCGTACGGGTGCTCGCCGACGCCGGGATCGAGCGCAGCGCAGTCGACGGTCTCGGGGTCGCGTCCTTCATGCTCCCCCCTGACCGGGCGATCGATCTCGCCTGGAAGATCGGCGTGCGGGCGCGTTGGCTCATGGACGACGGGAATGGAGGCGTCTCTGGCATCCAGTTGCTGCAGCATGCCGCTCGGGCGATCGAGTCGGGAGACGCGACGACGATCGTCCTGCTCTCGGGTGACCACTTCGACGCGGGCGGCTTTCGCCAGATGGTGGACCGCTACAACATCGTCACCGAGAAGTACCTGGCGAAGATCCCTACCGGCGGTCCGAACCCGCTCTTCGCGATGATCACTCGTAAGCAGATGGACGAACGGGGCCTCACGCGTGAGGACTATGGCCGTCTGGTGGTCGCCCAACGCAGTTGGGCGACGCGCAATCCTGGAGCGGTGTACCGCAGCCCGCTCACCCTGCAGGAGTACTTGGACGCGCCGGCGGTCGCGGAGCCGCTGCATCGGCTCGACTGCGTTCCCGTCGTGAGCGGTGCCGATGCGTTGGTGGTGTCGGGATCCGGCGACGGCGTGAAGATCCGAGCCCTGCGCTCGCTGTACAACTACGACGGCCAGAGTGGCGACGGGCTCCGGACCGGCATCGCCGAGATCGCGGACGACCTCTGGCGTGACGCCGGGGTCGGCCCCGAGGACGTCGACGTGATCTCCGTGTACGACGACTACCCCGCGATGGCAATTGCCCAGCTCGACGACCTCGGTTTCGTCCCCGACGGGGACATTGCCGGGTTCCTCAGGCATCGTGTGGAAGAGGGGCACTTGCCGGTCAATACGTCTGGAGGGCAGCTGTCCGCGGGGCAGGCCGGATGTGCGGGAGGGATGATCGGGCTCGTCGAAGCGTTCACCCAGTTGACGGGCCGAGCAGGTGATCGCCAGGTGGAGAATGCGCGCCTCGCAGTCGTGACCGGTTATGGGATGGTCCTGTACCGGTACGGTGGCTGCGCGAACGCTGTCGTGCTGGAGGGGCCATGAGCTTGTCGATCCCGGTATGTGCCACCTGTGGGAACGCGACGTTTCCGCAGCTGTTCCTGTGCCCGTCGTGCGCGGGGACCACGTGGCGGTACGAGCCCGTGGAACGTGGCCACGTCGAGGGGAGCACGGTGAACGCCCGCGACGGCGTCCACGTGGGCTTGGTGCGCGTCGCGCTCGGACCGTTGGTGGTCGCTCGCGTCGAGGGCGCTGCCGAGGTGGGGGACGAGGTTGCGTTGGACCAGGACGGCCTCGTCCCTGTCGCGCGTCCGATCTGACACAGGATCGGCGCGAGCCCGGGCCAGCTGTCGGAGGAGCCGCCGGGGCGAGAACGCGACGGCGGTTCCCGCAGCTCACGCCCTCCTTGACCGTGACGGAACGATGACATATCGTTGATCACGTTCGTTGGGGATCTTCGGTCACCGGCTGGCGACAGCTACAGGGGGGAGAGGCCTGGCTGATGCGGCGTACGAAGCGCAATAAGCGCAATGAGGCGGAACGCCTCTGCACGGCTCTTCGCGAGGGGGCACGGCCTTGAGAGTGGTCGACTGCTCGCACTACTTCGACAGCGCGATGCCGCTGATGGACGGCATCGAGCGACCCGAGTTCACCGAGCTCGCGACCGTTGAGCGCGACGGCTACGCCATGTCGCGCTATGCCTTCACGAACCACAGTGGCACGCACATCGACGCCCCGGCACATCAGATCGACGGGGGAGCCACTCTCGACGAGATCCCGCTGACCCGCCTGGTCACCGATGCGGCGGTGTTCGACGTCCGCTCCCATGCACCG